>NZ_AMPO01000005.1:97500-207500 GCF_000302455.1 Methanobacterium formicicum DSM 3637
GGTGTATCCTTCTTCGCGTTTACCACGGGCAATGATTTTCAGGTTTTTGATTTCTTTTTCCTTTCTGCTTAAGAAGCCAATCATCGGTCCGATTCCAAACTGATTCTTTAAAGAGATCTTTTTCGCGGTTTCAACTACGTGGTTATCCAGTGCAGTTTCAAATGCTCCAATGGAGCCTGTTTCGTTGTAGGTGGCCATGGATTCTGCTAATAATGGAGCGTATTCTGTTCCTTCCAGACCACTCACCACACCTGCAACATCTTCTGCTTCCATGAGATCTTTTAGCTTCCATTCCCTTATCTGGTAACCATCACTGATCATGTAGGGTTCAATATCCTCGAATTTTAATCCATCCACCTTGGCCCTTAAGATGATTTTTAGGTTGGTTCCATCCACCATGTTTCCTACGTAAGTTTTTAAGTAGGCTGTATTGTCATCTTCAGGGGTGGTTACAGTTCGAAGGAGGTTTTCCAGGAGATACTTGTCCAGAGAAGCTTCCAGTGGTAACAGCATTCCTGTTTCCTGGTAGGTGGGAATGACATCTTCCAGGATGGGAGTGTATTCTGTTCCTTCCAGGGCGCTTAACACTTCATTAACATCTTCAGCGTCTACAAGTGCGTCCAGTTTGTCTGAGAGTTCACCGAATGGAATCACCAGATCAAGGGTTTCTTCGTGGTTTAACCCTGCTTTTTTAGCGATTATTATACTTTTAATGTTTTGGATGTCCCATTTTTTTAGGAGAAACTTGAAAGCTTCTCTGCTGTTTTCAGGGGTTATCCTGGCTACTAAATCGTAGTTTTCGGCAAGCTGGGTGTCCAGGGCCTTTTCCAGGGGGTACTGATCAATGTATTTTGCGTAATCTGGGTATCCTCGGAGATAGTTTTTCACTTCTTCAATGTTTGTGGCTTCAATCATCTCTTGAAACTGCTTATCATTGAATATTCTCCCTATTCTAGCCCTTACACGTGCATTGGGATAAGTGTAGGGAAACATGCTCAGAACGGGTCTGATGGTTGATATAACTACAATTACTCCGAAAACGGCTATGATAAGAACCATAACCGCTAGAAATGCCTCAATAGAGGGGAATCCCAGTCCAGTGACTAATGAAGTAATGTCCTCTGCCATGTGAAATCTCCCCTATTATTTGAACAGTATCCCTGCTACTTCAGATCTTAGAGATTTTTTGAATCTTAACATCCTTGATTCGATGGTGTTGTTAACTTCTATTTCACCATTTTTGGTTTTTAGGATAGCTCCTCCAATGGTGTTGATGTCTGCTCCCATCTCCAGTTTAGTGGGGGTACCTGTTTGGTCGCTGATACTTTTTTCAATAGTAGGTAAGTTACCTTTTATTTTAGCCACATCGCTCTGTTTAACGTGGACTATGAGGTCACCACCACCTATTTCTGTACCAGCTTCTGTGATTACTTTTTCAAGAGATGCTTTGTATTCGGCTGCATCTGAGGAAGCTATTTCCTTGAGATTTTCTTCAGCTTTAGCAAAAGCATCTTCTATTACTTCTTCTCGAGCCTCAAGTTCCATTCTCCGGGAGTTCATCTTAGCTTCTGAGATAATCTGCTGATACCTCATTTGTGCTGTTTTTTTAGCATTTTCTAAGATTTTCTCTTTTTCAGCTGCTGCTTTAACTTGGCCTTCAGAGAGAATGGATTCATTTTCCTTTTCAGCTTCCGCTAATATGGATTCTGCTTTTATCTGGGCATCAGACATTATACTTGAGACTATCTTATCTGTCCCGGCGCTCATCTCGATCATCCCAGAATTCCGCCGAATACCATGAGGAGTATAGCAATCAGGAAACCGTAAATAGCCTGGGTCTCGGATAGTGCTGTGAAGATGATACCTCTGGCGAACATGTCTTCGTTTTCAACTACTGCTCCTACTGCTGAGGATGCGGTTATACCCTGACCCATACCAGAACCAAGACCAGCAAATCCTATTGCTGCTCCTGCACCTATTGCTACCAGACCTAGGGAAGGAGCCAGTGCTTTATTAGCCATAATTGTGAATACCATGAGCAATATAGCAATCAGGAAACCATAAATAGCCTGAGTTTCAGGCAGTGCTGTGAAGATGATACCTCTGGCGAACATGTCTTCATCTTCGGCCACCGCACCCACACTTCCTGCTGCTGCTATTCCCTGTCCTAAACCTGATCCTAATCCTGCAAAACCGACTGCTAATCCAGCGCCTATGCATGCTAATGCTGTTCCTAAAGCGACTTCTACCATATTATTTTCCTCCTATTTCAGTAAACTTTCTTTTGGCACGGAAAGCCTTGAATTTTTGACTTCCACCTATGTAAAACTGAGCGAAAAACTCAACATAATGCAAACGTAATGAATTTATAAAGGCACCCAGGGTCTGGAAGGCACCGTTTGCAATCTGCCCGCCAATAAATACTATTGGTGCAATTATTATTCCAATCACCGGGATCATTTCAGCACAAATTCCAGATAATATGTTAACTGTCATTGCGATTCCACCGGTGGAAAGACATAATGCCAGGAGCCTGGCGTATGAAAGAACGTTTCCCAGGAAACCTGACAGATCCATAATTCCGAAAAATCCATTGAAGTAAACCAGCATGATTATGCTTAAAATAAGGATGCCTACTCCAGAGTACAGAAGTATTCCGAATCCTAAAAGATATCCTACTGCCAGTAATATTACACCTGCTTCCAGGACAAACCACACTATTTGAGCTCCTAATGCTTCCTTAACATCTCCACGGACTAAGTTGTTGTATGTTCCGAATATTAAACCCATGTTTAAGTGCAGAACACCTACAATCAAAGCGATTATGAGGATGTTTTCAGGGTGAACGAAGGAGTTTATGGATGGTATGGTGGTTGGAAGAGCTAATGCTGAATTTCCCCAAATAAATCTGGGTATAAAGTCTCCTATGAAACTGTTAGTGACTAATCCCATGATCACGGCCCATACTCCACAGGCAACCATGATCAGACCAAGGTTGGCCATGGTTTTACTGTTTCTTCCCAGTCCACGGAATATGATGTAACCTATAAGGGCATCAGCTATACCGTAACCTGATTCGGTTAAACAGAAACCGAAGAAAAATGGGAATATTATAGCCATCATGACTGTGGGGTCGATCTCCCTGTAATTTGGGGGAGAATACATGTGCACAAACATTTCATATGGTTTGGCGAATCTGGGGTTATCAAGCTGAATGGGAATGTTATCTTTTTCCACGTCGGGGTCAGTTACATCTACAATGGAATGACCTTCAGTTGACGTATCAATGGTTAAAAGAGCCTTTTTGAGTTTTTTCTCAGGGACCCATCCCTCAAACATAACTGTTTTTTCAGTTTCACCAAATGAAGAAAATACTTCACTGCGTTGTTTTTCTATCTCTAACTCTTCTTTAAGAGCTCTGAGTTTCTCGAACCATTCAGCAGATATATCTGCCAGTTCATTTAAGATAGAATCCTTTTCACGGGCTACAGATTCCAGTTCAGATTCTGATTTCTGGATTATTTCATCTGGTTTGCCTGAGAGGCCGGAAAATTCGAATCTTTCAAATTCCAGTTTACGCAACTGACTTAAAACTTCGTCGGCATTTTTTTGCAGAGTTACTACAACCAGAGTTTTAAATCCTTTTATTTTACTTTCCTGGTCAAAAACAACAATTTCATCATTAAAGTCCTTCAGATTTCCTTTGAATTCATCATTGGATTCTGTGGATATTTTACCAGAAATGAAAGAAACGTAATTTGATTCTTCAAGAAGACCGAGGTCAACATCAAAATTGGAAAGATTTTCTGCAACTTTAACTGCATTTTCAAGTTCAGTTTTCCTGGAATCTAACTGGTTGATCTTTTCTTCTTTGGGTTTTGTCTGGGCTTCAACTTCTCCCAGAATTTTTTCTGCTTTCTGGATAAGTTCCTGAACACTAAGAGCTTCTACTTCTACTTTTTCAATGGGAGGGGGGTTTATGAAACCCTTCACCAGGGGTAAAATTCCCTTCTCCTTTCGGGCCATTGACTTTAGAAAATCAGCAGTCCCTGAGGTTTTCATTAAAAGGGAAGAAATTTTACCGGTAAAAGGAGAGGCGCTGGATGGTTTCAGGATCTGTCCCCATTCCGCGTCCTGTTGTATGCGCTCGGATATATCTTCAATCTGGACCAGTGCTGCTTCGTGTAGTGAATTCACTGCTGAATCAGCGTATTTGTCCAGGGTGATTATCCTGAGCTTTTTCATCCTTGCCGGTTTGAACATGGTTCTCACACTATAATATGCTTTTTACAATGACTTCAGCAGCCTCATCAACCATACCGGTAGCTTCATTTTTAGTTATCTCTACTTTTTCTTTGGTTTGATTGTTTATTTGATATGCTTCCTTTTTGGCGTTAGTTTCGGCTTCAAAAGTGATCTTTTCTGCATCACTGTTGGCCTCTTCTTTGGCTTTTTCTATGGTTTCTTTGGATTTCGATTTGGCTTCTTGGATCATTTCAGAAGACTTGGCTTCTGTGTCCTCTATTAGTTTATTGGCATCACTTTCAGCCTTTTTTATTGTTGTTATAGCTTCTGACATTGTTGTCATTTAAATCACCCTAATATGACCATGATAAACCGAATTCTATTAAGGCTTATATTTATCTTTTACTATTTAATTTTCGAAGCAAAAAAAGAGCATAAGAACTTATTTGGATGTATTAAGTTCATTTCTATCAGCATGAATATTTCTGCATTCTAATCCATCAAAATAAATGTCTTCAACGTCAACAAACTTTCTAAATGGACTTTCAACAGATTTTTCCTCATATATATGGGAAACTAGTGCTGGAACCCTTCCTATGATGAATAAACCAGTGCCATGTTTCCAATCAAATCCCATATCTGATAATATCCCTGCATTGGCACCATCTATATTCATATGAATGCCCTTCATTTCCAGGAGCAGGTTTTCTATATAAACAGCTAATTCGGTGTGAATCCCAAAACATCCATATTTTTTAGCTGTTTCAATAAGTTTGCCGGGTCTAGGGTCTTTATCATGGAAACGGTGTCCGTAGCCGGGTATTTTTTTCCCCTTTTTAAGGAAGTGTTCTACTATCACTAGAGCCGAATTTTTCAGTTCATGACTGGATGTAGGAGGGCCCTCGGAATTAATACCTTCTTTGATTATTTTTTGTAAAATATGCATGGAACGTTCCAGGGCACCGGCATGGTATTTTCCAAAGGAGGATATTCCTCCGGAAACGCAGGTGTTCATATTGGCACCGGTGGAAGCCATGATCCTGGCTACCTGGGTGCTGGGAGGAGTTACTCCGTGGTCGCAGAAGGAGACTAAAACAGATTCTAACATTTTTGCCTGTTCTTCATGGGGAAGTTCTCCTTTTAGGAGTAAATAAACCATTTCAGGGAATGAAATGTTGCCTATCAAATCTTCCTGGGGGTATCCTCTGGTGATTATTCGATTAGGTTCCACCTTGGTAATGGATGTTCTCCATTTGGGCTTGGTAAGTTTTAATAAATTTTCCACACTCTCTCTTCCTATTGCCATTTTCCTCACTCCAATGCATCTTGTGAAAGATAAATAGATGATTTTCTTGGTTCAACACAACAACAGGGTCGCATGCATACGATACGAACTCCACTGGCCCTTTGTGGTCCTACTTTCACCATTGCCCCCAGGGCAGTGACTGAACCCCCCAGACCAAGGGCACCTATATTGGTTTGATTCAATGAATCTGTTATCTTTTTTTCAATTGGGGATTGATGATTGAGGTTCCCGTAGGTCATTGCCTTTAGCATCAATGTTGAAGCTTCATAGTGGGTTCTTCCAATGCCCAGTGCCGGGATGCATGGTGTGCACCCCAACTTAGGAATCTCTGATCTCATCCATGTAAGCGCTTCCTTAAAAAGGTTTCCATGATCCCGCTGGTGAAAAACACGATAAGTGTGACTCCTTATCTCTGGACCGCCACCTAACATTAGTACATGGATTTTAAGGCCCTTACTATCTGTTGTATCCACCAAAACGGATGGGGGTATTACTTTTCCAGGGTCATTGTAAAGTCCCTGACTCTGTTCAATCCTTTCTATATCATTACCAAAAACTGCCATTGGTCTTCCCGGGAGTTTTTTAAGACCTAAAGCCACACCCTCATTTATCTGATGGAATAAGTCAGGATCAAACTGTGTGTTATGCCCTAATTCTACCAGTACGTGGGGTATTCCTGTGTCATCGCAGAGGGGAACTTTATTACTACTGGCTATTTTCTCATTTTCCAGGAGCAACTCCAGAACCCAGCGGGCATTATCATTTTCTTCATTTTGAATTGCTCTTTGATAAGCCTGAATCTGGTCATCTCTGAAGGTTGTACTGGCCTCAATCACTGCATCTTCAACCAGGTCTCTGATTTTTGTGGACATAATTAGACTCCTAAATGGGATTAATCCCCTATTTTTTTCCTGATTTTTACTTTTATGAGTTGTGGGATGAACCTTTGTAGTGAGGGGATAAATGAATTTTTAAATAATTATTTTTGAAGAGTAAAGTTTTACTTAGGTCTAGCCAGATCTCCTACTCCCTTCTTAGAAATCACTGCTTCAGGATAAAAACGGTTAATCATACTTTGAACCAGTAAAACTTGCCTTGCTCTTTCACCAGCTTCTTTCCGGGTGGTATCGTAGCCATGATGAGCAGCAACTGCACCTCCAGTTTTAAGATACACTGGGCAAGCTTTCTTGATAATTTCAGGGGCTTCATAATGTCTGATGAAACCTCCAGAAGATTGTGGATTTTCAGTGTGGATATCCAGTGAAATGTCAATGGCTTGTCTTATTGCCGCCAGCATCGCTATCTGCAGATCCCTAACCGGGTTAAATGAATCAGCACCTATCATCTCTAAAAGATGTGCAGAGGCAGGGTTTCCGTGACCACAGTGGGCTGAAACCTTAAAATGCACATCTGCGGGTAGTTCTCCTTCTTCACGCATTTTACCCAGAACCCAGAGGAGTCCCTCATCATAGACCACTATTCCCCTCACACCAAGATCCACAGCCCTTTTAACATCCTCAATAGCATAGGTGAGGTTATCATAACCTCTGAGCCTGTAACCTATTCTGGCACCTTCCTTGGTTTTAGCCGAGGCACTGGTGTCGTAGGGAGCACGGGGACCAACACTTAAAAAAAGTTCCATCCGGGCATCACGGGCTAAATCTACCATTTCCAGGATTTCCCTGTCAGTTAAGAGCATTATTCCTTTGGTCTGGGTCACCCGGTGTACCATGACCTCGTATTTATCCAGGGCATCCAGAAGACCCTCCAGAGCTCCGGGTTTCTGGATTCCAGGGACTTCAAAACGATACTGAGCACCATCTGGAAACCTTTTACCTGAATCCGGTAAATTATCATCCACTTTATTGATTCCAATTTTATTCAAAAAGTTACGAGTGTCCATACCAATAACACCTATCCTATATTATTATATGATGATTAGTTTCGTTTATTGACTTCCTAACTATGATTTTAATGCAGGAGTAATTATTAAAGTAATTATTAATGCAGGAATAATTATTAATGCAAAGTAAGGGTATTTTTAACGCAGGATTAGGGAATTCATCAATTCTTTTATATCGACATCTTCCAGGTGATCCAGAACCTTTAAAACATTAACATCTACATGGGGATTAAGGTTAATGAATTTATTTAACATTTCATCAGGGGTGAATGGATTTTCAGGTTCTCCTTTAGACAGATCAATTCTTTCAGTGTAAGTATGTTCCTTGGTGGTTATGGTTACATTTGATGGTCTTTTTTGAGGATAAAGTTTATTCAAATCCTCATCATATTTAATCCTGATTTTACTGGTAATTTCAGTAATTTCATTAGTTCTATTAGTTTCATCAGCTTCTGTAATTTCACCAGTCCCACTAATTTCATTAGAGAAAGTTGCGCGTGGAATATCTCCAAGATCCAAATCTCCCTTTATAATGGCCAGGGCCAGACTCACTGGCAAGCTCTGCCGGATTCCTTCCACACTGTGGGGATGGTAATTATTGTGGCCAGCTGCAATTTCATAGGTTTCAACTGTAATATTTTGAATATCAACGATTTGAAGATTTTTATTTTTCATTATACTAATAGCAGCGTCCAGTGAGGAGTGTAAATGTCTGCAAACAGGGTATTTTTTGAAATAAACCATGAGAATTTCAAATTCATCATGGGAGCATTTTCCAGTTCCATATTTTTTAAGAGAATCGTTCTCCTCTTTTTTCTTTCCCATGGCCTTGAAAAGTCCTTCTTTCCCTTCAAGAATATTGTGGGCTCCTGTAAAACCGTCCTTTGCCAGTAATGCTGATAAAACTCCGGATTGGGCAGCTTTTCCTGCATGAAGGTGTTTTGCCATGCTCCCAGTATGATCTGATTCCAGTAACCCTGCAGCCTGGGTCCCGGCCAATCCCAGTGCATTTAAAATACCTTCCTCATCCAGTTCCATTATTTTTGCTGCTGCAGCTGCTGCACCCAGAGTGCCACAGGTACCGGTACTGTGGAAACCTTTCTGGCGGTGGCCGGGATTAAGAATCATTCCCGTTTTTATTGCAACCTGGTATCCCACCACCATGGCAGTAATGAATTCTTTCCCGTTTTTATGGTATGATTCTGCCAGGGCTAATGCTGCAGGGATTACGCATGCTCCGGGATGAAGCTGGGCCAGGCGATGACCATCATCCAGATCAAGACAATGAGCTGATACTCCATTAGCTAACGCTGCATCCAGGGGAGTGGCAGTGTCTCCGCCAATGACAGTGGATTCCCTTCCAGTACCGATAATATTTTTCATGATTCCAGCACTTTCACTACTAGAACCTCTGAGTGAAACCCCTAAAAAATCAAGGAAACAGAGCTTGGCCTGGTTAACCACAGCTTCTGGAAGATCAGGGTAGCTCGTTTTATCGATGAATTCTGCGAAATCTCGTGTAATCATTTTGTCTAGCCCTGTAAATTGCTTATAATGTAACTTTAATTAAGATCAACCTTTAAAGGATTCAACCTCTAACCAATGGTTTACTAAGATGGCGGCGTGCAGAAGGTGGAACTTCATAAAATCCAGTTTTAATTCTTCTTTCAATTTCCCTTCTTTCTTTTACTTTATTTATTTCTTTAACTTCCCCATTTTTTTCAGAGTCTTCACGTATTTTATTACCGCACTGGGGACATTTATAACCTTTACCTTTCCCTGCGGACTTCATACGCTTTCCGCATTTGCAAAGTGGATTCAAATATTCATATAAAGGTGTTAAGTCCATGATTTTGATCTTTTCCACGTTGAGGGTTCCTTTATTCCCAATTCCACCGTAGACTTCCACCTGATCTCCAGGGGCCAGATTACGTACCACATCACGGAACTCTTTGGTAGGTTCATAGGCTGCACATTCTACCCCTCCAGATTCATCCTCTAGGGTGAAAATAACGTGTCCCCCTTCAATAACCACTGGCTGGGTTTTAACAGTTCCCTGAACAATGTAGCACTGGAACTGTTTCATAATGGAAATGGCATCTATTTTTTGCAGGTGCAGATCAGTGTGCTGGTTGGTTAAAAACACCCTGAAAGATTCAATGGGTTCTGATACCTTCACCATTTCATGGGCTTTTACAACCGCTTCTTCTGTCTCTCCTCGAATCCCGTAAAGCACTGGGCAGGGTGTGTGCGGAGTTATGGCCATGTAACCATCATCAACATTGTCAAAAGTATCAGGGTATGTTTCCTGGTTCATTTCCAGGACAGATTCCGGATCAACCCTTCTTTTTGCTCCGTAATTTGCGGGGTCACGGTAGGCCAGCAATTCATAGGTTGCATCAGTCAGGGGACAACCAATGGCTGCCAGGGACCCAATTATGCCCCTTCCCTTTTTGAACTTAAATATCTCTGCCCCTACCTTTTCTGCTAACTTTTCAGCTTCTTCCTGGGTTACAATGGTTCTAATGGTTCTGAGGGCATAATCCTGAAGTTCGAAAGTTACCTCACCCTCATAAAATACCACACCTGGATTGGTTTTAGGGTCTTCCATCACAGCCAGTTCATTTACCATCTTCAAAATAAGATTCTTGGCGATTTCAACATCTTCTTCTGATTTCAAAACCAGTTTAAATGACACTGCTCCATTTCCTCTTGTTTTATGAGGAGCGAATGGGTTCAGGCGTATCAGGCGTGGTGGACCATCCACTCTAAAACCACAAGCTTTAAGTCGGTCCATTATCACAGAACATATATATGTAGTGCACATTCCACTGGCAGAGTCAGTGTCATCCATACCTACATAAATATTATACAAGTCAGAATTCATATCAACATCATTCATAACAAATATCACCGGGGTGTTTTTTCATGTCGAACATGCCCTTACATAGAGATCATATAATTATTGAGATCAACGAGCTTTTATCCAAACATGGTTTTGACACTTCTAATATATATGATAGAAGTTGTTTTGATCTGGTGGCTCGAAGAGAACTACTTTTGCTTTTAATGAAAGTACTGGTTAACGTGGACGGGTTCAGCGCAGCCCATGCACAAGAAATTAAAAGAGTAGCCCGCACTTTCTTTGCTTCACCTCTTCTGGTTGGCCTTAAATCCAAGAATGAGGTTTTAGAAGAAGATGTGGTATACGAACGCCATGGAATACCGGTGATAGCACCCTCAACCCTGCGAAATATAGTGGTGGAAGAAATTTATCCAGAGATATTCGCTGATCGAGGAGGATATTACGTTCAGATCGATGGCCAGGTTGTTAAGCAGATGAGGGAACAACAAAACCTTTCACTGAAAGATCTGGCTGATAAAGCCCATGTATCCAGGGAAACCATCTATAAATATGAGACTGGTAGAGTACGGGCACAACCGGACACTGCATTTTTACTGGAAAGCATCCTTGACATGAGAATCACTCTTTCAGTTAACTTATTTTCAGTTCCAAGTGATGAAGATGCTGCAGAGACTAAAAAAGGCGAACCCCGTGAACTGGTTGATCTGGGCTTTGGAGTTATAAACACCAACCGAACACCCTTTGATGCCCTTGCCCAGGTTGAAGCCACTTCCAAAAAGGCAGAACCATTACTTACTGATCTTGAAAAAAATAGAAATCAGAAAGTGTTAAACAAGATGGCCACCAACCTAAAGGATCTTTCTGATGTAATTGGCACTGATGCAGTCTTCATACTGGAGAATAAGAAGGATACAGAATGTATCGATGGAGTGCCGGTGGTTCACAGCTGGGAAATTGGGGAAATGAAAAACCCTGCCGAGTTTCTGAAGATGCTGGCCGAAAGACGGGAATGTAACTGATTTTTTTATAAATAACTGATCTGTTTATAGATAATGGATTTGTTTGTAAGTATTATGGAAATTCAAAAAGAATTCTATTTTTCTTTTTTACAAATTGATTAATTTTTACTTTTCTTTAGACTTCTTTAGTTTTCTATTCTTTTTTAGATTTTACTCTTCTTTAGATTTAACCTAACTCTTTAAATTTTAATTATTCTTTAATTTTAACTCTTCTTTAGATTAAAATGTCTTTAATACCTCTTTAGGGTTATGTAACCCTATAATGCCCTTTGTTTCAATTGTTTATTTAATCGATTAGACTGCAAGATTTTCCCGCCTATTATTACTCTTTTTTGAAAGTTTGATACAATTTGGGTATAAAATGAAATAAAATGAAGAAACTTGGGATGAAAATCCAGTTAAAATCGGGTAAATCTCGGAAAAACTACTTTTAAAGGTTTAAATAACCTGAATACTATCCACAAAACAATGGAGGTATTCAAAATGGACTAATCCTATCTGTATTATTAAAAAAATTAAAAAAATTAGGTAAATTTGTTAAATATAGAAAATAATTAATTAACATCAAAATTACATGAAAATTAAAGTTTTATATGGTTTATTGGAGGTGAATGGATGAATCTTTACCAATTGGCGTTTAACAACATCCGCAGAAGGAAACTTAGAAGTGCATTAACCATGCTCGGGATAATAATTGGAGTTGCCACTATTCTGACATTATTAGGAACAACTGCAGGATTAGCTTCGGCAGTTAACGATCAAACAAATAAATATATGTACGATGTAATAATTGCACCCTCATCAAGTAGTGGATCTTATTTAATGGATTCTCAAACGGTTTCAAAGGTTGAAAACCAGTCCAATCTTTACGGATTCCAGGAATTATCGGTTTTTTCAGAGGAAATAAATGGAAGCACAGTAACTGTGGGCGGGGTGAATGATTGGAGCCAGGTTAAAATAAAAAATGGAACACAGGGCGTGGTAATTAATCATGCAGTTGCAGATAAGCTTCACCTGGGTATTGGCGATAAACTAAAAATTAAGAATAAGGAATTGACCATCACCGGAATATCCAACGAAGAACAGGTGGATGAGGATGTACTCGGTATTTACATAAACCAGACTATTGCTAAGCAAATGGCAGATAACAAATTAAGTGCTATCTATGCTCGGACTAATGGAGATACAAAGACTGTTGCCGAGAGTACAGAAAAGCAGGTAAGTGGAGTTTCAGTTAAAACAAAATCAGAAAAGGTTGCTGAGGTTCAGGAATGGGCCAGTAAAGCACAGCTTTTCATGGGAGTTATTGCAGGTATAGCTCTGGTTGTGGGAATTATAAGCGTGGTAAATACCATGATGATGAGTGTCATGGAACGAACAAAAGAATTAGGAGTTTTAAAAGCCGTTGGATTTACAAACTGGGAACTGAAAGGAAGCATACTATTTGAATCCGGTTTATTAGGGTTCCTGGGATCTGTTGCCGGAGTTATTCTGGGGATCATCGGTGTAATTTTAATTGCAAAGATGCTGAATTTCACGGAATACATTCCAGAAATGATACCTTTATGGTTAATTGGAAGTGTAATTGTGGGATCTACCATTTTAAGTATTTTAGCTGGACTTTATCCCGCAAGACGTGCTTCAAAATTGAATGTGGTGGAGGCGTTGAGGGATGAGTAAGTTAATAGAATTCAATAATGTCTGGAAGACATATAAAATGGGTGATGGGGAATTAAATGCCATTGCAGGACTGGATCTTAGCTTGGAGGATGGTTCTTTCACAGCTGTGATGGGTCCCTCTGGATCTGGAAAGTCAACTTTCCTCCACATTACCGGGATACTTGACACACCAACCAGGGGTACATTCAGGCTTAATGGTAAAAATACCACTAAATTATCGGTTAAAGAGCAGGCCAGACTTCGAAGGAATGAAATAGGATTCATATTCCAGAGGTTTAATCTCATGTCCCAGCTCACAGTCCTGGAGAATGTCATGCTACCTATGATAAGGGAGGATTCCCAAAAAGCTAAAAATATAATAGACCTCATGGGATTAAATGGAAAACATGATAAACGCCCGGGACAACTTTCAGGAGGAGAACAGCAGCGTGTAGCAATTGCCAGGGCTCTTGTAAATGATCCCTCAATTATTTTGGCTGATGAACCAACAGGAGAACTTGATACCCAGAATGCGAATACAATAATGCAAATACTTCAAGATCTAAATCAAAACAAGGGTGTGAGTATTGTAATGGTCACCCACAATCCAGATGCAGCGGATTTTGCCCATGAAGTGCTCCATATGCGTGATGGTGTCCTCGCCAGCCCGAGTAAATAAAATAATCAAGTAATTAAAATAAAATTTCACTTATTTTTTTAATTTTTTTAACATCCAAAAACAAAACATCTAAAACAAATAATACAACTGTTTAGTTATTTATTGAAACTGTAGGTTAATTATTAGTATTTAACGAGTCCCCTAATTAATTGTATATAATTTAGAGGGCATGATTTGGGAATCAAATGTAAAAACATGGTGTGAATTTCGGAAAAACTTTTTTTAGTATAGTTACATTACCTATTACTACAGCTATTATGTATTTCTTAAATGATTGGTTTCCATTAGGAAATCACAGTATTTTAAGCACAGCCCTTACCATTTTAATAGCGCTGCCATTAACCATGAGGTTTAAAATATGTTATTCGGATCACCAGACTTACTAACCAGTTTAATTGTAATCATAACTGTTATACTGGGATTTGGGACCATTTTCCTGTTGTGTGGGCTGATTTATATTTACTGGGGAAATTACCGGGAAACAAAATCAAGTTATGCCGTGGGTCTTTTACTGTTTGCATCGGCTTTACTACTTCAAAATATCTTGTTAACTGGAACTTACTTCATCAACGTACTTAGTCACTGGTATGAAGGAATTGTAATGTTTGCGCTTATTGTTTTTGAATTTATAGCGTTGTTAATACTGTTTAAAATCAGCTGGGAATGATGTTGGTACTGATAATAGAGTTAGGGATCTTTCATGAAAAAGAAATTTCTATGGTGGTTAATTGTAGGCACTAAAGGTGGTAAAAACCGTGCCAGGATAATTAATGAACTTAAAGAAAGGCCTTACAATATTCATCAGCTTTCAGAAGTGCTTGAACTGGATTACAAAACAGTTCAACATCATATGGGAGTTTTGGAAGAATCTGGTGTTGTAACATCAAGTGGGGAAAAATACGGGAGATTATACTTTCTTTCCGATAAAATGGAAGAAAACTACGATACATTCCATGAAATATGGACTCAGTTTCAGAAATAATAAAATGTATTCAACTTAAGCCATGAAAATGATTCCGGAAGCTAGGTTGAGTAAGCTAAATAAGCTAAGTAGGTTAAGTCTGTTAAGCTTTATAATGGTTTAAAAAACGTGAAAGAGGTTAAAAAATGCTTTATATATCACCTGAATTTCTTAGTATTATCATAATCATCAGTAAACTACTGAGCATTGGAAACATTTTCCTCTTAACCGGACTATTATATTTATACTGGAGAAGTTACCAGGGAATGAAATCCAAGTATACTCTAGGATTGGTTTTCTTTGCATCATTCTTCCTTTTTCAAACCATTGCCCTGGCTGCAGCACTTTTTTTAATAAAATGGTTTGTTACCGCGTTTTTCATAGTCTTACTGGAATTTATCGGGCTTTCAATACTCCTAAAAATAAGTTGGGAATGAAGTATAGGGGAAAGAATAGGGAAATAATATTATAGGGCTGTTAAATATTATTATAGGGATGTTAACTCTGCACTGAAAAATATGCAGGATTCATAAGTTTTTAAAAAAAGAATAATAATTGATGAGGTTTTTTTTAACGTTCAAACAGTTTAGAAAAGCTTTCTTCTGCTTCTTTTTGGGAAGCTATTCCCACAGCCACCATATCCACAAAATCCGTGGTTTTAAGGTAATCAAATGCATCATCTGGTGTCATTATTCCTGCAGCAAGTACGTGCATGGCGATAATGGTTTTATCCATTTTTTTGATGATTTCTCTGAACTGGGCTCTTTCATCGGAGCTATAGGTGTCGCAGTCCATTAAATATCCCAGGCGGTTAAGGGGAACCATATACAGTTTGAAGTCGTTTATTACTGGAGATTCAAGGAGTTCCATGGTGGTTTTAAATGGATATTGGGTTATAAGGCCCGGTACTGATCCAGTATCCTTAATTGCATCCAGTTTTTCTCCAATCAAATTCCAGTCTCTTTGGTCGGTGATCTCCGGATCCACCAGCATGGCACTGGCATCTAACTCGGATAAAAGGGTTATGTCCTCGTTCTCTGACTCTGGGCGGATGGTGGCTATGATATCCAGGGGAAAGCCCTGATCACGTGCAATTTGTAGTGCCTCTACCACTGGGGGGTGGGGTATGAGTTGGATTCCCCTTACTCCCATCTGGTATGATCTGGCCATTATTTGGGCTATTGCCTCTGGGTTTCGGTAGAGATCCAGGAGGTATAGTCGGGCCCTGTGGCCGAAGTGTGCTGCTCCGATGGAAGGAGATGTTCCCATTAAAGTGCGTGGGATCTGCTTTCCATCTATTTCAAGGTAACCTTCTAACATTTTAATCTCTTAGTTTAATGTATTTAGCTCTAGATTAGTCTTAGTTTATTTCTAAGTTTAATTCTCAGTTATCTCGTATGCTTTTTGGATTTGCAAGTACTGTTGTTTATTCAACTTTGTGGGCCACAACTGCAGTTCCAAAAACCAGGATCTCCTGCATTACATCTGAAATATCATTGGAGTCGTATCGGGCACTGATTATGGCATTGGCGCCCATTGCTTTGGCATGGTCTATGGCTCTCATCATGGCTTCATCCCTGGTTTCTTCCATCATGCTCACGTATTCCTTGATTTCTCCTCCGAACATGGAACGTATTCCTGCACCTATCTGTCCGCCAACACCTCTGCTCCGAACAGTAAGGCCGTATACAAAACCTTTAGTTTCCGTAATTTCATATCCAGGTATGTAATTCGAGCTCACAATAACATATTCATCCACTGAAACCATGATTAAACCTCCTAACACATCTTATACTCCAGTTTAAGAATTTTATTCCCCGGACATTTTAATCAAGGGAACATTTCAAGTTCATTGTTATAATTCATAGTGATTCTAAGATATATATTTATGCTCTTTAAGTGCTTAAATCTTCAAAATCCACTTTAAAACTATGGAAATATGTTTAAATTAACCAGTAATTAATTTAAATGTTTAAACATTAGTTGAAGTTAAAAACCATTCAATAGTTAAAGTTAAAAAAACTCAATAAACAGCTAAATTTATAATTCAACCAGTTATCAATGCGATTATTAAAAAAATATTTTTCATTACAAGTTTTTTTAGTATCAGGAGTTTCATAAAAATTTTATATAATTTTTATATAATCTACTAGAATTCAAAACAGATATTAAAAATTCACAACAGATTTAAATCTACATCATACCTAATAAATAATTGAACGATAATTGAAATTGCATAATTAGATTTGTAGTAACCTAAGGTTTGTAATAAAAAATGGACAACGTGGATTAATATGAAGGTACTTATCGCTGATCAGATAAACCAGAAAGGAATCGAAGAATTGGAAGAGGTTGCAGAAGTAGTTGCTCGTACAGACATCACTCCAGAAGAACTGGTAAGTGACATCAAAGATTTTGATGCCATTGTTGTAAGAAGCAGGACCAAGGTAACCCGTGAAGTTATTGAAGCTGCTCCTCTTTTGAAAATAATTGCCAGGGCAGGAGTGGGTGTGGACAATGTTGATGTTGAAGCAGCCACCGAAAAGGGAGTAATGGTAGTCAACGCACCAGAATCCACCTCCATCACCGTGGCCGAACACACCATGGGCCTGGTTCTATCCATGTCCAGGAAGATAGCCATAGCTGATAAATCAGTTAAGGAAGGCAAATGGGAAAAGAGCAGATTCATGGGAATGGAGCTCAATGGCAAGATACTGGGTATCGTTGGAATGGGCCGCATAGGCAGCCAGGTTGTAGTCCGATCCAAGGCATTTGGTATGGATATCATGGTATATGATCCTTACATTACTCCAGAAGCCGCCGCAGAACTGGGAGTAGAAGTGGTTGATCTGGAAACCCTCCTTAAAAACGCCGATGTAATCACCATACACGTACCACTCACCCCTGAAACCAAGTACCTCATCTCCGAACCACAGTTTAAAATAATGAAAGAAAATGCTATTATTGTCAACTGTGCCCGTGGAGGTATAATTAAAGAGGCAGATCTATACGATGCACTCAAAGCTGGTGAAGTAGGAGGTGCTGCCCTTGATGTGTATGAAACAGAACCACCAAAAGATAACCCTCTTCTTGAACTGGACAATGTGGTCTTAACTCCACATATAGCTGCTTCAACTTCGGAAGCACAGCGGGATGCTGCCATAATTGTGGCCAAGGAGATCAAGAAGGTTTTCCAGGGAGAATCCCCTAAAAATGTTATAAACATGCCGGTGATGGACCCTGAATCATTTCAACTGATCAAACCATTCTTTGGCCTTGCAGAGAAACTGGGAAAATTCCTGATTCAAACTGCCAAAGGCAACATAACTGAACTGAATATCACCTACTGCGGAGAACTGGCTGAAGTTCAAAAAAATGATATCATAACCCGGATGATCCTGCAGGAAGTCCTGAATCCCATACTCACTGAACCAATTAACCTGGTAAATGCGCCTGGTGTAGCCAAAAACAGGGGAATAATAGTCATTGAAGGTAAAAGATGCGATTCTAAGGGTTTTAAAGACCTCATAAGTATTAAAATGAATGCAGATGGTAATGAGGTTAGTGTTGAGGGTGTTTTTGACAAGGAACCCAAAATTGTGATGATCAACGGCTACCAGGTGGATGTTGAAACTGAAGGAACCATGGTAATAGTCCGTTACAAAGACATACCTGGTATTATAGGTTCAATAGGAACAAAACTGGGTGAACACAGCATAAACATAGCTAAAATGCAGGTGGGCAGGCAGGCACCTGGTGGAGAAGCAGTCATGGTCCTTAAGGTTGATCAGAAAGTTTCAAAAGATGTGGAAGATGCCATTAAGAGCCTGGATCAGGTTTACGATGCAGTGGCTGTTAACCTGTAATTCAACCTTTTAAAAAAAGGTTGATCAAAACCTTTTTTTATTTACTACTTCTTTTAATAATACAATAAAATGAGAAATATATGATGAGAATTTTATCTGGATTAATTATAAATTACTTAAATTAGATTTAAACTAGTTTATACTTACTTAAATTAGTATATAGTTACTCAAATTACTATGTAGTTACTTAAATTAGTATATAGTTACTTAAATTATTTTATAACGAGCTATCTCACCAAATGAGTTATATCCGATCATACTTTCTTCAATGTATGGTTCTGCAATTATTAAATGAAAATACCCATTTTTGGCAAACATCTGCAAATCTGCAGTTGAGGGAGATGCACTGGGGCCTGGATGGCTGTGCACTGAGCCTACTGTGCCGGTGGATAATGGTATCATAAATGTATTTATAACTGCACCTTGATGGGATGTTTCACCAGCTGAAAAGACCAGACCATCAATTTTCAGGGTTTCATCTTTAATCTTACCCTCTAACATGGCTACAAATTCAAAAGGATGAGCTTTTCGGGCGATCTGGATTATTTCTTCTACAACTTCCCGGTCAATAAGGATTTCCTGAAAGTTTTTATCCTTATTCCCGAGTACATGCCCTATAATCTTGTCCATCCATGTTTCTTTTTCAGTCATAATGGATCATTTTTTATGTTTTAAATCCCAGTAACTATAATCTCATAAATTAATAAGATTAATTCTCTAGATAAACTTAATTTTTTATAAATAAGGTTAATTTCATTTTGATTAATTATTCAATCATTTTAACAGTGAATTTGTCCTGAAAAACTCCTTATCAAAGAGTGGAAGCTCCCAATCAACAAATATTTTTTTCCTTTGTGATATAACTTTTTCATTAGTCAATGGGTTTAAACCCTCAATTTCAAACCCTTTTTTATAGATCCCAACCCCTCTTCTCTGCCAGGTTGGCATTTGAGTTATTTTGATGCCTTTTTCGAAAAGCAGATCATGCAACTGGTTACTCTTCTTTTTATGGAGGATTTGCATAGCTTCTTCCTTGGAATAGTCCTCTCTCAGTGTCCAGTATGAGTATCCGTTCAGACAGTTCCTCCAGGATTCCAACTGCCTCCACTGGAAGTACTCTACCACTTTATCACGGGATAAAGGAATCACCCTGGAATCAAAGGAAATAGGTTTCGTTGCACTGATTTTTTCCTTGAAGTCATCCTGCTCCATGATCTTACGGGTAAATGCACCACATAGGAAACTGGCCATAACTGAGTCCATCTTTTCCACCCTGCCTGCGAAGGGTATTTCTCCCAGTAGCAGGTTAACTTCATCGGAAAACACGTATGCAAGTTTAGGGCTGAACTCCTGGAAGAGCAGACGAGCTGCTTCAGAAATTATCCGAACAAATTCGGGGTCGTATGGTTTTTCAAATTCCAGTTTACGAGATAACTGTGAGAAATTCCTACCGTCAAGTCTAACCACAGTAGGAGAAGTGCAGGGAACCTTTAAACTGGAAAAGATTTCATATTCTTTCATTTAATCAGCGTCAAATTCTTTTTTTTATTAGAAAATGTATTTTAAATTTTTTAATAGAGTATTTTAATAGGTTAATTATGAATCTGATTCTTAGTAAAACTAATTGATCCTATTAAAATTATTATATTAATTATTAATTAAGGTATGGATGCCCTAATACTTTGTGGAGTATGAGATTAGGTAGTGATCTGTGTTGATCATGGTAAAAAAGTATTTATATAAAAAATTTCTTACAAAATCAATTTCTCTATGAAATCAATTTCATAAAAAATGAATTAGTTCCTAGCAACAAATGAATTTAAGTCCATTCAGCAAATGCATTTTAGTTCTACCCTCAAATGAATTTAAGCCACTAACCTCAATAAATTTTAAGTTCCTACCAGCAGATTTTCATTGAGGCTGTTAAGTAGTTTAATGGCTGAATATGCGGCTAAAACACTTGTTTTGGGGTTCATGGAACATCTGAGGTTGCGGGTTATGGTACGGAATTCTCCAAAGTCTCCCACCACTTCCAATTCGTGTATATTCCGATCTACCTGGGGGTCGGCTATGATCTTAACATCAATCTCTTGACCCGCAGCTATACTCACTGTGGCTGCTACATTGATATTTAGAGGGAATTTCTTAACTGCTTCACTGGCTTTACCCTCATATAGTATGGTCTCTTTTTCAGTGGTGATTCCTAGTGAACGGGGTGGCTTCCGTGTTACGAGGGTTATACGTTCAATCTTACCTAAAGATGCAGTTTTAATCCCGTCCAATCCAACAATTGCTCCTGAAGGGGCGTATATTCTGCAATTATTCTCTTTAGCTAACTTTTGCAGTTTTGACCTGACTTTAATATCCATAAGTCCCCCTACACTCATAACAATTACATCCTTACCTGCTTTAAGGATGGGAGGGACCATTTTTTCAACTGCCTGGGGGGAAGCAGCTTCAATCACCAGGTCAACATGGTTAAGCATGTCTTCCAGGTCCAGAACCACCCGACCATCTACCTGGGAGGCCAGGTTCTCGGCTCTTTCCATGTCCCGATCGTAAAAAAATTTGATTTCAACGCCAAGCTTTCCTTCCATGGCAAAATTAGTGATTATATTAGCTATGGCGCCGCATCCTAGTATGCCAACCCTCATTTAATCTAAGTCTCCGTACTGGTAGGTACTGCTGTTTCTTTTATTTCTGGACTAATGAGTAAAATATCTCCTACTGCCTGAACCCTGTCGTAAGGTATTTCAATGGTTCCTTCTTCTCTAAGAGGTCGTATTTCATCCCCTTCTGGAACTATCCGTATGCTTTTGGTTATAACATCTTTAATACCCACACTTTTTTTGTCAGGATTTGTGGCAACGGCTTTCAGGGTTGAAACCCTGCCTTTCTTGATGTTTAAGATCACGTCATGGATGCGTCCCACGTATTTTCCACGGGTGGTATACACATCTAAGTTGTACAGATTCGTTAATTCCACCATATTTCCACCTCTCATTTTTTGGCACTTGCCCTGGTTTATCAAACTCATCTTAATACATCTCAGGGTGTACCGTTAACTAAATTAAATTAAACCCTTCCCTGTACTTAAATATTTCGAAATAAGAAGGTTTTCTCAGATAAATTTGGGGCAACACCTAAATTCCGGGGTCCTTTCTGGTATCATTAAGCATATTATCCGGAGATAATAATTCATGAACTCCAGAAGATCATTAAGCAGAAATATAAGAACCTAATCTGAACTTAGTGAAAAATTAATTAAGTCAGGAAGATTTAATGGGTAAGATCTTAATCATTTAGTCCGTAGTCACTTAAATCATGATCTATTTAAGATGGGATAATCTGATAAGAAATCTGTGAGATAATTTGATAATTATGGATTATAATTTTTTGAAAGATTATAACTTAAAAATTTACTAAAAAAAAGATTCTATTGATTAAATTATGTTGATTAATCTATTGATAATATGTAGGTGCTCTAATGTGGGATACTAGTAAAGATTACCGGCTTTTAGTGGCAGAAAAATCAGTTGAACTTTTCCTGAGAGCTGTTGAAGGAGCTAACTTCAAAGGAAAATGGAATAAAAAGCAGGCATTGCAGACTGCCCGAAAAATGACATCAGAAATTCAGACACTTTATTATTCATACCTGGAACCATCAGAAATGGCTAAAACCCCCCAAATAGGTTTACTGGAAGATCAGGCAATGGAAATAGTTGAAGCTCTGGGAGGGGAATCATGGCACAGGCAATTCCTGGAACTGGCTAATCGTGATGAGAAAGAGAAACTGGAGGAGTCCCTGGCTAAGATCAAATTTTTCCTGAACACCATTTCGGGTCTGGTTAATCGCCTCAGCCTGGGACAGATCAATGACCCGGTGATAGGGATAGATATTAAAAAAGGGGAAATTTCCAGTGTTTCCAGACATCCTCATGCAGACCAGCTCCTGGTGTGCAATGTTAACCTGCAAGAACGAGCTCTTACTGTGGTAACCAATGATCTTGAAATTAAAGAGGCTAATCAGGTGGCAGTTGCTCTGCTTCCTCCAGAAGTATTCATGGGCATCACCAGTGAGGGAATGTTTTTAGGGGTTGATGGTGTTGTTTTGAAGGATGTGAAAGGAGATTTAGGAAAAATACCCCATGGAATTCCACTCAAAGCAGTTAACGAGACTAGAAATCTTGTTGAAAACTTTTTACAGTGATTTATTGGTTTTTAACAGGGATACCGGCTTTGTTTTTTTAGTTGTTTATTTTTTCCACTTTTTTTAATTATCATACTCTTTTTTAATTATCAAACCTTTTTTTTAATTATCCTAAGTTTTTTTAATTATCCAGGGTTTATTTATTCTTAATTTAACCCGAAAATAATACTTGAAATGGAAAAATAATCTTTAGGTGATTCTGGAATATCCGTCCATCTTGTTATGATATGGATATCAAAGGACAGGTGAGTTCTGGAAAGATCAGCCAATAACCACCATTTTGCTGCGGGTCATATCTTCAACCGCATATTTAACTCCTTCCTTGCCCATTCCACTCATTTTAAATCCTCCAAATGGCATGTTATCTGTTCGGAAGGTGGATTGTTTATTTATTAACACAGAACCTGCCTCTATTTCTCGCACGGCTTTTTTAGCGTTTTCTATGCTACTGGTGAACACACCTGCCTGTAATCCATAAGGAGTACTGTTGGCAACTTCAATAGCTTCATCCAGGTTTTTAACCCTTATAACTGGAGAAATTGGGCCAAAAGTTTCTTTTTGAATCAGTTCCATATCTTTCTGCACATGATCAAGTACCGTGGCATCAAAAAATGCACCTTTCCTCTTACCTCCGCAGAGAAGCTGGGCATCATTGTCAATAGCAGTATTAACAACCTTTTCTACATGAATGGCAGCATCTTCATCAATAAGGGGGCCCATTTCTGTTTCAGGATCCATAGGGTCCCCAATTTTTAATTTTTTGCTGCGGAATACCAGATCATCTATGAACTGGTCTGCCACCTTCTCATGGACAATAATCCTTTTAACTGCAATACAAACCTGCCCTGCATTGAGGTAAGAACCACCCACTGCCCCCATAACTGCTGCTTCCAGGTTAGCATCATCCATAACCACAAGAGGGTCGTTTCCTCCTAATTCCAGAGTTAACTTTTTCATACCTGCTTTTTTGGCAATGGAAAGACCGGTAGGGACACTTCCAGTGAAAGATATTTTATTAACTCTGGCATTGGTCACTATTTCATCCCCTAAAACACTGCCACTGCCAGTGATGGCATTCACCACTCCATCTGGTAAGTGCCTATCCATTATCTGTGCCATTTTAAGTGCAGCCAGGGGAGCTTTACTGGATGGTTTGAAAACCACCGTGTTTTTAGCAGCCAGTGCAGGGGCTAATTTATGTATGGCCAGATTAACCGGGTAATTGAATGGGGTTATGGCTGCAACTACTCCTAATGGAATTTTTATGGTGAAACCAAAAGCACTCCTACCTGCAATGGCCGCGTCCAGGGGAACTGTTTCTCCATGTATCCTTTTTGATTCCTCAGCAGCCATGATCAGAGTTTGCAGGGACCGATCCATTTCTACCTTAGATTCACGAATTGGTTTACCAGTTTCAAGGGTGATGAGTTCGGATATTTCCTGATGCTTTTCCTTTAAGTCCTGATGGATGTCATTTAGTATCCTGGACAGTTTACGTGAAGACATTTCATTCAGGGATTTCTTTGCTTTGTTAGCAGCATCAATAGCAGCACGCGCATCTTTCGCATCGCCTACTGGAACTTCATCCACAGTCTGGTTGTTGAATGGATTTATAACGGCGATTTTGTCTTCTTTATCAATTAAATTTCCGTTTATTAACATTTTCATGTTACTTGCTCCCAGAAATATAATTTAAGTTAAAAAAATAGTTTTTAAAAATTTCAGGAGGGTAAATATCAAATTTCATTGATTTAAATGGTTTAGATATTTAACATCATTTATTTGTTATTTAACATCCTATAATCTGTTTTTACCCTTTTAAGAGATTATATTAAGTCTTGTTCAGGGTTTTGTTTATTTGTGTGAGGTTGCCATTGATACTATTCATTTCACTGCCACCGTTAAGGCTGCTACCCACACCACTAACGTAGTTTTTATAAACGATGATTGCCACCAGGGCGATTACTATGATTCCGCCCAGTATCAGCACGTATTCTGCAGAAGTTTGGGCTGCTTCATCTTTAACTATTCCTATTTCTATTTTTTTCATAGAAACACTCCTTATTTAAATTCCCAAAAGTAGACTGGGTGCAAAGGTTATGACCACATAGAATAAGCCGTATGACACTGGAACAAGGACTAGTGCGAATTTAACACCTTTCTTTGCACTACCATAAAGTACGATCCCCATTAAAATACCGGCAATTACGGAGTGGATGATAATGTATCCTGCTGCTCCGATGGACGCAGCACCTAATAGTGGATTGGGTTTTCCTAAAGATTCAATGAAAGCTGAATATGACATGGCCATCCCCAGTGCAAATGGAGCAGCAATAACTGCTGCAATTAACAGGAACATCACTGACATCATAACATTGGCTCTACGTTCTCTTTGTAATGCCAGAATAGCTCTCAGATCTTCTGCAACTGTTTCAATAACATCTGCAAGGCTACCCCCAACTCTCCTACCTTCAATAATCATTCTGAATGTTCTATCCAGTGTTTTGGATTTCAAACGTTCGCCCATCCCCAGAAGGGCATCTTCAAAGGTACTTCCAATTTTTATTTCAATTACTGCTCTTTTTAATTCATCAGTTAAAGGACCTTCTCCATGTTTGGATATGTCTTCCATTGCTGTTTCTACACCTACTCCTGATCTTAAAAGTGATGCGATCTGTCTTAAAAAGTCAGGAGTTCCCTGTTCAATGGAATCCACTCTCCTTTCCATCATGAAAAAAATCCAGATAAAGATAATGGCTCCTGGAGCAATCAAACCAAGAATAAAACCTATTACTGGATTTGACCCCAGTACGGTAAATGCTACCAGGGCGATAATACCTAAAAATATTCCTGCACCAAAAATCAGAGTTAAAAGATCAGAGGCCTTAACATAAGTCCCGGAACGAATCAGAATTTCCTGCATTCGAACCAGGTATTTGTCTGGAAAAATATTATCTATACTATTGGATATGGGGGAAAGTGCAGAAGGTATGATTGCCATTTTCTCACCTTTATTGTTATGCTGGTATATTTGTATGGCTTTATTAGTATATTATTATCCGGTATATAATATATTATATTCTAATTTATCTTATACATTATAATAATATACCATTACTCTAATTCTATTGAAATCGACTAAATTAGAAAAATCTTCAGTGTTTTTCAGGCGAAAATTTTCCGGGGTAAGTTGGTTAAAATTTTTGCCTGGTTTTTTACCAGAATCATATCTTCAATCCTAACTCCAAATTTCCCTTCAATGTATATTCCCGGTTCAACAGTCACTACCATTCCCTTTCTGAGTTTTTCATCACTTTTAGGAGATAATGAAGGTTTTTCATGAATTTCCAGACCTACTCCATGTCCTGTAGAATGGATGAAATTGTCTCCGTACCCATAGTCTTCAATAACATTTCTGGCTACTTTATCAATGTAAGATGCTTTTACACCTGGTTTAATGGTTTCAATGGCCTTTTTATGGGCTTCTAAAACTATGGATAAAATTTCTTCCTCTTCTTCAGTCTTAATTATGGTTCGAGTAGTGTCCGATGCATAATTATGGTAAAATGCACCCCAATCTATCATTATTGGGCTTTCCACTATTTGGGATGTGGTAGAAGCATGGGGGAGGCTTGATCTTGGTCCGGAGGCCACGATCGTTTCAAAGGAAGGTCGCAGAGAACCTGCAGATCTCATGTTATATTCCAGCTGTGCTGCCAGGTTATCCTCAGTTGCTGAAAAATCGAGATCTTTAAAGGAGTCTTCCGCAATTTTGATGGCTCCTTTAATCTTTTTAATTTCATCTGGGGATTTGATGGTGCGTAAACCTTCAATGATTTCGGTGATTTCTACCTGGAAATCTTCACATAATTTTTTACAGGTTCCCACAGTCATGGAATTTTCCACACCCACCTTTCCGGACACAGTTTCCTTTAATGTTTTTTTAATGTCACTTAATGATTTGAATTCCTCCAACTGCACTGTAGATTTTTGACTGGCCTCCTCTAAGTCTAATTTTGAGGTTAAAAAAACTGGTTCTTCTTTTAAAATCAAGACCGAGGTGCTTGAAGGCATAAAACCGGTTATGTAAGCTATGTTTTCAGGTTTAAGGATGATTAATGAGTTAAGATTTTCCTGGTCTATTTTTTCTATTATTTCATCTATTTTCATAGGATAACCCTGCAAATGATTAGATATGCTTTAATTTATCTATATTTGGTGTTTTTAAATGTGATTTGAAATTCAATTTAATAAATACTCCATAAAAATATATCTTATCTTCAAATCATTAATTTTTTCAATATAAAATTTTAATAATAATATTAACCTTTAATAATATTATCTTTAATCTTTATGGCGAGTTGTTCCATAACTTCCACGGGGATTTCTCTTTTTTTCGGAATTGGAATGTATCCAAAATCAGGGTCAGGGAAACTGATCCCCTCAAAATGCACTGGTTCATGGTAACGGGGTATGAAGTGCCAGTGGATTTCTGGATTAGGGTTTTTGTCCCTGAAAACAGAGTTTTTAAAGCAACTCCAGTTGTAGAGAGTGGGCTGGAATGTTTGTGTTAGTGATTTTTCCAGTTTTTCCACTATCTGTGCAAAATCAATCCATTCCTCGTTATTTACCTGGGAAAGATCTCTGCAGTGTCTTTTAAGAGCCACCACACAGGTTCCAAGATAACGTTGACTGGGTGCTAAATACACATTCCAGTGGTTTGTTTCCCATAAAAGTTTCCCGTATCCTCCTGCTATCTGGCAGTATTCACAAGTTGAATTCGTGGAAATCACCCTAATTGGGATAGTTTTACAAAAAAATTATTATGTCTTATTTTAAAGCCAATATCTCTTAATACCATTTAATTATAGCAATTATTGACTCTCATTAATATTACTCCTATTAATATTACTCTTATTGCTATTTAATATTATTAAATAATATTTAATGTTTTGATGAATGATCATGATTTGGGAAATCATTTATAAATGAGGAGAGATTCTTTAATATAATTATGGTTAACTTCACATCCCATGAAATCAGGGACATATTAATCTCCATGCTGGTCATTGGAGGAGTTTTTGCTTACGTATTCAGAAACATTAATCAGGGCGACTTCATATCGCTCATCCCAGTTACAATGGTTGCAGTAGGCTTCGGCTTCGTGTTCCACGAACTTGCCCATAAATTTATGGCAATAAAATATGGGTTTTATGCGGAATATCGGCTCTGGGTTGAAGGATTGGTTCTAGCTGTAATAACAGCAGCTTTGGGATTTGTATTCGCGGCCCCTGGTGCAGTTTACATTCATGGGCAGTACATCTCCAATGAAGAAAACGGAAAAATATCCATTGCTGGACCATTAACCAACATAGCACTGGCTTTAATATTCTTCGTTTTAATCCAATTCGCATCATTCTCACCAATATTACTATTAATCTGCAGCTTAGGATTCACCATTAACAGCTTTTTAGCATTTTTCAACCTGCTCCCTGTTTTCATGTTAGATGGAGCGAAAGTTTTAAAATGGAATCCAGTAATATGGGTTATTACCACGGGGATAGCGTTTATAATGATGGCTTATCCCTATATTTTGTCTTACATGCTGTAATGTATAGTATGATTCAATCAAGCTCCATTATAGTATGATCAGACTCTCTCATTACAGTAAGAATATCTGACGAGGAATATCAATCATTAGTCAAACTTAGTAGATGATTAAAATGTTCAAAGAAATTCCTGTAAAATATTTTAAAGGCACCCACCGTTGTCGTGACCCTACAGAAACCATAAAAAAGGTAGAGGAAAAGCTTTCTGTTGCAGGGGTTACCAGAATAGCGGAAATAACTCACCTGGATCGTATTGGAATACCGGTCTATTCTGCAATCCGACCCGGTGCTGCAGAAGGTGCAGTGAGTATTTATGCAGGGAAAGGAGCTACCAAACCACAGGCCAAGGCATCAGCAATGATGGAAGCCTTTGAAAGGTATTCTGCTGAACAACAGGAATCTGATGATGAAAAAATAGTCTGTGGTTCTTTCAAAGAAATGGAGGGATGTATTAGTCCATCCTCACTGATATTACCTGCTTCCCTAAATGTAGATGAAAAGGAAATTGACTGGGTAAAAGCGGTTAATGCTAAAAATGATACAGAGTGCATGGTACCAGCCAATGCAGTTTACCATCCGTACCAATCAACTGCTAATGGAAATTCTCTTTTCAAATCAAGTACCAATGGTTTGGCATCGGGCAATGTCTTAGAAGAGGCAGTTTTTCACGGTATAACTGAAGTGGTGGAAAGGGATGCCTGGAGCATCTTTGAAGCCCTGCGCCAGCCAAAAAGCGAAGTGAATTGTGAAGACACGGATAACCCCCTGATAAATGATGTTCTATCCAAATTTCGTAAGGCCGGGGTGGATGTTAAGCTGGTTGACCTCACTGCGGATGTGGAAATAACCACCATGGCTGCAGTATCCGATGATACAGTGCTTAAAGATCCTGCACTCCTAACGCTGGGTGTGGGAACTCATCTTGACCCTGAAGTTGCAGCTCTACGGGCTTTAACCGAGGTGGCACAAAGCAGGGCTACCCAGATCCACGGCACACGCGAAGACACCACCCGGGCAGTGTTCATGCGTAAAGCAGGCTATCAGCGTATGAAACGGATTAACAAGCACTGGTTTGGGGAATTCCAGGATAGTGTCAATATCGCAGATATTAAAAGCAAGGCAAAAAGTTCGTTTAAGGATGATATTGAAACTTCCCTGAAACTCCTGGATAAATGTGGGTTTGATAAAGTGTTATACACAGATCTAACTCGGCCTGAAATTGAGATTCCAGTAGTGAGGGTTGTTATTCCGGGAATGGAAGTTTATTCAGTTGATACCGAAAGAATTGGGAAAAGACTTAGGCAGTGAATGATTTATTTTCATATAAAATGAGCCTTGATTTTAGAGATTCTACTAAACCTGGTGACTCTAATGAAGATAGATTAAGGGATAAAAGATAGATTAAATAATGTAAAGGAATGTATTTGTAAACGATTGTGAGAATAAATTTCTATTAAATTGCTGAGATAAATTAATTTAATTAAAGAAATTATTTTAATAAAAGATTTAATAAGAATTAAAAGATTTAATAATAATTTAAATATTATATTCCTTTTGATTTGGTGTAATAAAATGAAACAAGTTATTGTAATGAGAGCAGATCTGAAAATGAGTAAGGGTAAATTAGCCGCCCAGGCGTGTCATGCAAGTTTAGGAGCTTATAAAAAGGCTGATGAACGAGTTATAAGAGAATGGGAATTGGAAGGCGGGAAAAAAGTCGTTGTTCAGGTAAAAAGCCAGGAAGAACTATTTGAAGTCTACCAACTGGTAAAAGCAGCTGAAATTCCCAGTTTCCTGGTAACCGATGCAGGACACACTGAACTTCCACCATCCACAGTAACCGGTCTGGGAATAGGGCCCGAAAAGGATGAAAAAATAGATAAAATAACTCAGGATCTGAAGTTACTCAAATAATCATATGATCATGTAACTTTTGATCTTAGTTTTTGTAAAATAAATTAACTATGCTCATTAAGATACTGTGCTATTAAGATATTTGTTTATTAAGATACTATGTCTTATTAAGATCAATTCATGCTTTAACTAATATTAAAAGGAGAATTAAAATGGAATGGGTGGTTAAGATCGGTGGAAGTCTTTTTCCCCACTATTCAATCAATCTAGCTCAGGAACTGTTAGGTGAAGATGTTCTGATAATCTGTGGAGGTGGCCAGCTGGCCAACCAGATCAGGGAATACCACCATGAATTGAATTTTTCCCCCACGGCCAGTCATAAAACTGCTATTTTATGTATGGATATTTTGGGAATGCTCCTGGCTGATAAGGTTAAAGGAGCAGAGGCGGTCAGATCGTTAGAAAAAGCCAAAAAAGTCCTAAATGAGGGAAAATTACCTGTTCTAATCCCATCAATGATCCTTGAATATCTTGATCCACTGGAACACTCCTGGAGGGTAACCTCTGATTCCATTTCATTATACCTATCAGATCTGCTTGATGCGAAACTATTAATAACCACGGATGTAGATGGTATATACACACATAGACCATCAATGGATGGCGCCCAATTCATCAAGGAAATTAGTGCAAAAAAACTTCTAAATTTTGGTGAAACATCACTAGATGAGAGCTTTGCTGAGCTTTTACTTAAATATAAAACCAGCACTTATGTTGTTAATGGCAAACACCCCGAGAGGGTTCTGGCCATATTAGACGGGCGAAGCTCTATAAACACGTTTATCGGAGGAGATTGAATGGAAAAAATAGAATGCACCTCATGCAAACAAGAAATATCACCTGTAGAAACTTATGTAAAATTTGAATGTCCTGAATGTGAAGAAATACTGTACCGCTGCCAGAAATGCCGAACTTTCGGCCATCTTTACCAGTGCAAGTGCGGATTTAAAGGCCCATAATTATTAAGGACTATTTAAAGGTTATTAAGGACACTTAAGATGCTTTTATGCTCCTTAATATAAGATAAATCCTTAAAAATCCTTAAATAATTATCTTTAAATTTAATTTCATTAATCTAAAAAAACTGATTTTACTGGCCTTTGGCTTTTACTGGCTTTTATCAAGATTAGGTATGAGTTTAAGTTAAATCAGGTCTAGATATATTTAATTTAACATTCAAATTTAGTATATAATAAAGATATCCCAGGGATTTTAACATCCTTGGAATTCAATTAATTGGAGGAATTAATATGGGAGAAGTAGTTGCAACCATAAAATTAATGCCAGAAAGTCCCGAAGTGGATCTTGCTCAGTTAAATGAAAAAGTTTCTCAATCAATACCTGAAGGAACTGAGTTACACAAAATAGAAGAAGAGCCAATAGCTTTTGGTCTGGTAGCTCTCAATGTAACAGTAGTGGTTGATGATGGTGAAGGTGGAACAGAAAAAGCTGAAGAAATCTTTGCCCAGATCGACGATGTTGCCAGTGTAGAAGTTGTTGACGTACGCCGGTTAATGTAAGTTAATTTAACGAGCGTCTCATTTAAATTAACTTAATGGGAACCTATTTTTCCCAAAACCTTTTTTTGAATCAATAATATCTTTTTAAAATTCATCAGTGTCTTTTTTTAGAAGAAATAATGGTCTTTTATATGATCATAAGAATGTATAATTAGATTTTTTTTTCATCTAGACTTCTATCCATTTATTGCTCATTTGAATGTTTTCATTTTTTTGATGATTCTGCAATTATGGTGGATTCTGCAATTGTCAATCCACCTGTTTTAGACATCGATCCACCTGTTTTAGATAACTATATTAATACTATTTTTATAATTAATAATATTCATACGTCAATCAACATTTCTTGATAAATAGGATTAATGGGCAATGGGTGTGTTTTAGAGTGTTTGATATTTTATTGGCCTGTATTATTGGAGTTTCATGTGGTGTTGTCACTGGTTTAATTCCGGGAATTCATGTAAACACCGTTGGGGCATTTGTTTTTTCAGCATCACCCTTTCTACTTTACTCCTATTCGCCGGAAGTTCTGGCGGTTTTTTTATTATCCATGTCCATTTCCCATGCCCTAATGGAGTTCATCCCTTCCATGTTTTTGGGAGTGCCTGAAGAAGGAACTGTGCTTTCAGTTATGCCTGGACACCATCTCTTACTTCAAGGAAGGGGAAAGGAAGCCATACGCCTGGTTTCACTGGGTGGTTTTGGGGCCATGATCACAACCATCCTTCTTTTACCACTGTTCATGGCGGGATTACCTCCATTATATGGATTTTTAAAGCCTTATATCTGGATTATACTGTCAGTGGTGGTGGTCTACATGTTAATACGCCTTAGCAGGGATTGGAATTCATTGATATGGTCTTCAATTTTATTTCTTTTTTCAGGGATCATGGGATGGACTGCCCTGAATTCCCCATTATCTTCAAGTGTTTCGCTTTTATGCCTGTTTTCAGGCCTTTTTGGGGTAAGTACCATGCTTTTTAGTCTTTCCCAGAAATCGGTCTTACCTCCCCAAAACCGGCACCACCACCTTGAAATTGATGGAGATATTATTCGGGGGATATTCGCTGGAGGAATTGCCGGAAGTATCCTGGGATTTTTACCGGGAATGGGACCGGCACAGGGAAGTCTTCTGGCCCAGGAATTGAGTGGCAGCTCAGATGCCGGGAGCGAAAGAGAGGGATTTTTAGTGGCCATGAGTGGGGTAAATGTATCAGATGCGTTATTTTCCCTGATAGCAATCTACTTAATTGGTAACCCCCGTAGTGGAATCGCAGTTTACGTGAACCAGCTGTTACAGGGATTGGATTTCAATCATCTCCTGATCATGATATTTTCATCTGTAACTGCAGTGTCCATCTCACTGGTGCTTTGCATAAAATTAGGGGACTGGTTCAGCCATTCAATAGAAAAAATAAATTATGAAAAACTATCTTGGGTGGTTATAATCTTTATGAGCTTTCTGGTGGTTCTTTTTGGAGTGATGGAACATGCAAACCTCCTTTTTGTCATGGTAACCTACGTGACTTCAATCGCTCTGGGATTACTCCCCCATTACCTGGATATTAACAAATCCAACCTTATGGGTGTTTTAATTGTCCCTGCAATTGTGGTTTACATGGGAATGGGTTAATAGAGATTCACAGCACCTTAAATAATCACAATTTCTTCACAAAGATCCATCACAGCTTCGGTAAATGTGGTGGTGTCTACTCCTGGGAAGGTATCCACCAGACAGATGTCAAATTTTTCCTCTAAAACCGATGCTAGTTCATTCACATTCAGGCAGTACACATCACATGATTTGCCCCGTGCTATGAGTCCCTTTTTGCAGTCATAAAAGTCTACTGGAAACCCATTAACTTCCAGATTAAGGGCAGTAGTGCGGGCAGCAGGATACCAGAGGTCATTGAAAACCACTCTACTGGCACCTTTCTTAAGAGCTGCGATTCCCAAGGTTCCAGGACCGCAGGTGCAGTCTAAAACTTTGGGATTTTCATATTTACTCATCACTTTATTTAGGGTGGAAATTTTGGGAGATACTGGTTGAGGAAATTCTATATGTATTTCACCCTGATGTTTGTAGATGAGGAGAGTCCCTTCAGAGGTTTGCACCAGGTCACAGCGCATATCACAGCCAGCAAGGAGCCTATATTCATTTGATGATAATTCATTGTCTTTAATTCCAACGGTGTCTTTAATATCTCCTTTAAGCACGCCTTTAACTTCAGGAACTTCTACCAGCACTCGTGTTGCACATTTCTCATTGAAATCAGGGGATAATACTACTAAAGTGTCCTTTGAAAGGTAGGGGGCATGTTGAAGTGGATATGCAGGTGTTATTAAGGGGATGCATGTATTTCTAAGGGTAGTTTTTTCATTTTTCAATCCTTCTTCCTGCATGATCATTAAGATTTGAGCTATTACCAGGTCCAGGTGGCGACGACCACAGGAACATCTTCCCCAGTTTGCATCTATCTTTTGATTAGGATCCATCTGTTCAATGAATGGTTTGAACTTCTTGAAATTCCATTCTGGACAGTTATCACAGGGAGAATAAATATATCCAATTTCATCTAAGACTGCAGGAGGTTTTTTTATACATTCTTGGTTGCATCTGCACTTTATGTCCATATACTTAAATATTTGATACTTTATATAAATAATATTAAGCTAATCTAATAATAATGGAATAATTTAATCATGTATGGTCATATCACCTATGGGCAGATAATCTAACAGTAAAATATGTGAGAAAATGAAGGACAAACGTAAGGAAATACTGAAGGACCTTCTGGGGGAATTTGGTTCTGACGACGATCATGATGATGATTTAGCCGAAGAAGATGAATATCCTTTACCCCGTGAGAAGAAGGTGGCTTCGGTTGTGGAAAAAGCTCCGGAAGAGGAAGAAGAATTCACCTTAGATAAAATAATGAAGAAGACACCTAAACGTAAAAAAAAGGTTAGGAAATCTTCTGACGGGTTAAAGGCTGAAATAATAGAGGAAGGTCTGATTCCAAAATACAACGTGAGTGTCCCTCATTTTTCAGATAAGGAAGAACTGATTTTCAATGAAGTCCGGGAGAAACTGGTGGAAGTTGCTGTTGCCCAGGGTGAAGAATTTAATATTGACGAAGAATCATTCATTGGAGAAGTTAAACAATTCTTAAGGACCAGGGGAGTTCGAGATGTGGAAAGACTGGCCACACAGATCTCCCAGGTAATGCTGGGGTACGGAAAACTGGATCCCATGATCAAAGACGATGATCTAGAAGAGATAATGGTCATTGGTACTGGTAGCAAGGTGTTTGTTTACCACCGTAAAATTGGGATGATGGTCACCAACGTGGTTTTTGAATCTGATGATGATATAAGAGCCATAATAGATGTTATTGCCCGGCAGGTGAACCGTCGTATTGACCAGCAGACTCCCATACTGGATGCCCGTCTTAAAGATGGTTCCAGGGTTAATGCTACCCTACCACCTGTTTCTGCTGATGGACCCACTCTGACCATCAGGAAATTTAGGAAAGACCCACTCACTGTAGTGGATTTAATCAACTTCAAAACCATGTCCTCCCACCTGGCAGGTTTCCTGTGGCTTTGTACCGATGGTATGGGTGTAAAACCATGTAACGCTATTATTGCCGGGGGTACTGGTTCCGGTAAAACCACCACCCTGAACACCATTGCCGCCTTTGTGCCTCCCAGAGAGCGTATTATAACCATTGAAGATACTCTGGAATTGCAGTTACCTCACTCTCACGTTCTGCGTATGGAAACCCGCCCCCCTAACATTGAAGGTAAGGGTGAACTTACCATGGACACCCTGGTAAAGAACTCCCTCCGTCAGAGGCCGGACAGAGTAATTGTTGGTGAAGTTCGTGGATCAGAGGCCATAACACTCTTCACAGCATTAAACACAGGTCACTCAGGAATGGGAACCCTTCACTCCAACACTGCCCGAGAAACCATCACTCGTTTGATAAACTCGCCTATGAGCGTACCTAACATCATGATCCCTGCTCTGGATTTCATTATCATGCAGAACAGGATGTACCGTGCAGAAGGAGGATCACTAAGGCGTGTCACTGAAGTTGCAGAAGTTGTGGGGATGGAAGAGGGAAATGTACAGCTAAACCGCGTGTTTGAGTGGAATAACGTCACTGATAAAGTGGAATATGTGGGAATTGCCAGTCAAACCCTCCGTGAAATGGCAGAAATGAGGGGTGTGAGCATTACCGAAATCGAAGAGGAAATAGAAAAAAGAAGACTGGTACTGGAGTACCTGGCCGATAACAACATCCGTTCCATTGAAGAAGTAGGTCGCTGTGTGAATAGTTACTACAAAGATCCAGATGAAATGATGGATAGAATACTATAAAATTAGGGGTTCAATTAATCTAATAACAGTGATTTATTAAAGATTTAGATTGAATAGGAAATTTAGATTGAATAGAATTCAGGGGTTAAGGAAAAGAGATTGGTTTAATAACAATCAACAGATATTAAGTATAATGATTTGTTGGATATAAAAAAAGGTTTTGGTGAAATAAATGGTCTTTGGCGGCATTAAAAAGGTCTTCAACCGTATAGGAAATTTAACGGTTAACTCCAGCCAGAAAGTGGGTGGAGGTGTTCAGAAGGTCGGTGAAGGGGTTCAAAAGCCAGTTAAACGGATTCGGGAAGTTGAAAGGCCTAAAATTTCAAGGCCAACCATTAAACGAGAATCTCAAACTGATTTAAGTACATTTGAACCTTCTAAATCTGCTTCTAAGACTCAATCTCCCCGCAAAGTCATTAAAAAGATGGGCATGGAAAAGGATGAAATTGAAATTTTCAGGGACCTAATTGACCAGAAGTATGAACGGAAAGAAAAACCTGAAGATGAAGATAAAGCCAAAAAAACAGCGGTACAGAAAGCTTCTCTGGAAGAACTCCTGAAAGAGGAAGAAAAAACAGGTCTTGATCCAAAACTCATTTTAATAATGGGTGTACTTGCGTTTGCAGTTATCTTCACAGTTATAGTGGTACTGGGATTCGGGGTGGAGATCGGACTGGTCTTTGGTATCATCATCCTGCTGATGACCATGTTCATTGTATACATGCCCAAAATCAAACTTGGAGGTCGTTCTACTGCAGCTTCAAGAGAGCTACCTTTTGCTCTAAGACAAATGGCCACAGAATTAAGGGCAGGAATAGGTCTACACGATAGTATGCGTTCTGTAGCTATGTCTGGGTACGGTCCTTTATCTGAAGAATTTGCCAGAGCCCTGGAAGAAATAAAATACGGAGAAACCACTGAAAAAGCTCTGGTGGATATGAGTGAGAGAATCAACTCTGAAGGTTTAACCAGGGCAATATACCAGATCACTCGAACCCTGTCCAGTGGAGGGGATCTGGCCAAAACACTGAGTGTAATTGCCGATGATACTGCCTACGAAATGAGAATGAAACTCAAGGATTACGCCCAGAAACTCAACTCTTTCACCATGATCTACATGTTTGTGGCCATACTGGGTCCAGTTATTACCATGATCATGTTGATTGCCGCTTCTACAGTTATGGGGCCAATTGTGCCACCTATGCTACTTATAATAATGTATTTATTCCTATTCCCGGCTATTGTGGCTTTCATGGCATTTATGATAAAAAGACTGGAACCAAAGGTATAAAAATCAAATGTATGAAATCCTCCTTAATATTCTCTGTTAGATTCGCACGGATTTTGGTTGGGGATATTGATTTTTAAAATCATATTTTTCTTTAAAAAAGTTATTAAATATGATTTTTAATAAGATGTTCATGGAAATGTCTTCATTTTTTACAGTTTTTTAATATATTAATTTTTTAATTCTTTTTTTCAATAATTCATTAACAATTCTGCTTCATTACCTATTCTGCAGCTGGCTGATCTACCCTTAGATTTATATATAACTTGTGCTAATTGATAATTTCCCAACAAGATCATGATTTTGAAATGAGGAAACCTCTGGAGAAACCATCTGATTTTTTTAGAAAATATTATTAAAGCATCACAAGTTCTTTTTTTAAAATGACATTAATTATGCACAAACTATATATGTCCTAATTTGTAGAAGAAAAACCATCATTATAAATCATTAATAATTCGGTGATTGTTGTGGCACCTAAACAAAAGTCTAAACTAAAAGATTTTAAAGATGATTTTTGGAAAACCAAGGATGTTAAAATTTCCCTTGGCGAAATTGCTTCCATTGATGAAATTGCTGAAGAAAAAAGGGAAGTAGAGAGTTCCAGAGTTGAGGGACCTACTCCCAAACCTAATATAACTGATCTAAGATCATGGGACATGAAGTTAATGGGTAGATACGAGCCGTTCTATGCTCCATTCTGTGATATGTGCTGTCTATGTACCTTTGGTAAGTGTGATTTAACCAATAAAAAAGGTGCATGTGGAATAGATGCAGCTGCTCAACAGGCCCGTATGGTTTTGTTGGCTAGCTGTATTGGTTCAGCATGTCACTCTGGCCACTCAAGGCATTTGGTTGATCATCTCATCGAAGAATTCGGTGCGGATCAGCCAATAGATATGGGTATGAACATCGATATTCAGGCACCCATCATGATGACTGTACTGGGTAAAACTCCCAAAAAACTTGGTGATTTAAAAGAAGCCATGGATTATCTGGAAGAACAAATGATACACCTCTTATCTTCCTGTCACACAGGACAAGAGGGAAAATCTATTGATTTCGAATCAAAAGCGCTCCATGCTGGACTGATGGATAATTTAGGTATGGAAATTGGAGACATTGCTCAAATAGCTGCTCTGAACTTACCTAAAGGGGATGAAGATGCTCCACTGATAGAACTTGGTGTTGGAACCATTGATGCAGAAAAACCAGTTGTATTATGTATAGGGCACAACGTGCTTCCTGGTGCAGGAATAATGGATTACATGGATGAAACTGGTCAGGAAGAAGACCTGGAAGTCTGTGGAATATGCTGTGCAGCCATTGATATCAGCAGATACAATCCACAGGCCAAAGTAGTGGGTCCCATATCCAAACAGCTCAAATTTGTGCGCAGTGGAGTGGCTGATGTTATAGTGGTTGATGAACAGTGTGTGCGTACCGATGTACTGGAAGAAGCCCAGGCTAAAAACACCGCAGTAATCGCCACCACAGATAAAATCTGTCTGGGACTACCAGACCTCACCAATGAGGATTCAGATAGAATTGTAAGTAAACTGGTCAACAAGGAAATAGAAGGGGCATTGATACTTGATCCGGCTAAAGTGGGAGAAGTAGCTGTAAAAACTGCTAAAATCCTATCTCCTGAACGAAAAACACTAAAAATGTTGCCAGATCTCGACGAAGTCCAGAAATTAGCCTCAGAATGTACAGAATGTGGTTGGTGTGTTAGAGTTTGCCCCAATGGCCAGCCTATGATGGACGCGGTTGTTAAAGCCAGTGAAGGTGATTTCTCCAAGTTTGAAGAGCTCTACACCAATGATATATGTTACACCTGTGGACGATGTGAACAGGAATGTGAAAGAGACCTTCCGCTAATGTCCATGCTGGCAAAAGTCGGAGAAAAACTTTCTAAAGAAGAAAAATTCAACATAAGGGCTGGAAGGGGACCTGCACAGGATGTTGAAATCCGTAGAGTGGGTGCACCCATAGTACTGGGGGACATACCAGGGGTTATTGCCTTTGTGGGATGTTCCAACTACCCTAATGGTGGAAAAGAAGTGGCTGAAATGGCCAAAGAATTCCTGGAACGGAACTACATTGTGTTAACCACTGGTTGTGGAGCCATGAGTATTGGAGAGTACCGGGATGAAGAAGGAAAAACACTTTATGAACAGTACAGTGGAGAGTTTGATGCCCGTGGTCTGGTTAACATGGGGTCATGTGTATCCAACTCCCATGTAGTGGGAGCCACCATCAAGATCGCCAATATATTCGCCAAAAAACCACTGGAAGGTAACTTCGAAGAAATTGCCGATTACATCTTAAACCGGGTGGGTGCCTGTGGAGTAGCCTGGGGAGCATACAGTCAAAAGGCCGCAGCAATCGCTACAGGAGTTAACCGCTGGGGAATACCAGTTGTACTGGGGCCCCATGGATCTAAATATCGTCGATTATACCTGGGAAGGGCAGATCAAGCCGACAGCTGGAAGGTCAAGGATCTGCGTACCGGGGAGGTTATGGAAGGAGAACCTGCACCGGAACACCTGCTCTATGCTGCTGAAACCAAAGAAGAAGCCCTACCAGTAATTGCTAAATTGTGCATCAGGCCTACTGACACTGCTAAAGGCAGACAAATCAAACTCAACAATTATATGGACCTTTACAAGCGTTACTTCGGTGAATTACCTCCAGATATTCATCTGTTTGTAAGAACTGAGAAAGATATTCCTATAACTTATAAAAAAGATGTTCAGAACATCCTGAAAGAAGTAGGATGGGAGCCCCGAAAAGTAGCTCAGGAACCTTCTTTAATGGGAATGGACGGTGATTAAATGGCTAATGAGAGAGTTATACCCTGGCAACCCACAGTAATTGCCGGACCAAAACAAGCATTACTGGTAACACCAGAAACTGCCGAGCTCATGATAAAAAAGGCTAAAAGACCTCTTTTAATTCTTGGGCCTCTGGTTAAAGAAGATCCAGTCCTTTCGTATGCTACCAGGATAGCAGAAAAATGGGATCTTCCGGTAGTTACCACAGCTGATGCCTATAAATCTTTTAAGGATAAAGGCCTCGATCCAACTGCTTATGGTGTGGTGGAGATTGTTAACCTTCTTAAAGACCCTGAATGGCAGGGGGTAAGTGGTAAAGGTCAACATGACCTGGTGATCTTCCTGGGATGTATATATTACATTGGTTCCCAGGGTCTATCAACACTCAAACACTTTGCACCTTACCTGAAGACATTGACTATCTGCAAATTCTTCCATTCCAATGCAGATGCATCATTCCCTAACATGAAAGATGAAGAATGGTTCAATTATCTTGAAAAAATGGGTAAAGAGGATTAATCTTTAAAATACGGGGGGACAACCTTTAAAAATTATCAGTAAATAAAAATAACGAAGTTAAATCACAGTCATAAAACAACAAAATATCAACTCAATGAAGTATGTACTAAATTACATACATAAATTTGTGTTTGATTAATTAACTGATTTGATTAGTATGAGATGAAAAGAGGCGTATTGTAAACGGAGGAATTGGATGTTTGAAGATATACCTGTTGATGTAAGCCCAATGTATGAGGGTGAACGTATCAGATCGGCCAACATGTTCGTGGAACTGGCAGGTCCCAAGTCCATGGGCGCGGAACTGGTGCAAGTCGAAGAAGACGTTGAAGATGGCAAAATTGAAGTCATAGGGCCTGAACTGGATGCCATGCAGGAAGGAGATATTCATCCTTTTGGGATCCTGATTGAAATCCAGGGGGAACACCTGGAAAAAGAATTGGAAGGTGTTATTGAACGCCGAACTCATGAACTCTGCAACTACGTTAAGGGATTCATGCACCTTAACCAAAGAGATGCTATATGGTGCAGGGTAAGCAAAGAAGCCCTAGCAGCAGGTTTCAAACTGGAACATCTAGCAAAAACTCTATCCATACTCTTCAAAGAAGAGTTCCCATTAATTGAATCCATTGCAGTTACCATTCTAACTGAACCAGCAAAAGTGGAAGAATTCGTATCCAATGCCAAAGAACAGTATCAAACCAGAGATGCAAGAGCCCGTGAACTCTCTGATGAGGACGTGGACGTGTTTTACGGCTGTGTAATGTGCCAATCATTTGCACCCACCCATGTCTGTGTGGTAACTCCTGACAGAACAGCCCTATGTGGTGCTATTAACTGGTTCGACTGCCGTGCAGCAGCGAAAATGGATCCAGACGGACCAATTTTTGAAATTGATAAAGGTGATGTTCTGGACACAGTTAAAGGAGAATACAGTAACGTTAACACCACCGTAACCGAACGATCCCAGGGTACAGTAGAAAAAGTGTACCTGCACAGTGTGTTTGAATATCCTCACACTTCCTGTGGTTGTTTTGAGGCAGTTGCCTTTTACATCCCTGAATTGGATGGGATAGGGATCGTTGACCGTGATTTCCGTGGTGAAACACCACTGGGAATACCCTTCTCTGCAATGGCGGGGCAGTGTTCTGGAGGTAAACAGGTGGAAGGATTCACAGGTCTTTCTCTGGAGTACATGCGCTCACCCAAGTTCCTACAGGCAGATGGGGGTTACGAGCGGATAGTGTGGTTACCTAAGGAGATCAAAGATTCTCTGGAAGATTACATACCCGAAGACATCCGGGATAAAATCCCTACTGAAGAGGATGGTTCTAACCTTAAGGAGATTCGCAGCTTCCTGGAAGAAAAAGGACATCCAATACTCCAAAGAATTAAAATCACTCCTGCAGAAGAAGAAATCGTCACAGAGGATGAAATTCCTGAAGAATGGGGTGAAGTGGAGGTGGAAGATGTGCCAATGGCTCCGGTTGCATATGCACCAGAATTAGCAATACCCTCATCATCTGGTGGGGTTAAGATAGTCTTCAAAAATGCCAAGATCTATGCTGAAAAAGTGATTATAAAAAAGAAATGAGGCAACTTGCTAAAAATAACTAAAATGACTCAGTTGGCTTAGAATAATTAAAATAGCAAAAATAGCACATCTAAGAATAATTGAACTGGCAAAAAAAATGGATCATCTGGTTTAAGTAAAATTGAACTGGCCAAATAATTCGAAAGGCTAGTTATCTGGCTAAAAATAATTTATTCAGATAAAAAATAGCCGGGTTATTGATTAAAATTAATAGTAAAGCGAATTATTTGAAATAAAGGATGAAAATTAAAGGAGCAATAAAGTGATCATCGCAGTAAGTGGTAAAGGTGGAACTGGGAAAACCCTGATATCATCTCTTCTCATAAAAAACCTGTCCAGCACCCAGAAGGATATCCTGGCAATTGATGCGGACCCTGACAGCAACTTACCCGAAGCATTAGGGGTGGATGTTCATAAAACTGTGGGAGACGTTCGGGAAGAATTAAAAGAAGACACTGCAAAGGGCAGAATACCTACCGGTATGAACAAGTGGGATATCCTGGACTACAAGATCATGGAGTCCATCATTGAAACTCCCAATTTTGATCTTCTGGTTATGGGGAGACCTGAAGGCAGTGGATGCTACTGTGCAGTTAATAACATGCTCCGAAGAATAATCGAGAACCTATCATCCAATTATGATATAATCATCATTGACACCGAGGCTGGACTGGAACACCTCAGCCGCAGAACCACCCAAAACGTGGATGTGATGCTGGTAGTCACTGATAAATCTAAAAGAGGAATGCTCACTGCACAAAGAATCGGACAACTGGCTGATGAACTGGATATCAACTTCAAAGAGTTATACTTGGTGGTAAACCGGGTGAACATTGAAAATGAAGATGAAATCATGGAAAAAGCTAGAGAAACCGGCTTGGAGATAGCAGGAGTAATCTATGAGGATGATGAGGTAACCCAGTACGATATCGAGGGAAGGCCCCTGGTGGAACTTGCCAGTGAATCTAATACTGTAAAGGCAGTATCCGGGATATTATCCCGTATTATAAGTTAAGTAAGGGCGTGGGTATATGGATAAAATGTCGCAACTTCTTAAACTACTGGAAAAAACTGACTATATAGAGATCAACGAATTTAGAATGGATTTTGAGGAACTGGAATTGCAGCTTATGCCTGCCATGCAACGAGTGGTGCAACAGGCAGTAACCCAAAAGGCCGCAGTTCAGGAAACCATTAAAACAATGGAAGCCATTGATTTTGTTCCTCCAATAAAAGATTACCCTGGCGAGGTTGCCCAGGTACAACTGGGAGCTGGAAGCAGAAAACCAGTATATTTAGGGGGTCAACAGGCTCTTTACCGTTTCGAAGAACCCCAACCTAATCCTCCGGTGGTAACATTTGATGTATTTGATATTCCCATGCCCGGGCTACCACGCCCTATAAGGGAACACTTCTCTGATGTTATGGAACACCCCGGGGACTGGGCTAAAAAAGCGGTTAATGACTTTGGGGCTAATGTGGTAACTATACACCTAATTGGAACTGGACCTAAGGTTATGGATAAAACACCAAGACAGGCTGCTGAGGACATAGAAGAAGTTCTGCAGGCTGTGGATGTTCCTCTGGTTATCGGAGGATCTGGAGATCCCCAGAAGGATCCGGTCGTTCTTGAAGCCGCTGCCATTGCTGCAGAAGATGAACGTTGTTTACTGGCTTCAGCCAACCTGGACCTGGATTATAAGAGAGTGGCCAAAGCAGCAGTAGACTACAACCATGCAGTCTTAAGCTGGGCCATCACCGACATAAACATGCAGAAAACCCTGAACAAGTATCTGATGAAAGAGGGGTTAACGCAAAAGGACATTGTCATGGACCCCACCACCTGTGCACTGGGTTACGGTATAGAATTCTCAATTGATGTCATCACCAGAACCAGACTGGCAGCACTTAAAGGAGACAAAGATCTGCAGATGCCAATGAGCTCTGGAACCACCAATGCATGGGGATCCAGGGAAGCCTGGATGAAAAACGATGCATGGGGCCCCACAGATTACCGGGGACCAATCTGGGAGATTTTCACCGGGTTAACCATGATGCTCTGCGGAGTGGACATCTTCATGATGCTGCACCCACAATCGGTGAAGATTTTAAGCGAAATAGGTTCTTCCTTTACCAAGGATTACCTTACAACTGATGTACCGGACATATCCAACTGGATAACGGAGTTGGAATAGGAGGTTATGAGTATGCAAGTCACTGCAATGGATATATACAGACTGCTTCCACAGACTAACTGTGAAGACTGTGATGAAGCCGCCTGTGGAGAGGCCTCCTGTATGGCCTTCGCCACCAAACTCTCAGAAAAAGAAGCACCACTAGAATTATGCACAGAACTGACTGAAGAAGGATTCGCCAAACTGGAAACCTTGCTGGCACCAGCAGTACGTGAGATAACCATAGGAACCGGTGATAAAACCATCACCATCGGTGGAGATGAGGTACTGTACCGTTACGAGTTAACTTATTACAACCCCACTTCCCTGGTTATTGACATATCAGATAACTTGACTGAAGCAGAATTCGCAGAACGGGTTAAAACCATAGAAGATACTGAGTTTGAAAGGATCGGTGAAATGCTCACCCTCGATGCTATTGCCCTAAGAAACGCATCAGGAGATGCTGGAAAATTCGCAGAAGCTGCTTTGAAACTGAAAACAGCTAAATTACCCATAATTCTATGTTCATTTGATCCCGCAGCTATGAAAGCAGCTCTGGAAAAAGTTGGTAATGAAAGACCACTGATATACGCGGTTAATGAAACCAACCTGGAAGAAATGGCTATACTGGCCCTGAAATATGACTGCCCCCTGGCCATATTCTCCCCCAATGACCTGGAGAAAATGAAACAGATGAGCAGAGCACTCCGGGAAAAAGGAATAAATGATATAGTTCTGGATCCTGGAACCTTTGTACAGGAAGGAATTGGGGACAGTCTGGATAACTTCGTCATGATCCGCAGACTGGCAGTGGAAGAACGGGATGAAGACTTCCGCTTCCCATTACTGGGCATACCCGCCCTCACCTGGTTATATGAAAAGGATGAAGTTCAGGGAGGTATCCGTGAGGCAACCATCGCTGCCACTCTCATGAACAAATATGCTGACGTGTTAATATTCCACGGAACCAACATCTGGGAATTAATACCAGTTCTCACTCTGAGACAGGGTATATACACAGACCCCAGAAAGCCCCAGGCAGTGGATCCCGGGCTCTATGAATTCGGAGAACTGGACAAAGACTCACCAGTACTCATGACCACCAACTTCGCCCTAACCTTCTACACTGTGGAAGGAGATATAAAAGGCAAAGCCAATGCTTATCTTCTGGTGCTGGACACTGAAGGTCGAGCTGTGGATGTTTCCCTAGCAGGGGGACAGTTAAATGCAGAAGCGGTAGCTGATCTCATTAAGGAAACTGGTATTGAAGATAAGGTGGATACCCGCACACTCATCATACCCGGATTATCCGCCCCTGTAAGTGGAGAAATAGAGGATGAAAGTGGATGGGAAGTTTTGGTTGGTCCACGAGACTCATCGGGAGTGCCAGATTTCTTGGATAAACTTAAAGAGAAAGCTTAGTTAAGTAATAAAGAATCTTAAGATATTTAAAAAAAAGGATATTAAAAAAATTTTATCTTAAGATTCTATTTTTTAAATCTTGAGATTTTGTGAAATGGAAAAGTGATAACATGAAGACCCTGATGGTAATTGATCCACACCGTTGCAGTGAATGCCAGGATTGCATCAATGCATGTAAAAAAACTCATGGAGTGGCCAGAACCAAAAAAACCAGCACAGTACCAGTATTCTGTCTGCAATGTCACCCAGATAAAGCTCCCTGCGCCCGAATATGTCCCACCGGTGCCATCCGGGAAGAAGATGGAACTTTAATGGTGGATGAGGAATCCTGTATAATGTGCCGTTTGTGCATGATAGCCTGTCCAGTGGGTATGCTGGTTATAGATGATGAGAAAAAGGCAGTGCAGAAATGCACCCTGTGTCTGGATGCAGAAGACCAAATATTACCTGCCTGTGTAGAGGCCTGCAAGGATAACGTTCTGAAGATTTTCTCTGTAGAAGATCTGGAGGAACTCAAAAAAGACCTTTCATACACAGAAGTACTTAACGAAGCCATGAAAGCTTACCAGGATAAGATCTAGGGCATGATGAGTTCAAATAAAATTAACTAAAACTCATTTTTTCCTAATTTTTTACTAAAATACATCCATGAATAATAAGTTATTCTCGAAGATAGACATTTTATTAGTTATTCTATGAATAATTCACAGGATTGAGTTATTTTTGAAGATAGGATATTTTAATTAGTTATTCTGTGAATAATTCACATAATAATGATTATTCTGGAATATAATGTACGGTAATTGGTTATTGTGGAAAGTCACAGGGCACCGGTTTTTTTACAGGATATAGTTTTTTTTGAAAATGGTGCTTAAAATTAGTTATTCTGGAATCTCAAATAATTTTAGGAAGATTAAGGTCTTATTACACGTTGGCCTTTGATTTTCACACCTTCTTTTTTTAACAGTTCTCTTTTCATTTCCACCCCTCCACCATAGTTACCCAGATTCAGATCAGATCTAACCACCCTATGGCAGGGTATAACCAATGGAAAAGGATTTCTGGCCATTGCACTTCCCACAGCCCTCCAGGCACGACTTTCCATGGACTCTGCAACTTCTTTGTATGTTTTAACTTCTCCCCGTGGAATTTTAAAAACCAGGTGCAGAGCTTTAAGATCAAAATCATTGGAAACCGGCCCAGTTTGTTTTCCTGATTTTTTAGTGGATAAATCCAGCATATCCATTTCAAATTCGTTTTTTTGCCCTTGGTAAATTTTGATTATGTTTCTTACCACTTCATTGTATTTTTCAGTTAATTCAAAGTGAGTAAATTCATGGGAAATCTGTTCATCCAGTAGTTCTCTACCCGATTGCGGTAGGAAAATCCTTACTATCTTTTCAGTTTCAGGGGAAACACCTACTGCAAAGAATAGATCATCTGCCCTGCAAATTGATATCATGATCTTTTTTGGATTGGAATTAATAATGTTTTTCTTTCCCATATTCATCCCCCTTTTTATTCATATCTTAAGTTCCTAATTTATCCCATCTTTCTTTCCATTTTTAGGTGTTATATGTTTTTCATTTTGTATTCAAACCTGGATCAGATTACCTTAAACACTGCATCAATTAGTTTATTGGAATTTGAGATAACATCAGCATTTCCAAGCCATTCAGGGATTTCATAAACAAAAACTGGAGTTCCAGTGGCTGCTATTGGGTTGTCAACGGTGTTGATAGATGATTGTTCTGGTTTTGCATCATTGTTCCGTTTGTAATAATTAAAACTTGGTAAAATCTTGTGGACAGATTCGCCTAAAGCAACTGATTTTGCATCCATGGTGGGAGTAGCAATATAATAACCATTACCATAACCTTGCTTATGGTTGTGAACTATTATCACCAAACTGTAATCTGATTTTTTAATATCCGGAATCACATACTGGGCAACCAGGCTTTCACCATTCTTACGGCCAATGGTGAAATCTTCAGGATTATTAGTGACGTTTATCTGATAATTCACAATTTTAACATCGTGAGTGAGTGCATATGCATTGAGAACGCCGGGTAAAACTTCTTTAGCTGATATTTCTCGGGGATGCATTCCAGTAACTACTGCTATGGTCTTTTTATTAGGATTAGATGTAATATTAGAAGTTATAACATGTTTGATTACCACACCTTTAGAGTCTGTGCCCAGTACGGTGGGAGATGCCGCGGAGAGTCCACCGAAATTGGGCATGATTAAAGCCACGTATGTGCAGGCAATTAACACCAGAATAATTAGAACAAATAATACAGAATAACTTCTTTTACTTTTAGGTCTGGTTTCAAAATCCAGATGTTCGGTGTGAATTAATTTTCCTCCGCACCGGCATCTATCAAAGTCTTCGGGAGACTCATCATCTTCCAGCTCGTAATAACCACCACATTTCTGGCAAATCAAATAAGACATGATAATAAATAATGACATAAGTTTAATTTATGCTTTTTCATGCTTTCTTTGTTTATGTATTGTTTAGTATGGGGTAGATAAGGTTTAGATGTGCAAATTTGAAGTTAGATAGAATTTATTTTTTATTTAATATGATTATACTGGCAACCGTAAATTCATTTCTTACAAACTGAATTAATAAGCATTTAACCGCTGCAGAATATATGTTAAAAAGCTGAATATATAAAAAAAATGATATGGCTAAAAAAAGTATCAATAGATATTTTTCCTAAACTCATTTCTCTAATCTTAAACCTATTCCTCTAATCTTAAACCTATTCCTCTAATCTCAAACCTATTTTCTCTAAATAGTTGAAGAATCTAAAAAATAAATTTAATTCCCTTTTAAGTGTCAATCTCTATGTTAGTTGTATTAGTGTCATTAGCCATATATGTAGAAACTATCCACCATAATTTCTATGTCTTCACTTGCATCCTGGAAGGCAACTGGATCTCCTACAAACCAAAGGTAATAGAGTAAACTATCCTTTTTAAATGACACGATTAAGATGCTAGTGGGGCTTAGCTCGTGATTTTCACCATAAATTTCGTAGACTTCCATACCATACTTTTCAAAATCCCTTTCATCAATTACTTCACTACCCTGAATTCGGAACACATCTTTGAGCATTTCAGCAAATTCCTGTGATGATATTTCAGCCACGTCTGTATTTCTGTTAAGGGATAGGGTTATGGAATTGTTAGCGTATAAACCACGGAGCACTTTCTTGGCATCAGAAGTCTCGACCATTTCCCAGTGCTCAGAATAATCCAAAGACACCTCTCCATTATCATAATTTAAGATACGAATTTCTTTCCGCGGTTTAAGGATTTTTTGGATAGAAACATCAGCTTTGTCCCTTACATATTTATATTCATCTTTTTGAGCGTTTTTAAGGGCTTCAAATGCCTCTTCATCTCCAATTCTTCCCAGAGCTTCGGCAGCTTTACCCCTAACATGGCGGTTTTTGTCGGTTGTTCTTCCCACAAGAAGATTGATCAGTGCATGTAGGGCATCTTCGCCCCCTATTTTACCTAAAACCTCGGCTGCTTTTGCTCTCATTCTCCAGTTTTTGTTTTTAAGAGTTTTTACGAGTGGAGGCACTGCGCTTTCACCCAGCTTTCCCAGTGCCAGCATTGCCTTCCACCTTACATCTGCATCCTCATCATCCATTGCTTCCAAGAGAATAGGAATAGCCTGTTTATCCTGCATTTTTCCTAATGATACTGCAGCGTATTTACGCACATGCCAATCGTTATCTTCCAGGGCTTTAATAAGGTAAGGCACGGCACGATGATCACCAATTCTTCCCAGAGCATTGGCAGAAGTTCTTCGAACACTCCAGTTCTTATCTTCCAGGGCAGTGATTAATGCATCCACAGCTCCTTCATTACCCAGTTCTCCCAGAGCCCATGCTGATTTTAACCTAACTTCTTCGTCAGGATCATTTTCCATAGAATCAATCAGAGCAGGAATAGCCCTAATATCTCCAATTCTTCCCAGAGCTTCTGCAGAATTTTCCCTAACTGAACTGAGGATAACGTAGTCCAAGTGCCAGCTCTTGTAACGTAAAGCTTCTATAAGGGCAGGAACTGCTGTTTCATCCCCTACTTTCTTTAAAGCACGAGCTGCTTCTTTCCTGGTAAGGTAGTCATGATCTTTAAGGGCTCTTATCAAACCCTCAACATCTTGTTCTTCTTCCAGTTGGGCTACATTCACATCAGAATCCATAGCACTCTCCGCGAAATAAATAACATCATAATTCTATTGGCTGTGATGGAAGTTATAATTATACTATAGTATGTCCTTTAAAAGTTTTAAAAATTGGGGGTAGTCACGTACAAAACCCAGCACCGCCATTTTGGAGATGGATTCCAGGTCCTGTTCTATAAGGAATTCTGCCACAATATTCATTTCCTTATCAGTCAACTGATCCATTATTTTACGATACTTGAGGGATTGTTTTAGATCTTTTCCCACTTCTTTTTGCCAGAGTTTTTCATATTTTTTCAGAAAATTTCCAGAAGTGTTTTCTTTTTCAATGGCCTCTGCTGCCACTTCACCTGCTATACGGGCACATTGTGCAGTAACATGAATTCCTCCGCCTGTGAATGGTTCCACCTGCCCCGCAGCATCTCCCACTACCATCAAACTATCAGTATAGGTTTTTTTTACCGGCCCGTAAACTGGAACCCCACCCATGTTAAGTTCAACTGGAGTGGCATCCATGGTTGATGTAAATTTTTTAAGGAAACTGTAGGCAGTTTCAGTATCACTCCTAACACCCACACCTACATTGGCGATGCCATCTCCCTTGGGAAAGATCCACACGTATCCACCTGGAGCTATTTTTTCACCAAAATAAAATTGAAGATAATGGGGATCACACTCCACACCTACCATCTCATACTGTGCACATGAACAAAGACTCTGGGGGCTCTGATGGGTTTTAAGTCCTGCCATTTTGGATATTCGAGATTCTATCCCATCGGCGGCAATTACCAGGTCTGCTTCAACCTCAATGGTATGCCCCATGTGCTTGGCAACTACTCCACAAATCTGTCCATTTCTGCGTATCAGGTCTTTTACCGTGGTTTTAACCATGATATCAGTTCCTGCTTTGGCTGATTCTATGGCAAGCTGTTTATCAAACAATTTTCGCTCTAAAATGAATCCTTCAGCATATCCTCCTTCCAGATGACCATGGGTACCGTCTGGGGCGTATATATCAGCTCCTTTAATTTCATTACAGACGTACTTTGAGGAGGGTTCCATTTCCAGGGTTTTAAACGTGCTGGAGCTGGTGGCCTCAGCACACTGCACAGGGGTGCCTATTTCCTGATTTTTTTCAATCATTAACACATCTAAACCATTTTTAGATGCAAATAATGAAGCAGTAGAACCTCCAATACGCCCACCTACAACCACTGCATCGTATTTAATTTTATTCATTGTCAATGGCCCCCATGGGACATACTGCCCTGCATAAATTGCAGTTTTCACACCCTGAACCGATGATGATCTCTATCCCAACCATTTCCAGAATATTCTGGGGACAAACTGCTACACATGCTCCGCAATATCCACATAATTCTGCAGAAATTATCATTTTAACCATAACCTCATTAAAAACGTGATGAAACGTTCTTTCATTATCTAATTTTATACTGAGAGTTATATTTATAAAACTTATCATTCATCTGTTAAAATTTATCATTTAATTGGAAATAAACCCAAATAAATTGTTTTAATCTTTAATCCACAATCTTCGATCTTCTTTAGTCTTCGTAGATATTCAGCATTCTTTAAACAGTTTACTTAATTTCAGAGGTCCAGTTAAAATTTTAAAACTTATTTTTCCATTTGAATATTTACATTAACTAGTTATGTTGCTTTCATGTAATATTTTTTCAATTCATGATTAAATTCATGTCTTTTAGTGGTTTCATAATATCAAGTACTGATTAATTTATGGTTATTTTTTCTTACAAATGATGATTAGTTATGGCAGGTGACCGTTAACTTAATATATGACATTCACCCACTTGAGTGTATTGCAGGGGTGCCCGAGCGGCCAAAGGGGGAGGACTTAAGATCCTCTGGTGTAGGCCTTCGAGGGTTCGAATCCCTTCCCCTGCACTTACAATCACACTTTCTATAGTTAGTTGTTTAAATTTAAACAAAGTTCAAATAACAAAAAAAGAGTTTAAATACTAAAACAGTCTAACCATAAATATCTGCCTTAGTGGCTCAGCCGGTAGAGCGATACCTTGGTAAGGTATAGGCCGGGGGTTCGAATCCCCCCTAAGGCTTTTACAATTTTATTTTTAAACTATTTTATTTTTTTAAAATATCTTTGAAGTTTTTATCAAAACTTATTGAACATTTAATAGTTTAATAGAACAGTTAATAGTTTATTATTTTGAGTAAACTATATATTCAGTGTAATAAAACCAAATTTATTGGAATTAATGTTTTTACTTACATAACCCTAACCAATTGAATTCCCTTTAAATTAGGTAGTTGGTGATTAAATGAGAGAAAGAATAATTCAAATTTCCGATGTTCACTTTGGAGAGAAAAACTTTTCCCATGAACTTAAAAACAACTTTCTGGGACAGCTTGAGAATGAAAATCCTGATCTGGTAATTGTTTCAGGGGATCTTACCACCAATGGATACCCCCATGAATATGAGGAAGCTGCAGCATTCATTGACCAGCTACGATCCATAACTAAAACCTACGTGATTCCAGGTAACCACGATGCCCGTAACGTGGGACTTCTGCATTATGAAAGCATGATTGGAAACCGGAAATTCGTTCACATTGATAAGGATGAGGAATATGCAATTATTGGCCTGGATTCATCTGAACCAGATATTAACGATGGTCAGATTGGAATTGACCAGATGGAATGGTTGAAAACTCAACTGGAAAAAATCCCGGAACATATGGGTAAAATCGTCACATTCCACCATCACCTCATGCCAATACCCCAAACTGGCAGGGAAAGAAACATACTCCTGGACTCTGGTGATTTAATGAGGCTTTTAACGGATAATGGTGTTGATCTGGTTTTAAACGGCCATAAACACGTTCCAAATGTGTGGATGGTTGAGAAGATGGTCACACTGAACTCTGGAACAGTCACCACCCGTAAATTAAGGGGGCAAACCAGGCCCTGCTACAACCAGCTCTCATTTGAGGATGAAAATTTATATGTTAACCTGGTGGACACTGAAACCGGTAAGAAAAAACAGTTGGCTTACTACTCGGTTAAAGTTGAAAATGATGAGTACGTGGTTTGTTCCACTCGCAAAAACTCCACGGGAACCATTTAAATGTTTTTCCAGGTTTAATTAAAACTAGTTCTGAGAGTTTAATCGTAAGTAGTGGGTTTTAATTATTCTTGAGGGTTAAATTGTAAACTGATGGTTTAATTATTCCTACAGTTTAATTCTAATGGGGTTTTGATTCTAGAAGAGGTCAACAGGGTTTAATTCAAATTTTTTCAAAATCAATGGTGTTTACAATGGGTAAAAAAGTAATTCAAATATCTGATGTGCATTTTGGGGACACCACCTTCTCTTTAGCACTTAAATCAAACTTCCTGGCTCAGTTAGAGGATGAAAATCCTGATCTTTTAATATTTGCCGGGGATCTCACTGCCAGTGGTTATGCTCATGAATATGAACAGGCCCTGGAATTTGTTGATGAACTAAAATCCATCACCAAAACCCACATAGTTCCAGGTAACCATGATGCTCGTAACGTGGGTCTGGTTCATTTTGAAAACATGATCAGCAAGCGGAAATTTGTCCACACCGATAAAAACTCTAATTTCACCATTATTGGACTGGATTCATCAGAAGCCGATGTCAGTCACGGGCAGATAGGACGGGATCAGATGGACTGGTTGAAATCTGAGTTGGCTAAGATACCAGAGGACCGGGCTAAAGTTGTCACTTTCCACCATCACATCATACCCATCCCCCAGACAGGGAGAGAAAGAAATATCTTACTGGATTCAGGGGACCTTATGCATATTTTAACAGAAAATGGTGTTGATTTTGTATTAAACGGCCATAAACATGTCCCCAACGTGTGGATGCTCAACAACATGGTGGTTTTAAACTCTGGAACTGCAACTACTGGTAAACTGCGTGGAAATGGCTATGCCAGTTACAATCAAATAGAAATTAAGGATGGAGAAGTATTTGTAAACCTGGTAAGAACTGAAAATGGGAGTAAAAGGGAGATAGCTCATTATTCGGTGGGATTAATGGATGAATCCATGGTGATCCATTCATATATCCATAAATCCATACATAGTGTATAAATTATATCAAAATATATAATATTCAATATTTAAAGAATTATTTTATATTAACTAAATTATTAAAGAAATCTTAAATTAATAAAGAAATTCTTTTTAGCATGAAAATCAGATATTAATTCAGGAAGATGTTTTTTTATTGATGAATGAGTTAGGGATAGAATGTCAAAAACGTTAGATATAATAATGGCGGGAATTATCTCCGGGATCGTGGCTTTCACCACATCTCAACTGGGAGTAACTGGAACCATAATTGGTGCGGTAATAGGATCAATGTTATACCAGTTTATGAGCCACTTTTTCAAGGAACCCCTGGAAAATGTTAACACTTTAAAAACCCCAAAACGTGTAGAAAGCCAGATAGTTTATGCGTTTCCTTTAATCATAATCCTGGCTATAGAAATAATCTACCTGTTATCTTCATTTTACCTTGGTCCCCGTGAAATATTCCAATCAATGCAAACAGCCACTGATTGGAACCTTTTCAGAACCATTGGTGTTGGTCTCATAATTATGGGAGTTTATCCCCTCCTTGAACCGGACCGTATACCACCAATTTATGGTTTAGCAGTACTGGGAGTGGGAGTGGTGAAATTAATGGCCGGATTTGTGGATTATAACTCTCCAATTGTTGCCTTATATTCACCAATATTCCAACACTTCAACGTGTTAATTTCCATAGTACTCATTGCAGTGCTTTTGTATGTGATAGTATCCATTATTCAGGATTCAGTGACCATTATACGTAAAGAAGATCAAAGTAAAATTAGTAAAGGTGAATTAAGGGAAATTGAGTTATAGGGAAATTGAGTTCAATGGCATTTTAGTAAAATAAAGAAGGTTGATCTAACCTAATGCACATCAGTCAGGCAATGATAAAATGACGAATAGAGCAAAAAACAGTACTCTTAAGGCAGTTTTGGAAGTAATTTTATATGATAATCCTGCCACTCAAGATGAAATAGCAGATAAGCTAGGATTAACCCGTAGGTATGTAACTAAACTGTTACAACCTCTGATCAAAGAGGGAGTGGTCAGGAGAGCGTATATTCTTGATCTTAAGAAGTTCGATGAATTTTCAGAAATGTTCGATGAGGAAAAGACTTCCCGTGAACACGCTGGAACCTTCTTGATAAAGGACATGCTCAGGGACATGGCCAAACATATCTGCCGCCAATTTGACATGTCATTTGAAGCTTTACTCCAGTACGATTCTGAAATGGCTGAGGAAGCCCTGAAACTGGATTACATTTCTAACAACATGCACGAGAAGGTACGTTCATCTGTTGAAACCGTTATATCCATTAACCCCTACTCAGAGTTCAGTAAAACCATGGTCTTAGGAGAAGTGGGGTACGACCTGGAACGTATTGCTGACCATACCTGCCACATTGCAAACTTTGCCCTGGAAGACTCAGATCCAATTGATGAAGAAATGATGGAAACCCTAAAATCCATGTACAAAACTTCACGCAAAATGGTGAATCAATCCATGGAAGCATTTTTGGATGAGCGTCTGGAGCTTAAGGATAAGGTTATGGATTACGAGGAAAGGATCCATGAACTGCAGAAGAAGGCCTTAAACAACATTGCCACCCAGATGGCTGAGGATGATGTTATGGACAAAGACAGATCAAACTACTATCTCGCATTATCTCGGGTTGTGAAGGCATTTGAACGTATTGGGGATATATCCATCGAGATAATTGACACTGCAGGTGAATTTTACCGTAACATACCTAGAACCACTACTCCGGAACGTTTCCGTAGGATGAAACCTTGATTACTAAATTTATCACTTAATTTGATTGCTGAAATGGGTGTAGTGTATTTCTTAATTAGAATGAGCCATCGAAATTGATGATCATAATATTATTAGAATCAATATTAGTAGAATTATTGAAATTAGTGGAATAAGTCATAAATTAGTGAATGAACCACTGAATACTGTTTACTAGTTTTTTTTATTTCTAATTTTTTATTTTAACAAAAACTAAATCACGGTAATTTTATTTTTTTTATTCAGATTTTTGATTTTTTTTTAAGTCTTTGAAAAATTCTGGTAAATTTATTCATATGTACCTTAAATTTCATGGATTCAGTGGTAAGATTTCAGGTTTATTTCTCAAAAAGTGAATGAAGTTACACTAAAAATATCTATAAATTTAAATTAATAATTGCACGTAAGATGCACCAAAATTTTGTTAAGTAAATTAATTCTATTAATTATTTTTCAAAATAAACAAATTATTTTAATGGATTTTTTGTGGAAAAATATCTATATTAATTTAATTTGATTTAAGACTTTAATGTGGGGAATAGGTTAAAATGAGTAGTTAATAGAGGTTCTTAAAATCGATTGATTATTTCGTTTTCATTTACTGTATCCACATCCATCAGTTTTCGAAATGGTTTTTCCTGGGTTTTTTCCTCCTGAATATGGGCTAGTAGGCCTGGAATTCTGCCAACTATGAATAAACCGCATCCAACTCTCCAGTCAAAGCCCATATCAGAAAGTATTGCTGCATTGGCACCGTCAATGTTCATTTTAATTCCCTTTCTTTCCCTTAACTGATCCTGAATATGCATGGCTAACTGGCTGTGTTCTTTGAAACAATCGTATTTTCGTCCTAGTTCTATTAACCTCGGAGCCCTCGGGTCTTTTTTATGGTATCTGTGCCCGAATCCAGGTATCTTTTTTTCATTCTCAGTGAAATAATTTATCAATTTCTGCGCAGTTTCATCCAGGGCAACATCTTCATTTCGGGATAGTTTGACACCTTCCTGTAACATGTGCATGGCGATTTCAATGGCTCCGGCATGATTTTCACCAAAAGCTAATATTCCTCCGGCCAAACATGCGTTCACTGGAGATCCTGCCGAGGCCATCAACCTGGCTGACTGGGTACTGGGTGGTGTTATACCATGATCGCAGAAGGAAACCAGTATGGCCTGTAGCATTTGTTCCTGATTTTTGTTGGGGAGCACTCCCTTTAAGAGGAGGTGTATCATTTCTGGAAATGAAATGCTTCCTATCAACTCTTCCTGAGGATATCCCTGGGTGATAAGTCTATTTGGTTCCACTTTGGTAATGGATGTTCTCCAGGGTGTGGTTCTGGGTTGGAACATCCCCTTTAATACTTCCTCACTAATCATGTAAGACCCTAATAACTATAAGCTATAAATATTTATCGCTTTTGGTATAGTGTAGTTCATAAAATGTGTTTTTCAATCTGGTTTTAATAAGGTTTTACTGCTTTGTAATTAAAAATAGTTCTTATTATGTGTATTTAAGGACACATATAGTAAGCTTTATATAGTCTGGGAAGTTAGTAGCAAGTGAGGTGATATTATGGACATGAAGTACATAATAGGAATAATAGTAGCAATAATTGTAATAGTCGGTGCTTATTTTGTCCTTGCTGGAGGTAGCGGGGAAGAAAAAATAACCATCGTCGGTTCTACATCTGTACAGCCTGTTGCTGAGAAATTAGCCACAGAATACATGAAAACTAATCCCAACGTGAAGATAACGGTTCAGGGCGGAGGTTCTGCTGTGGGAATTAAGAGTGCTCAGGATGGTACAGCTAGTATTGGAACCAGTTCTAAATCGTTGAAAGGTAATGAATCCACAGGATTAACTCAGTTCGAAATTGGTAAAGATGGAATTGCCATCATTGTAAATAACAACAATGCAATTAATGGATTAACCGTGGATCAGGTTAAAGGAATCTTCAATGGAAGCATAACCAACTGGAATCAGGTCGGTGGATCTGATGCTCAGATAAATGTCATTGTCCGTGAAGATGGTTCCGGTACTCGTGATGCAGTTCAGGATATAGTCTTGGGTAAATTATCCAACGGTACCAAAGTAGCTTTCGTAAAATCAGCTATTGTGCAGAGTTCCACCGAAGCAGTGCAGCAAGCTGTGGCTCAGGATCCCAACGCAGTTGGTTTCATATCCTTCGCTTCAGTAAATAGCACCAAAGCCCTGCAGATAAACAATGTTGCACCTTCCGAAGCAACTATACTTGATGGTACTTACAAGATCCAGAGACCCTTCCTGTTCCTGGTTAAAGGAGATCCAAAAGGAGCAGTTAAAGCATTCATTGACTGGGTAGATGGACCCGAAGGCCAGGCCATTATAAAATCAGATAAAGTAGTACCAACTGGTAAGCAGGTGAACAGCACCTCTTAAAAAAGATGGTATTTGGAAGATTCTGGTGGTTTTATAACCTCCAAATCCTCCATTTTTTAACAAGAATTAGTTTATTAGTGCGTTAAAACATTATTATCCTCAATAATTGACTTAAATCAAGTAAACTTCCAATCACTCTATAATTATAAATACTGTTAGTTAGAATTAATCTTCTAATGGTAAGGAACATAGGGTGATTTAATGGACCTGAAATATGGCATAGGTTTACTGGTTATACTAATAATTATCATCGCCGTTTACACATTCGGCACTGGAAGCAATTATGAGAAGATAGAAATTGCAGGTTCAACATCGGTACAACCGGTGGCTGAAAAACTTGCAGCAAAATACATGGAAGAACATCCCAATGTACGTATTGATGTAATGGGTGGAGGATCTGGCCTGGGAATAAGAAGCGTTTCTCAGGGCATAATTGACATAGGAACCAGTTCTAAAAATCTGAAACCCGCTGAAAAACAGGGTTTAAACGAATATACAATAGGTAACGAAGGGATTGTGGTGGCAGTTAATCTTGAAAACCCTGTGGGTAATCTGACCAAAAGTCAGCTTAAGGATATCTTTTCCGGTAACATCACCAACTGGAAGGAACTTGGAGGACCCGATGCTAAAATTAATCTGGTTATCCGTGAAGAAGGTTCAGGTACCAGAAGTGCATTTGAAAATCTGGTGATGAATAAAACTGAAGTAAAATCAGATGCAGTTGTTCAAACTTCCACAGAATCCATAAAAGTTGCTGTGAAACAGGACCCCAATGCCATTGGATACATATCCCTGGCACACATGACTCCTGATGTTAAGGCCGTAGCTGTCGATGGAGTATCTCCGTCGGTTGAAACTGTTAAAGATGGTTCTTACAATTTACAAACCCCATTCCTTTTCCTCACAAAGGGACAACCGGAAGGGCAGTTAAAAGAATTCATTGACTGGTGTTTAGGTCCGGAAGGACAGGAAATCGTAACTGATGAAAAAATTGTTCCTGTGGCCTGAGTTAAAGTAACTGGCCTGTAGTCTGAGTAAGTACTTGATATGAGACTTGAGGTAATTAACTGACTTGTAGTCTGAGTAAATACCTGAATAATCGGTTTAATGGGAACTAAAGTTAAAAATTATCAGATTCACCAAGAAATGTCAATTAAAAATAACCCATCTAATAATTAAAGCTCAATGTAATTTAAAGCTCAAAAAATTCATTAATCAAAAAAATCATTAAAAAATCCAATCATTCTAGGGATTTAACGAGAAGGAGAAAAACCATGTCTAAATGGAATGAAGAGTTTTTCATAGAAAAAGGACTTTTATTAACGGCCGTATCATCCGTTATTATCATAGCCCTCATAATCGTATTCGTATTCAAGGAAGGACTCCCAGCATTACAGAGCGTGGGATTCTTCAGCTTTCTATTCGGAATGGACTGGGCGCCTTCTAATGGTCAGTACGGTATATTTCCAATGATCATAGGTTCCCTTGGAATAACTGCTCTTTCACTTTTAATGGCAGTGCCCTTGGGAGTATTCTGCGCCATCTTCCTGGCTGAAATAGCACCCAGTACCATGCGTAAAATATTAAACCCCACTATCCAGACTCTGGCCGGTATTCCCTCTGTAGTATACGGGTTCTTTGGACTGGTTTTACTGGTGCCATTCATGAGAGTACATTTCGGAGGAACTGGTTTCAGTATGTTCACGGCATCAGTCATTCTAACCGTAATGATCTTACCCATAATTGTCAGCGTGTCAGAAGATGCCCTCAGATCCATCCCAGTGGAATACAAAGAGGCATCCCTGGCTCTGGGAGCAACCCACTGGCAGACCATTAAAAATGTCATTTTCCCAGCAGCAATCCCTGGTATTATAACTTCGGTTATTCTGGGAATGGGCCGAGCAGTTGGAGAAACCCTGGCCATAATCATGGTAGCCGGTAATGTGGTACAGATACCAGGTTCAATATTTGACCCTGTACGTGCATTAACCTCCAACATAGCCATAGAAATGGGTTATGCCACTGGAGTTCACTACAATGCTCTATTTGCAACTGGAATTGTTCTGGTCTTCATGATCATAGTTCTCCTGATAATAGCCAACTACTTCCACTACAAGAAAAAAGTCACAATTGGAGGGGGCTATTTATGAAATCACAGCATATTCAATTCATTTCACGTGAATTCAGCCAAAAAGACAACCAAAATGAATATAAACAGAATATTGTAAAAGTGGGAGGGATCATTTTTGCATAGAATTATACCCCCAAAAATCTCCCAAAAAATAATGAGTGGAGTGTTCTGGGCTTCTGGGCTTCTTACCATAGCAATTTTACTGGTAATAATAGGTTACGTGCTAGTAAAAGGGTTACCAGCGGTAAATCTAGAATTCATATTTGGTAATCCCATAGATTCTGGTAGATCTGGGGGAATATTTCCCTTCATAATGTCCAGTATTTACGTAACCCTGATTGCGATCCTGGTTGCCACTCCACTGGGAGTGGGGGCCGCAGTATACCTCTCAGAATATGCTGGAGAAAACCGCCTGGTAAAGATGATCCGTTTTGGAGCAGAAACCTTAGCCTCAATCCCCTCCATTGTATTCGGATTGTTTGGACTGGCTTTCTTTGTGATCTACCTGGGACTGGGATGGAGCGTCCTCTCTGGTGGGTTGACTCTGGCTTTAATGGCATTACCCACAATATTGGCCGCTTCAGAAGTCTCCATAGAATCCATTAACAAATCCTATGCTGAGGGAAGCCTGGCACTGGGAGCCACCAAGTGGCAAACAATATACAAGGTTGTTATACCTGCCGCACTCCCTGGAATAACCACTGGGGTAATTTTAGGTATGGGAAGAGCAATTGCAGAGGCAGCAGCAGTATTATACACTGTCGGGGCTGCATTAATGATACCAACATCCATTATGGATGCAGCAAGACCTTTACCTCTTCACCTTTACATTCTAGCCACCGAAGGTATATCCATGGATAATGCCTGGGGAACAGCAGCAGTCCTGGTGCTTATGATCCTGATAATCACCGTGGTTACCAACACCTTAGTTGATCGTTATCGCAAAAAAATGATGGGGCGATAAAAAATGGAATACAGAATAGAAGTAGAAAATTTAAACGTTTACTTTGACGAATTACACATACTTAAAGACGTAAGTCTAAAAATTCCCAAAAACGCAGTAACTTCCCTAATCGGACCTTCAGGTTGTGGTAAATCAACTTTCATCCGTACTCTAAACCGGATGAACGACATGATAAGTACCTTCAAGATGGATGGAACTGTCTTACTGGATGGGAATGACATCTACGATCCCAAAGTGGATGTAGTGGAACTAAGAAAAAAAGTGGGCATGGTATTTCAAAAGCCCAACCCATTCCCTAAATCCATATTTGACAATGTAGCATATGGATTGCGAGTTCACGGGATAAATGATAAGGATATCCTGGAACAGAAAGTTGAAGAAAGCCTCAGATCCGCAGCACTGTGGGATGAAGTGAAAAATATACTGGATAAATCCGCAATGGGACTTTCCGGTGGTCAACAGCAGCGTCTTTGCATTGCCAGGACCATGGCAGTGGAACCCGAAGTTATATTAATGGATGAGCCATGTTCTGCTCTGGACCCCATATCCACCACTAAAATTGAAGACCTGATACACAAACTCAAGAACGACTTCACCATCATCATTGTAACCCACAACATGCAGCAGGCTACCCGTGTATCCAAACACACTGCTTTCTTCCTCCACGGGGAGATTGTGGAAAGCGGTTTTACTGAGAAGATCTTCATTGAACCTGAAGATAAGCGGACTGAAGATTACATCACTGGCCGGTTTGGATAAATGGTGGAATATGACATGCACTGGCAGAATTCTGCCCTTAATTGGGTATGCCTGCCTGATAAATTACCCTACATGATGAGATGTGACTTACACCAAGAACTGGGGTGGGTGGTTTAAAATGCTTACAGTGGTCCTGGAAAAACGTTTAAAATCCCTGGAAGATGATGTTCTGGGATTCAGTTGGCAGACCATCGGAAGAGTGGATAATTCAGTCCGGAGTTTTCTGGATGAAGACACCTATCTGGCCAGAGAAATAATAGAAAAAACCGATGAAATCAATAAAGAAAGCTATAAAATAGAGCATGGATGTCTCAAGGTTTTAGGATTACACCAGCCACTAGCCAGGGATTTACGTTTAGGAGCAGCACTTCTGCGAACCTCCATTGAACTGGAACGTATAAACAACCTTTCAGCATACATAGCCCGTTATGCCATAGATGCAGCAGAAAGCGACCGTACCTGTTACAAACCCCCACACATTGAGTTCATGTCCCAGACAGTGCAGGACATGCTGAAAGATGCGGTGGGTGCACTCTTAAATGAGGATATACAGTTACTCAAACGTTCCACCAGAAGTTACGTGAACCTGCAGGACTTTTACAACCAGATGTTTTCAGAATACGAGGAAATCACACATGGAGGATCTCAGACTTCACTGATACTGGTTGGGAGGAACTTACTGAGCATGGGACACCATATAATGGGAATGGCAGATCGTATTGCCTATTCTGTGGTGGGTAAGCGTGTCATGCACCATAAACTGTTCCATAATATGTTGATGAGGTAAAAAATGTGGCTTCCTTCAGAAGATCCTCAGCACGTTGTTCAGGGTAATTTGAAAAGGTCCCATATACCTGAATTGGGTTATATAAAGATTTTAGATGGGGGTAATGAATCATTACTCCTGATAAAAGATGAAAAGATAATAGCAGCCTGGAATTTAAACGTCGAGTCCTTAGATGAAACCCATGAAAATAAAGCAATGAACATGATAAATATAAGTCCAGAATCAAGGATAGAAGTGTATCAACTTGATGATAACATGTTTTCAACCATTGTAGATTTGAATGAGGAATGTAGATTGCCATTACCAATAGAATTAGATTTTTTACTTGAAAAAAGTGTTAAAGAGGTAGATCGGGGGGATGTCTTGTCCAAATACCGGATAAGAGATCCATCTGAAGATGATATTGATAATTTGTTAAATGATTATAAATCCAAAATAGGTGGAAGATAGTATGGAGAGAAGATATCCCAGGATGCGGTTCCAGAAAAAACTGGATGAACTTAAGGAAGAAGTGGATAAAATGGGTCAAGCCACTTTAAAAGCTTACAGGGAAGCTTTTAGTACCTTTATAGATTACGATGCAGAACTGGTCAACAGTGTAATGGAAACCAACAGGAAGGTCCATGACATGGGTTACCAGATAGAACACGATGCAATGAGCATCATAGCAGCTGAACAACCAGTTGCAGGAGATTTAAGATTCATTGAAACCAGTATTAAGGTTTCAAGCCACTTGAAACGAATTGCAGGGCTGGCTTCCAATATTGCAGATATTGCCCGCCATATAAAGGATGAAGAGATCCCTGAAAAACCCATGTTTGACTTACAGCGCATGGCTGATATTGTGGATGGAATGGTCAGCAAGGGTCTGGCAGCCTTTTTAGCCAAAAACATGAATGTTGCCCGGGAACTTCACCGTGACGATGATAAGGTGGATGATCTTTTTGACCACGCCCTTAAAGACATTACCAAGAGCATGTTCCAGGATAAGGAATCCATATCTTACCTGATCTACCTCCTGTTCCTGGCCCGTTTCCTGGAAAGAATTGCAGACCGCGCAGAAAACATTGGAGACCGTACCATCTTCATGATCACCTGTGAAAAGCAGCAATTCACCGTTGATAAGAAACCAGAAGAACCTGAATAGGTTATTTGGGTTAATAGAATAGTTGAATTAAATAAATAGGGTCATTTCAAGAAAATGATCCTTTTTTAATTTTATTTTATTTTCATTCAATTTCATTCATTCAATTTCATTTATTTTATTTCCATTCATTTTAATTTTTATTTCATTTACTTGATTCTCACATGCCTAATTTTATAATTGCATTTAAATAAATTGAATCTCAGGTCAACGTTATGCATTTAAATTAATGACTTTACTGTTTTAAGTGAAGTACTCTCTTTTCCGGGTCTACAACATTTTTCAGTGGGGCCTTAGCTACTATATCTAGAGGCGTAGTTACCATATCTGAAGGATTTGTTGCCCTATCTGAAATTTGACTAAAAAAATGTTGATTTTTCCCTAAATGTTTAAATATAAGATTGATTATAACATGAGATAGACATACACTTCAAGTGTAAAACATATCACAATTTGTGATATTAGTGATCATTATAAAACCCAAAAAGTTAACCCGGGAGGGTTTCTCATCCCCTCCCCTTCATCAAATAATCAATTAAAAGTGAGGATTGATAGATTGAAAATTAAGTGGAGAAACGAAAATTTGAGAATTGAATTGAAAATGAACATATTGGATTATGTTAATTCCAATGAAAACATTTCCATAACCAATTTAGCAGATTACACTAACCAGGAATACCTGCTGGTAGCGGCAGTGGTTGATGAATTAATCGATGAAGGATTAATTCCATCTAAAAGTTTTGTTAACAACCTACCATGGTAAAAACAGATAGTATCTGTTGAGGGGGGCTAATGATCCTTCCGCTCAAATCCCCTCTTTACCATGTCATGTTATCCTAGTTCAAAAAAGCCCTTTTTTAACTTTAAATCCACAATAATCTAATTTAATTCCAATATATTTGATTCTAATATCAATCAAATGACTCATTTCTATTAATACCTTATTCCCCTTTCAAAATTCCAGTTGCCCTTCTGGCAGCCCAGCACTGAATGCAAACACCGATGGGGAGGCCTGCAGTATGGGTATCTGCATATTCTATTTTAACATCCAGGGCAGTGGTTCTTCCACCTAAACCCATGGGGCCGATACCAGTTGCATTAACCATTTCCAGCATTTCCCCCTCCATTTTAGCCATTCTCTCTTCAGGGTGGTGCTCTCCAACTTTCCGCAGAAGCGCCTTTTTAGCCAGTTTCAGGGCCATATCTGATGATCCACCAATCCCAACTCCCACCACAGTAGGGGGGCATGGTTTACCACCGGCAGCGAGTACTGTTTCCAGGACGAACTGTTTTATACCTTCTTCACCTTCACCAGGAAGGGCCATTTTAAGTGCATTGTTGTTCTCTGAACCAAAACCCTTGGGGAAAATAGTAATCTCCAGCTGGTCAGTATCCACCAGTTCTATGTCAATCTGTGGAATGAAACGACCAATATTATTCCCACTGTTCTTTCGAGTGAGGGGATCTACCACATTGGGACGAAGAGGAACCTCCTCGGTGGCCTTTTTCACACCGTTGATGATTCCCTCTTTCAGGTTTTCCACCTGAACATTTCCCAATTTCACAAAGATAATGGGCAAACCAGTGTCCTGGCAGAGGGGTAAATCTTTTTCTTCGGCGATCTTTATATTTTCCAGTATGGCTTCCAGGTTCAAAAGGGCAGTTTCATTTTCCTCAAGATCATGAGCAGTTTCAAGAGCTTTTTTAACATCCAGTGGAAGTTTAATAGCTGCTTCTTGATACAAGCGGCAAATAAGCTCTTCAACCTGGGATTGATATATCATTGGCATTGGTAAATATTTGTTATATGATGTAATAAACAGTTTCTAATCGTGTCGTGATTTTTAGTTTTTGTGATTTTTTTCTAAACGGCTTGTCACAAGCACAAAAGTGTGGGCATTCCACCCATACCAGAGGTTTATCTCACGAAAGGTTTTTGTTCCCTGTGCGATTAATAGGAATGGTATGCCAATCTCAAAAATCACAAATACAGGGTAGAGTATCTACAAAAGAATTGCATCATATTTATGATGGGGGAACTAGATAGCAATTCAACTCTCGTAACAGACAAGATGAACTCGTATGTAACGGTTTACGAACGCTATGGGTATTGAATTGTTAGGGGGTAGTGAATTGGTACAGTTGAAAACTGGCAAGGCAACAAAAGGCATCTGTGCAAAAAAACGATACAGAGAAAAGAAATATCTTCTTAAGCTTTGTATTGGGAACATGTATTGGTAACATTAAAAACAGACAGATGTAGAGATTTGTCAATAGACCAGTCAATTCCGTTGGTCACATAAAATTAGAATTTATGAAGGAGAGATAGAATGAACTTTGAATTACGGCCACTTAACCCCAAACACTTGATACAGTTTAAGAAAGATATACAGGAAGCATTTCAACAAGGTGCTGTTGATGGATTTGGTGAAATAGAGGAAGAAATACTTCCTGAAAGTCATATAAATCGTTCTCTTTCTGCTAAAGGTTCTATTGCCTACGAAGCCATACTTGATGGAGAATTTGTTGGTGGGGCTGTTGTTTTGATAGACAGCAAAACACAGCATAATCATCTTGATTTTTTGTATGTAAAAAATGGAACACACAGTAAAGGTGTGGGACAGTCTATTTGGAATGCTATTGAAAAGTTACATCCTGAAACTAAGGTTTGGGAAACCGGTACCCCTTACTTTGAAAGACGTAATATACATTTCTATGTAAACAAATGCGGGTTCCATATTGTAGAGTATTTTAATAAGTATCATAAAGATCCCAATGAAGAAACAGAGATGGAACAGTTACCAGATATTGATTACTTTGCAGATTTCTTTCGTTTTGAAAAAGTTATGAGGTAGACAAATTCCAGCTTGTTGAGATAATTAGAGAAATTATAGAAGAGCTAATACTCTCCTTTAAAAAAAACAATTATTATCAACTTTTGGTTGTGACATGGCATTCTAAACTAAAAATTATAAAAATTAGTTAGAATAAAACAGTAGATAATTTTTTAACTTGAAAAAGAGGTTAATGTTTAAATTATGGATTAACCTTATTGTTTAAACGCCATATTAGGGGGAAATGATTTTTTTATCATTATTCAGCTTGTACTTATCGTTATTCCGCCGGTAACCATGGCTTAACTTTTTGCTTTCACTGGAACTTTTAAGGGGAATGTACGATTGGGGTATACGTTCTTTGATGTAGGTTAATGGGTGGCGGTTTTTAATGGAGTATACATTTTGCAGTATCTGCTTTGCTTCTTCCACCTTATTTTTAAGCTGTTCATCCAAGTTGAAGTTCCGGGTCATAATCTCATCGTATTTCCCATTCAAACTGTCGTATAACCCATACAGTTCCTCTAATCTACTATGGGTATCTGATAATTCATTCATGAAACGGGAACATTCGTTGTTTAACTCAGTTATGATCTCCTTCTGATGACCAATTGTGGCATTTTCGGCATTTTTCATCTCTTCCAGCATGACTTCAAAGCTGGATATCATCCTGCGCTGATGTTCCATCATTTTTTGCATCTGGTTGAAGTCCTTCTCTCCCATGATAATAACGGTTTCATCCTCCCCAAAATCATGCTCCCCCTCCAACGTCAATAGCTTACTATTTTTAACAGGTTCTTCCCGGACAGTTGCAGTGTAAATCCTTTTGTGCATGTTTTTAGTCATTATTATCACCTCTAAATCTTATTTTAATTTCATGAGTTTGATCCTTTTGGAGTTAATTACTTCCAATAAGGGGAATTAATTACTATGGTATTATTAACATTTGAATGTTTGGTCTGATCCCCAGTTTATTTTGGAACTATTAGGTTATCTTATTGTATTATAACCACTTTCTTATTTTCTTATAATCTCTTCTTTTTGTTAATTACCTGTTCCAGGCTTTTTATTACCTGTTCCTGAGAAGTACCAATTTCAACTAAATTATGGTGATAACCAAACTTAAATGAAAATTATGTACTTCATCCTGCTCCTGTAACTGAATATTCTTTAGTGGAATTTGTATTGTACTCTGTTTGATTAACTATTTTCTGCCCTTCTGGGCTTAAACTAAAATTTATAAAGTCATCAATAGCTGAATTACCTGTTCCTTTCACTAAAAAGATCAACGGCCGTTTTAGCACGTACCTGTCACTGGCTATGTTTGCATCGGTGGGTGATATTCCATTTATTCCCATCACCTTAACTCCAGTGTTAAGGGCATTCTGGGACACATAACCTATGGCATTGGGAGTGACAGCCACGTCCTGCATAACCTGATAGGTGGATATTCCTATGGTGAAATTATCTTGAGGTACTGTGGAACCGAACAGTATATCTTCAAATGTAATACGCGTCCCTGATCCTGCTTCTCGAATTATAACTTTAATTGGAGCATCTTCTCCCCCAACCTGTTTCCAGTTGCTGATCTTTCCCTGATAAATATCCCTTAACTGGTCGGTGGTTAAACTGTTCACTGGATTGGTGGGGTTTACAATAACAGCTATACTATCTTCCCCAATCTGGTACTGGTTCAACCCGTCACTTTCTGTTTCTGTCAAATTCCGTGAAACAGTTCCTATACTGGCACTACCCGATTTCACAGATTGTATACCTACATTGGAATCTCCTCCTTCAACTGTGACTTTAACATTGGGATGTTGGACCATGTATTCTTTAGCCAGTGCCTGAGCCACTGGCTGCACTGTACTTGATCCTACGATACTGATTACTGAGTCCTCAGAATGAGCGATCACAGAATATGCTACGGTAATCCCTGCACAGGCCAGGATAATAATCCCTAACAGGTAAATTTGCTTATTTTTCATTATATCGCCTGATTAGCTGGTCTCTTTTGTTTTTATCAAGGTTTGATCCGGTTGTGAAAAGTATTTCTGGAGATCCAGGGTTGAAACCAGGAGTATCACACTACACAGGGCTCCGAAGAGGAATACTCTTTCCATTCCAGTCATGAACTCGGTGGCCTGAGTTCCCACCAGTGTTAAATTACTGCTCAGGGCACTCTGGGCAATGGCGCTGCTTAAGATCAAACCGGCAAAACAGTTCCCCAGAACTGATCCCAGGTTCTTGGTCAGGGTCATCATGGCTGACACCTGGGTCTTGAAGATTTCTGGCACCACCGAGATGATCATCTTGTTGTTGGGGGACTGGTAAAGACCGTATCCAAAACCAAGGGCAATCAATCCAATGATAATGAGTGGCAGCCCGGTTCCAGTATGGAATGTGTAGATGATGGTGGTGGCTACTATGCAGGATATGCTGGCTGCAATGGCCAGAGGTTTTACTCCGATTTTATCAGCCAGTCCTCCGGCAATTATGGAGAGGAACATGGCGGTGAACATTATAATGCTGATTAATATCCCGGAAATATTCACCGGCACACCAATTACCTTCTGGAAATAGAATGGGAGGGTGAAAAATGCCATGTAGAGTATTATATAGTTTAATAGGAGTCCGGTGATGTATGCAGAGAATGTGATGCTCCTGAATACTTCCATTCTAAAAAGGGGCTCTTCGTGTTTGGCTTCTACCCAGACAAAGAGCGCTGCAAATATCAATGCAACTGCCATCAGCACCATGTCAAATATATCAAAGCCCATCTTCTGGGCAAGGATCAGGGCATAGGTCAATGTGAACAGGAATATGGCCTGTAAAATTGCTCCCTTATAATCGATGAGTATGGAATAAATTTTACCACGGGAAAAGGGCGGATCTTTATTTTCATATTTCTTTTTCCTCTCAATTAACTCCAGATCTTTATCTGCTTCTGGTTTTTGAGCAGTAAGCAGGTATACGCAGATACTTAAAATCCCGAATGGTATGACTGCCAGGAATATGGTATGCCAGCCAAGGTAGGCTGCTATGAAACCGCCAACCAGGGGGCCAATGGCGTAACCTCCGGATAATGCCACCAGCAAACATCCCATGGCCAGTCCCAGTTTTTCAGGGGGGAAGGTTTTATCCAGAATGGCATAGTACACTGCTGCCATGAAACCGGCTGCCAGGCCCTGAATGCCCCTTATAACTATTAACATTTCTGCACTGGGAGCAAAGTAACAGGCCAGGGAGGCAGTTACCCACAGGATGGTCCCTATCATGAAGAACTTTTTCCTGCTCCACATTCCTGCTATTCTACCCAGGAATATCACCGATACAGTGAGGCAGATCAGGTATATGTTGGAGATCCAGGTGGCAGTCATTACACTGGCCCCGAAGAACTCGGTAATGGTGGGTAGGCAAACATTCACCAGGCCAATGTAGAAGTTGAACATGAAATTCACCAAACATATTGCCAGCAAAACAAACCACATCTGCCGGGGATTGTCAAGTGATATTCGGGGTCTGGTTATAGTGGTGAGCATGAAAAATAATTCTGAATGGATTAAATATAAATAATTTGCTAATTTAGAACTATAATTCACTTTTTAGGTACAATTGGGGCTTGAATACTGGATATCTGGGTGTCATAGGGAATATTGTTCCTAATTTGGGAAGTATTTAGTGCAAATAGCAAAGAATTAATAGGGTGATTTGATGATAACTAAATCCATAAATTTCCAAACAATTTGGCTAAAATTAATCAAAATTGTTAGTAATTCCTAAAGTTATAACTCTCTAAAGTCATTAAATCTCTAAAGTCATTAAATCCACTGGAAAATACTTAAAAATGCATGAATGAACTTTAAAAATTATTGATAAAGTTTAAAATAGTTAATAAAGTCTAAAAATCCCCAATATGATCATATAGTGTTTATCATGGTGATTTAAGTGAACCTCCGTAAACGTACCTTAATTACTCTGGCAGTATCGCTATTGCTGCTGGTAGCAGTGCTTTATGTTATCTCCCAAAACCTTTTAATGGGGAATCTTACAGAGGTCCAGGTGGACAGTACCCAAAAAGACCTTGAAACTGTGAATGATTTATTATTCAGAGACTTAGATGATCTATCAGCAATAGATAAACAGTGGGCCATGCTGGGTGAAGATTCATTTTACGACAAAACCAGTCAAACTTTCAATCCAGATGCTCTGAGAATATTCAACAGCACCGGTATTGATCTGGTGATAGTTTCCTCATCAATGGATGGAACTGTGTATTTTAAATCCTTAAATGATTCTGAAAATTTAAATGACTCACAAACTTCATCATCCCACCAGGATGAACTGGAAAGTTACTTATCCCAGAATTCGTTTATAAAGTCAGAAAATCTAAGCAATCCCTTCCAGGGCATTTTATTATTACCTTCCGGCACTTACTTAATCTCATCAAGTCCCATTACTGGTTCTGAGGGTAATAATTTGATTCTGGGCCGTTACCTTGAAATCCCCCAAAATGGTCATTTATCAAAAATTCCCGGTTTATCCCTGAACATCACCCCATTTAATAATGGCGAGATGGTCCCAACCTTCCATGATGTGAGTCGTGATTTTTCGTACGGGTCGCCAGTGATAATCAAACCGGTTGAGAACAACACCATCAGTGGATATTCATTACTGCGAGATGGTGAAGGTCGTGCTGTTTTCCAGATGAAACTATCTGAAAACCCTTATATTATAGATAAAGGCCAGGAAACTTTAATTTATTTCATATTCTCATTTTTAGTGACTGGAATAATATTAGGATTCATCACCCTGCTGTTTCTGGATAAGATTGTTTTATCCAGAATAAATGACCTCAACAATCGAGTACAGGAAATAACGAAAACCAACGATATATCCAGACGTTTACCAGTAAACGGATCAAATGATGAAATATCCGGTCTTTCCCATGGTATCAACAGCTTGTTAATTTCGTTGCAGAGTTCCTGGGAAGAAATTCAGCAGAGTAGAAAAAAGTACCGGAATATTTTCTACAACACTGGAACTGCCATGATAAGCACAGAGGGAGATGGAGTTATCTCCTTAATAAACTCTGAATTTGAAAACTTATCCGGGTTTAAGAAGGTGCAGGTGGAAGGTATAAAAAGCTGGAAAGACTTTTTCCCGGAAGACATTAAGAAAATGACCAAATACAGTAAAATACGAAAATTAAATGAACATCTAGCTCCCCGGAATTATGAGGCCCGGTTTTTAGGCAGGGAGGGTAGTTTAAAGGATGTATATTTAACTGTAACAACCGTACCCGGTACTGATCAATTTTTGTTATCCCTGATGGATATCACCCCACTCAAACAGTCCCTGGAAGAGAAGGATGCCCTCCTACGGGAGGTACACCACAGGGTTAAAAATAACATGCAGATAATGATCAGCCTGCTGAATATGAAAGCAAGGCATACCAGTGATGAGGAGGTGAAGAGTATCTTAATGGAAAGCCAGGATAGAATAAAGTCCATGGCCATGGTACACGATGGCCTGTACCATTCACCGGATATGATTCACATAAATCTAGGAAATTACATCCAGAGATTAACCACCGAACTTTTCAGGAGTTACGGTGTTGATAGTAACCTGATTAAGTTAGTAGTTAATGTGGATGCGGTATCCATATCCATTGACACTGCAGTACCCTGTGGTCTTCTTTTAAATGAATTGGTAAGTAATTCCATTAAACACGCCTTTGATCCCAGTGAAAAAGGGGAAATAAGGATTTGTTTGTCTTCTGATGAAGATTTGTCCTTTGAGAATTTGTATTCTCCCGAAGATTCATCCTCTCCTGAAGTTCAAGGTTCTTCTAAAGATTCATCTTCACTCACTGATGAACGTTCTCCTCCTGAATTAACCCTCACAGTCTGGGACAATGGAAAGGGATTAGCAGATGGTTTTGATATAAGTAAATCTGATACCATGGGTATGAAACTGATCGATGCCCTGGTAACCCAGCTGGAAGCAAAAATAGAATTCAATAACAGTCCAGGGGCATGTTTTAAAATTAAATTTAAAGAGCTTAATTATTCCAAGAGAATTTAACTTAATAGAACGAATTAGGGGATTTAATTGAATAAAATAACGAAAGAATCTAGTTGAGATAAGTAATTAATAATCTGATAAAATTTGAAGAACAATTAAAAAAGAGTAGTAAAAAAAAGAAAGATTTGAAAAGGAAAAGTATAATCAGTATTTCATGATCATCTTAACTTTTTCCAATTCTTTGGCAATATGTTCCCGTTTATCAGTGAGCATGTCTTCTGAACTCATTTTAAGAGCTTCTTTAGGACATACAGAAACACAGAGTTGTTTATCCCTTCCAGCACACAGATTGCACTTGGTGGCTATTCCATATTCATCCAGATTGATGGCCCCTATGGGACAGGCATCCCTGCACAGTCCACAGCCTATACAATCTTCTTCATGGATTATCACCGCACCATCGATTTTTTCAATGGCATCTTCCGGGCAAACTGTCATACAGGGGGCCCGGTCTTCAGCACAGTGTAGGCAGAAAACTGGCACTCCATTTATCACCCTGATGGCATTTTTAGGACATATGCGTTCACATTTCCCACACTCATCACAGAGTTCTGGCCTGGAAACAAGTTCCTTCATCTTTTTAGGCCTCCTTTTCCGCGGCTTTCCTGGCTCTGGTACGGGCAGTCATCACGTTAATAAGATCAGAGCTTTTACGATTGCCTTTACCAACACCGGTGATCTTCTGAATGTGCTGGCGCTGTTTTTCTTCCTGCAGTTTTTGGGTGTCCACCTTGGCTATGGCCCGTTTGGAACAGGCTTTCACACATGCTGGTGTACCAAGATCAGGGCACTGGTCACATTTATGGGCTTTTCTCTCGTGTATTTCCACTGCACCAAATGGACAAACCATCATGCACAAACCGCAGCCAATACACTTTGCTTCTTCAATTCCCTTTTCAGTCATGGCTTCAGTAGGGCATATCAACTGACAGGGTGCACCCTCGCACTGTTGACAGATGATGGGATAGAAGGATCCCTCAACTTCCCTTACCAGTATCCCTGAAGCACCGTGAAGACGTGCACATGCCTCCTGGCAATCGTGACATCCATCACAGAGATCCGGCTGGATAATTATCTTTTCCAAGGCTAAGCCTCCTATATTTTGAGTTCAGCGCAGATGGCATCCACGTTTTTCTGTATATGCTCTCTTTCCACTTCAGTCAGATGTTTGAAACGTTTTTGAGCCATTAGGTATTCGTCCACCATCTTACGTTGCATAGGACGGTAGGTAACACGGAATTCTCCATCTTCAATTTCGTAAAGTATCCATGAACCGGTTTCAACAGCCAGACGTCCCAGGTCAATGGTCTTGGATGGGTTGAAACCCCAACCAGTGGTACATGGCTGGTGAAGGTGAATGTAGGCAGGTCCATCTACTTCCCTGGCCTTCTGGACCTTCTTCATGAAGTCCTCGGGGTAGGATATACTGGCAGTGGCCACGTAGGGCACACCATGGGCCGCCATTATCATTGGTATGTTCTTTTTGGGTTTATCCTCACCAAAACTTTCCTTACCATGGGGGCTGGTGGTGGTGGATGCACCGTAAGGTGTGGCTCCACTTCTTTGAACCCCGGTGTTCATGTATGCTTCGTTATCGTAACAGATGTAAATTAGGTTGTGACCTCTTTCCATGGCTCCAGATAGGGCTTGCAGACCAATATCTGCAGTTCCACCATCACCACCAAAAGCAACCACCTGGGTATCTTTTCCCTGGGATTTCAGTGCCCTTTCAACTCCGGATGCCACTGCAGCGGCGTTTTCAAAGGCCACATGTATCCAGGGGATTTCCCATGAAGTTTCAGGGTAGGGGGTGGTGATAACCTCCAGACAACCGGTGGCGGAAACAGCTACTGTGTTTTTGCCCAGTGCTTTAAGGGCCAGTCTAACCCCCACTGTGGCTCCACAGCCTGCACATCCTCGGTGTCCTGGGGCCAGGAATTCTTTTTCACTGATTTCCATTTAGAGTTCCTCCTTTTTGAGTCCGATCCACTCCACCTCACCGGTGGGGTTTTTAGTTTTTTCAAGGATTTCTTTAACGTAATGGGGGGTTATGTCCCGTCCTCCCAGTCCAGCTATGAATCCGTAGGCATTTGCGTTGGTGGTGGCTTTAATGTTGTTGTAAAGCACTCCTCCCATTCCAAATGAAATGTTCTTATCCAGGACTGCTACTTTAGATGCCTTTTCCAGGACTTCTTTAATCTCCTCTTTGGGGAAAGGACGGAAGACCCTGATTTTCAGGAGTCCTACTTTTTCTCCTTTTGAGCGGAGATCGTCGATAACATCTTTTATAGTACCACAAACAGAACCCATGGCTACTATGATGATTTCAGCATCATCACACTTGTAAGTCTCAATCAGATCGTATTTTCTACCAAATACTTCTTCAAATTCATGGTAGGCCTTGGCTAGGACCTTTTTAGATCCTTCCATGGAGGCCTCTATTGCGTAACGGGCTTCCATGTAATATTCAGGGTCAGTGAAAGTACCAATGGACATGGGGTGTTCCGGGTCCAGGAATGCGTAAGGTTTGTATTCTGGTAGGAACTGGTCCACATCTTCCTGACTGGGCACTTCCAAGGGTTCCACAGTGTGGGTTAGGAAGTATCCATCAATACAGACCATGCAGGGCAGTAAAACATCCCGGTCTTCAGCAACTCTGTAAGCTACTAAAACAGAGTCCAAAGCTTCCTGAGCGTCTTCTGCATATATTTGAAGCCATCCTGAGTCACGTTCGGATATGGAATCCTGCTGATCATTCCAGATGCTGAGTGGTGCGGATAATGCCCGGTTAGCGTCAACTAATACTATTGGGCTCCTCATACCAGCTGCTGCAAACAGTATTTCGTGCATCAGGGCCAGTCCCTGGGATGATGTGGCAGAGAAGACTCTAACACCTGCTCCGGACGCACCTAGTGCGGCACTGATTGCACTGTGCTCTGATTCCACTCTAATGTATTCTGCTTTTAAATCCCCATCAGCCACAAACTGGGCTAAGTATTCTGAAATTGTTGTTTGGGGAGTGATGGGATAAACAGGAACTACTGCTGGTTTGGCCAGCTTAACCGCTTCTGCAACGGCTCGGTTTGATGTGAAAACTTTTTGAACCATTTTTATCCTCTCTCCATTTTTATTGCTTCAACTGGGCATTCCTCTGCACAGATACCACAGCCTTTGCAGAAATCATAATCTATATCATAATCCTGGTTTATGCATCCTTCCGGACAGAAAAGAACACAGTTGCCACAGTCAATACATTTTTCTTTATCCAGAATGGGCTTGAAGGTTCTCCAGCTTCCGGTTTTGTTGTTTCGGGTGCTTCCAGGTTCTTTAACACATGCTCCAATAGATACCATTAGATCACCTTTACTTTGCCTGTTCAAAGGCAATTTTCGCTGCTTCAGCGTTTTTCTCCCCAATTTTACCAGGGAAAGTTTCTTTGGTTATTTTGATAATTGAATCCAGTGATACTCCACCAATTATTTTGGCAAATGCTCCCAGCATCACGGTGTTCACAATGGGAACACCCAGGATGTCCAGGGCAATTCCAGTAGCATCAATGGTGTGTACGTCTGCATCACCTAATTTTAAATCTTCCTTAGTATTTACAATGACTTTGCCTCCATCTTTAAGGCCGGATAATACATCCACGGCCTCTATGAGGGTTTCGTCTAATACTAGTACATGATCTGGGTTATAAACTTGATATCTTCTTCTAATTGGCTTGTCATTTATTCTTGAAAAAGCCATAACCGGTGCGCCTTTTCGCTCAGCACCGAAAAATGGGAATGCTTGACAGTATTTTCCGTCTTCAAATGCTGCTTTTGCTAGTATCTCTGCAGCGGTAACTGCGCCTTGACCACCGCGTCCGTGAAAGCGAATTTCGATCATCTATTTACCTCCATTCCTCATAGTTAATCATTATAAATTTACATATAATCATTATAAATTTTCATATATATACGTGTTGGCTGCACATATTTGCAAAAATCATAAGTGGATATAAGGGGGTTTAATATGATTATAATTAAAATTATAATGTTTTTATTAATCATATCCAATAATCTCTCTTTATTTGAGAAATACAATCCATAAAGAACTTAAATCAGTAGATTTTCACCACGATTTTTTGGTGATAACCTAAGTTAAATTAACTTTTTATCTTTATATATTTTTAAGTCCTATGAAACTATAGAAAGTAACATTGAAGTAAATTAATGTCTGAAATTTAGCCGAGTCTAAAAAATTTAGTAGATTATTTCACAAGGGATACTTCCTTAGGTGATCACTCTGAATGGATTACTCAAGTGATTAGTTCCTTAAATTGGATTACTTCCTAAAATTCAAAAATTCCATCAATTACTCCTAACAGTTAATTACTCCTAAAATTAGTGGATAAATGGATTACTTTTAAAAAAATGGTGGGTACATTAAATGAACATACTGATAATCACCGGTGAACTTGCCAGCAACCTGGTAAAAGACGCATCTTTAAAATCAGATCACAATGTTCAAGTGCACGTGGTTAAAACACCCATAGCTGCCTTTTTAACCCCAAAAAGGATCATAGCAGAACTCGGGACTTTACCGGAGAGTGAATTAAAATCCCTGGATATGATCATCACTCCTGGACTCATACGCAAGGATGTAAGTCCCATCACCGAAAAAACGGGGATACCGGCCTACAAAGGATCCACTGATGCTGCGGACCTGGATATTGTCCTGGAAATGGTGGATAAACTGGATCTATCCACTAAAAAATCTGCAGATAAACTCATTGAAGAAGAACAAAGGAAAAGGGCCCTGAAGTACATTGCGGATTTTGAAAATAACCAGAAAAACACCAAAAAACTCCTCCAAAAACCAGAAAACATACTGGTAGGGGATCTACCAGTGGGTGAAGACTTCCCCATGAGGGTGCTGGCTGAAATTGCAAACGCACCCATCTTAAGCCAGGAGGAACTCTTAAAACGTGCCCAGTACTTCGTTAAATCAGGGGCAAACATGGTGGACATTGGAATGGTCGCAGGGGAGAACATGGCATCACGTATACCTGACATGGTCAATCTTCTACAGGAGAACCTGGATGTGCCGGTGAGCATAGACACCCTGCAATCTGAAGAACTTCTGGTGGCAATAGACTCCGGGGTGGACATGGTTTTAAGCCTGGATCACGGGAATTACCAGAAAGTTTTACCGGATCTGAAGAAAAAACAAATCCCCGCAGTCATCCTGCCCACAGATTACAAGCGGGGATGGGTCCCGGAAACCACCAACGAACGGGTAAACTCATTGATTGATTTAAAGGAAAAATGCAAGGGAATAAATGTCATCGCCGACCCCATACTGGATCCGGTAAACAGTAAAAGCATGGTCGATTCCATTATTGCCTGCCGAAATTTCAAGGAAAGCATAACCGAAGGATGCCCCATATTTTTCGGGATAGGCAATGTCACTGAACTACTGGATGTTGATTCAGTGGGAGTAAATGCCCTCTTAGCAGGGATTTCCATGGAACTGGGGGCCAGTATTCTTTTCACACCAGAAGAAAGTGGTAAAACCAGGGGAAGTGTGAAGGAACTGGGAGTTTCATCAAAAATGATGTTCCTCTCCAAAATGAGGGGATCCATACCCAAGGACCTGGGTATAAATCTACTGGTCTTCAAGGACAAACGCAAAGGAGAACCAATACCCGAACTGGTGGATGTACCAGAAATAGAAGCCGGTTCTGAGTATAAGTTCCATCAGGACCCGAAGGGTAGCTTTAAAATCAGCGTAGAAGAAGGGAGGATACGGGTGGTTCATTATAAGAAGATACAACCCACACTGGCCATATACGGGCAGACTGCCTGGGAACTCTACCATGAAATCATAAACCGGAAACTGGTTTCAAGGATTGAACACGCAGCCTATCTTGGACAGGAACTCCAAAAGGCAGAAGATGCCCTTAAACTTGGGAAGAATTATGTACAGGACTTTCCACTTTTTGAGGAGTTTATGGAGTACTAAAAAAATTCTGAATTAACTAAAAAAAATTCTGAATTAAAATATTACAACTTTCCGAACTAAATTCAAACAAATCCGAACTAAAATATTCAAACAAAATTACCTATCATAAAATTAACAGAACGACTAATTAAATTTCAAGTTCACACATTACAGGAGTAAATAACAATGGATGTATGTCATAAATGTGGCAACCCCCAGATCATCATCAAGAGGAAGCAATCGGGACAGATGCTCTGCCAGGAATGTTTCATTAACACTGTTCAGGAAAAAGTCCTGAAAGATATCCGCAAACAAAAGCTGGTAGAAAAAGGGGACAAAGTACTGGTTGCATTATCCGGTGGTAAGGACAGTGTAATGCTCCTGGACATACTCAACAATCTCCGAAAAAGGAAAATCATTGACCTGGTGGCAGTAACCATAGATGAGGGTATCTGCGGCTACCGTGAAGATGGAGTGGAGATTGCAGCACAAAACGCGGAACTAATCGGTGTTAAACACAGAATTGTATCCTTTAAAGATTACGTTGGCCACACACTTGATGAAATAATGGAAGATACTGGTGATAGGATTGCCTGCACCTACTGTGGTGTGTTCCGGCGCTGGATCTTTAACCAGGTGGCCAGGGAAGAAGGAGCCACCAAAATAGCCACAGGACACAACCTGGATGATGAGGCCCAGTCCATACTCATGAACTACATGGAGGGGAACATCCAGAACCTCACCCGTATCGGTGTCAAGTCAGAATCAAGTTATGAAGGATTCACCGTTAAAATCAAACCCCTCAGGGAGATCCCTGAAAGGGAAACTGCCTTGTATGTTGTGGCCCGGGATTTACCAGTGCATCTGGCCGGGTGCCCCTATGCTGGGGATTCCTTCCGGGCAAAGATTAGGGACTTCCTTAAAGACATCAGCCAGGATCACCCCACCATAATGTACTCCACACTCAGAGGTTTTGACAAGATTAAACCAGTTTTAAAGGAAGAATTTTCCAGAAAAGCCACTACAGGAGTATGTGCAGAATGCGGGGAACCAGCAGCTGGTAAACTCTGCAAAGCATGCAGTTTCCGCAGTCAATGGAAAAAGGAATAAGTTTAATTAGATTTAAATTAAACTATTCAATTTAAAGTATCTATTCGATTATATAATATCTGATTTGAGAGGAAATCTCGAAGTGAATCATCTGAAATGTAGTAATCGATTTAATAAGTAACTGATTTAAATAGTACACCACAATTAATAGGAATATCACTTAAATATTCTTTTTAGAAATTAATAAAAATTAGATAGAAAAAAATAATTAATTAATTGGAGATTTATAATCATGGAAGTAACGGTTATCATTGGAGAAGATGAGAATAATATGACAATTGAGGAAGGTAAAACAGTAAAAGACCTTCTCCAGATACTGGAAATACCCACAGAAACCGTTGTGGTCAAGAAAAACCAGACTATAATAATTGAAGAGGAATCTGTGGAAGATGGAGATATTATTGAAGTGATAAAGGTAATTTACGGTGGATAAATATTAATCCAGGATGTGTATCTGTGGATGATTTCACTCTAATTGAACAATCAATTTCCAATTATTTTCCCATAATAGGATTCTTTAATGGTGAAGGTAGCAAGGAAGGATCGTACTTCATTGTTGGGGATTACAATCCCCACAGTTTCCAGTCCTTAGTGAATGAACTGGATCAATTTGGATTTGTTCCTTTCATAAATCCCGATGGTTTGCATTACAGGATAAATGTTGCTAGAAAACCTGAAAAAGGTCAATCAAAGATACATGTTAATATAATTCTTCTTCTGGCCACCATAGGCACCACCCTCTTTGCAGGATACTATCTGGGGCAAGGGGATATGTGGAAAGCAGTGGCCTTTGCAGTAGCCCTTCTGACCATAATCGGGACCCACGAGCTTGCCCACTTTTTTGCAGCCCGGAAACACGGTGTGGATGCAACATTACCCTACTTCATACCCGCACCAACCATTATCGGTACTTTCGGTGCTTTGATCAATATAAAATCTGCTATACCCACCCGGAAAGCCTTATTTGATCTGGGATACAGTGGGCCCCTGGCTGGATTTATTGTGGCTATTCCGGTGCTATTGATTGGGTTAAAATATTCCACAGTGGCTACCAATCCTGATGTGGCCATAGCCTTCACTCCACCACTCATCATGCAATTATTCAGCTACCTGGTGGCGCCCGCTGCCAGCAGTGGCCAGATGATCATGATGCACCCGGTGGCATTTGCTGGATGGGTGGGAATACTGGTTACCATGCTCAATCTGATGCCAGTGGCATTTCTAGATGGAGGACACATATCCCGCTCCCTATTCGGTGTTAGTGTCCATAAATTCGTATCCATCCTGGGAATAATGGTCACCATCATACTGGGATGGTACCTGATGGCCGCACTTATGGTGTTCATTTTCCTGATGGGTAAAGGTCATCCCGGTGCACTGGATAACGTGGCCCCCATGGACCGTAAACGAAAGATAATCGCAGTGGTTATACTGATCATTTTCGTTCTGTGCTTATCTCCGGCTCCAAATAATTTCATGTGATTCTCCCCGCAATTTCTGTGATGTTTCCATTAGTTTCATGTTGATAAACACGGGATAATCACAAATCAAGGGGAGATATTCTACATTAGAATATTATTCTACATTAGAACTCATCTATTAACCAAATTCCCTATAATTAAAGTTCTTCTGTTAACTATAGTTTTCAATAGCCTTAATTCCTTAATTGTAGTTGTTAGCCTTAATTTATTCATTAAACATAGAAATTAAAACTGATGAAGTTGTAAGTAAAAAAAGTGATGCTATGAAAGTCCATTATGAATGTGCATCCTGTTTCCTCAGACAGACCAGGGAAGCCCTGGATCTGGCAACCGATGATGAGGACCTTAAGATGCAGGTAACAGAGAAGATCAACAAAATACTATGTCAGGATTATAAAAAAGGAGCCGATGCTAACCGATTAGGCACCCGGATACACCGCACCATTAAAAGGGAAACTGGAAATCCTGATCCCTACCATGATTTACGCGAAAAATCAGACCAGATCGCCCTCCAGTTTTTACCTCAAGTGGAGAAGATACTGGAGAAAGATAATTCACTTAAAACTTATCTTAAAGCAGCAATAGCTGGAAACGTACTTGATTTCGGTGCACTGGGCCTTGATTCGGACATTGAGGGCCTGGTTATGTCTACAGTAGAAAAGGATCTCTCCATTGATCACTCCCAGGAACTGGAAGCAGAACTTGAGATGGCAGAAAACGTACTGTACCTGGCCGATAACGTGGGTGAAATAGTATTTGACAAGTTACTCATCAAAAAACTCCATGAATATGGTGTTGAAGTTACAGTGGCCCTGAAAGAAGGTACAATATTAAACGATGCCAGCATGAAGGAAGCACTGGAAGTGGGTCTGGATGAAGTAGCCCGGTTAATAACCACTGGAACTGATTCTATAGGAGTTGTATATCCTGATCTTTCCGATGATTTCAAAGCGGAATTTGAAGATGCTGATCTGGTTATAGCCAAGGGATTGGGTAATTATGAAGGTTTAACTGAGATGGATCTTGGTGATACACCTGTTTTTTCCCTGTTAAATGCAAAATGCCAACCAGTAGCCAAGGATATTGGGGCTGATTTAGGGGGAAATGTGGTTTTAAAACTAAATTAAGGCTTTAAATTAAATTAATCTTTTTTTCTAATTTTCAATTCTCATTTTTTATTTTAAAAACAGTTCTATTTATCAACTTATTTCTAATTCTAAGCACAATTCTTGATTTTAGTAAAAATATATTAAATTAGTGAGACTAAGGTTTAGGTATGGATAAATATTATATTTTGATATCCGTCGTTATAATATTGTTATTGGTAGTGGGCGTTGCTATTTCAAGTTTAACTGGCAGTAAAACTGAATCAAATTCCTCTAATTCCCTTCAGTGGAGTACTGATTTGAACCAGGCATTAGCCGATGCAAAAGCCACCAATAAATCTGTATTTGTGGATTTTTATGCAGACTGGTGTTCTTACTGTAAAGAGATGGATAGTGGAACCTACACTTCAACACAGGTTATGGAAAAATTAAACCAGAGTTACGTGTTGGTAAAGGTAGATGTGGATGAAAACCCAGATCTCAGTACTAAGTACCAGGCTTACAGTCTTCCCACCATGGTGATATTGGACTCCAATGGTAATGAGATAAAGAGGATAATTGGCTATCAAAACCCGGATCAACTTTTAAGTCAGATTTAATATTTTAATTCAGGTTTAGTATTCTAAGTTAAATTCCAGTGGGATTAAATAATTTCAGAGGTATTTATCAGGGGATAAAATGGAAACAGGTTTTCTACTATCTTTTTTAGCAGGAGTAGCGTCAATTGTATCACCCTGCGTTCTACCACTCATACCAATCGTGGTTGGCTTTTCCTTACTTAAACGGAAGAATACAGAGATAGTTGCCTTTGGTCTGGGATTCTTCCTCCTATTTGCCCTAATAACCATACTAACCGCCATCTTCACAGCCGCCATAAATTATTATCTTTTATATTTCAGAATAGCCGCTGCAGTGATCCTGGTTATAATTGGGGTCCTGTTCATTGTCAATAAAAGGCTGTTTAATATTTCCGCACCCTCTATTTCCAATACTCCTGATTCAGAAAAGGGAATAGTTGGATCTTTTCTAATGGGATTTTTAACCTGCCTGGCATGGTCGCCCTGTTTCGGTCCTTACGTGGTTGCAGTAGCAACCTACAGTGCATCAACCGGAAACATAGGTTACAGTATAATAAACATGGCCATCTTCGCAGGAGGATTTTCATTAACCATACTCCTCATGGCATTTTTAATGTCAAAAATAGATTTCAAAGCCATATTAAAATATTCAGATTGGATAAGGATTATTTCAGGGGTTATAATTGCTTTTGCGGGTTTGTATATGTTGATTGGTTTTTTATGACTTTAGAAAAAGATTATTAAATCAATTAATTGAGATACTTTAGAATCGATTTTTTACTCTAGACTATTCTATTAAAAATGTGTTTATAAACGTTGAATTTTTGAATAAAAATTTGAATTAATTTCAGTGCATTTTCATTTGATTTGTATAATCATATTGAACATATTGTTATGTATTTAAATGTTATTAGTGTATATAATGAATTGTATTTTTGTTGCTAACAATGATGTAGGGGAGGAACTGTTTAATCTTCATTTGGTTGTTTAAAATTTATTTAAGCTATTCGTGTGCGGATTAATGATTCACATGTTTCAACTATTTTGTTAATAATTTTTCATTGGTGAACAAATGACTAAAAATGTGCTTGTACTTTTTAGTGGGGGAATTGATTCAACTGCTTGTATAAATTATTATCTAAAACTTGGCTTTGATGTTAAAGCTGTATTTATAGATTATGGTCAAATAACATCTAAAAAAGAGTTTCAAAGCGCTAAAAATATTGCTGAATATTACAAAATTAGTTTAGATAATTTTATTTTTAAAAATTCTAAGATTTTTTCACAAGGAGAAATAAAAGGGCGAAATGCATTTTTTATTTTTGCTTTACTTCTTAATCATGCTGAATTTAGTGGAATATTATCATTAGGTATTCATTCAAGTGTTTATTATTATGATTGTTCTGAAAAATTCTTAAAAGATATTCAAAAAGTATTAGATGGATATACTGATGGTAGAATAGTTTTAGATGCTCCGTTTCTTAAATGGGATAAACAAATGATATATGATTATTGCAAAGCTAATGAAATTCCAATTCATTTAACATATAGCTGTGAAAATGGAGTGAATAAACCTTGCGGAGTATGTAACTCATGTAAAGATAGGAGAACTTTGAATGTTAGCTAGAAAAATGAAATTAATGTTAAATGGGGATGAAATTTGCAGCACTCCCCTACTTATTAAATCGTTTTCAAGTAGAATAAATTTAGATATTTGTGGAATAATAGAGATTTTAGGTGAATATATCAGTGGTCCAATTTTAATAAGCGCATATGATCTTCATTATACTAAAGAATTTCCTTCCCTTGAGTTTGCGGATATATTATTCATTGATAGTGGGGGATATGAGTGTTCGTTAGATGATCTTATCTCAGAGATAGGTTATTACAGGCCTGAGTCATATGACTGGAATAAAAATCTTCATTTAACCTCATTAAATAAATGGGATAATGGTGTACCTACTGCAGTGATTAGCTATGATCATCCCAGTAAAAGAGAAAAAATTGAAGAACAGATAGAAAACGCAAAAAAACTATTTGATGGCAGAGATGATATATTAAAAGAGTTGTTAATTAAAGCTGAGGACAAGAATGCCATAATTGATATAGATAACATAATCAAAAATATGGAGGCTATAAGTTATTTTGACATTTTAGGATTCACAGAAAAGGAATTAGGTAATTCTATTATTGAAAGAATGGTGACGATAGCTAAACTTCGAAAAGAAATGGATAAAAACGGTATTGAAATACCCATACATATTTTTGGGAGTTTAGATACTATAACCACTCCATTATACTATTTTTCTGGAGCGGATATATTTGACAGCTTAAGTTGGTTAAGATTCACTTTTTATGAGGGGGGAACATTTTATCCAGAAGGAATTAGCTCTCAAATACATGGTATACGTAAAAATACATCTATTATCAACATTTTAAACATTATTCAAAATTATAAATATTTAATAGAATTTAAAAGAGACTTAGAAATGTTTCAAAATACTGGAGATTTTGCCATATTCAAAAACAATTCAGAATTTTTTGAAAATGCATATAATGAGTTACAAAAAGAGTTAGGGGAGTGATATTATCGGTGGTGGGGGTAGTGGAAGAAATATACCCTTTTCAGGGGATATGCGAGAAGAAGTAAGAGATTCTATCAGAACAACAGATGGGGGGTCATTTGAAACCGATGTTTCAACTGAAATTAATGAAATTTTGGCAGATTATAATGATAGAGACATTGAGGCCATACAAGATCATCTTAATGAAATTAAAAAAATAATTGGAGAAGAAATTGAAGGATCAATTGATCTAAAATTTGGGGGGTCTGTGAGTAAAAATACATACGTCGATGGTTTAAGTGATATTGATACATTATTATTCATTGATAAAACTGAACTTACTGATTCAGCACCCAAAGATGTATTAGAATATATCGCATCACAATTAAATGGCACGTTAAATGGATATACTAATATTGAGTGTGGTAAGTTAGCAGTGACAATTGATTTTGATGATGGGAATAAAATACAAATACTTCCAGCGATGAAAAAGGGGGAAGGATTTAAAATTCCTTCAATTGATGGTACAAAATGGTCCAAGGTAGTACGACCAGATAAATTTGCTAGTAAATTAACCGAAGTAAATAAATCAATTAATAATAATGTTGTTCCAGCTATTAAGCTAGCTAAAGGCATAATTTCCCAATTTCCAGAAGATCAGCAATTAAAAGGGTATCATATAGAATCTATTGCAATAAAAGCATTTCAAAGGTATCCTAATTCGGAAAAAACAACTAAAAAAGCTTTGCTTACTCATTTCTTTGAAAAAGCAAAAGAAATAGTGAAAAAACCAATAACTGATAGCAGCAATCAATCATTCCATGTTGATGGTTATTTGGGAAATGAAAATTCGAAAAAACGTAGAGCAGCAAGTAATATGTTAAATAAAGTTTTTGAAAAAATGGAAAGGGCAAATGTAAGTTGTTCAGCGGCAGCATGGTCAGAAATATTGGGTAGATAAATATGTCTAATAAACTTGCTTCAAAATATTCATTCATTAAAAATTATGTGATTAAACGTGGTTTTACAGAAGAAATTAGCTGGCAAGCTAATGTATGTTTTAATGAATTAGATGAAAGGATATTTTTAAGAGAAATAGCATGGGTAATTTTATCTTCGGGGATGAAAGAAACTATTATTCGCAATATTTTTGATAAAATTTCTGAATCGTTTTTTAATTGGACATCTTCTAAATTAATTATAAAAAATAAAGATAAATGTTTTTATAAAGCCATAAAATGCTTCAATAATAAGAATAAAATCTCTGCAATCATTATGGCTGCAGAAAAAGTGAATAAAATAGGTTTTCATCAACTTAAAAAGATTATTAGTGAAAATCCCATTGATAAACTTCAAGAATTTTATTATATTGGTCCTGTAACGGTATATCATTTAGTTAAAAATATAGGGTTACCTTATGCAAAGCCAGATAGACATCTTAAACGAATAGCAAAAAAAGAAGGCTATTCTGATGTACAAAAATTTTGCAATGATGTTTCTATTTTAACTGGAGACAGTAAGCCTGTAGTAGATATTGTATTTTGGAGATTTGCAACAATTACACCTGACTATTTAAATGTTTTATCGATTTTTGATGAAGAATACGATAATTTTGTATCTGGGTGAATAAATGGCAAATTTGATGAAAAATATGCAATCAATGTTTAAAAATATTAAAAAGGAGAATCCGTATTCTAAAAGAACAGTGCAAATTGTGGGAAGTTGTTCTGAAGATATAAATCCAGAAATTAACAAATTTGCACATGAAGTTGTTCAACATCTGACCAAAGGCTTGCTTGAAAATGGAAGTACAATTTTAAGCACTGTTGGATCGGATCCAGTAGGAAAAAATGGGTTGTCTTTAATTTACGATTGGGATATACTAAATACAACTTATGCCTATGTAAAATCATCATCTTTTTCAGTTAAATGTAGAAATTTATTAAAAATTGTTTCTTCTGGAAAATCAGAATCAAAGATACCTGAAAAAGAGAAAGAATTGTGGAATGGACTAATTCATGATGAAATTATTTCGATTTATCGAATACCTGCAGGTAGAGGTTGGAATGCGGGCGCCCACCAACGTCAAGAACAAGAAAAGCTTTCAGATGCTTTAATTGTTATTGGTGGTGGTGAAGGCGCAGAACATCTGTGCTTGTTATATAGGAAACATGGAAAACCTGTAATTCCCTTAAATATTCCTTTAGGTTCAAGTTATGGTGATGGGATTTCCAATGAAAAATCTGCGGGCGCTGTTTTATATAATGAAGCCGTTGATAACCCTAAAAAATTTATTGTATCCGCAGATCAGAATACAACTACAAAGTTAGTTAATTTAAATTATAAAAATTGGCAAAACGATCCAAAAGGATATGCGAATAGCATTATAAAGTTTTTAGAACAATACATAACACCTCAAGTTTTCTATGTTAGATTGATGAACGATAATCATGAAGATTATTCAGTTGTTGAATCTTTTTTTCGTGAGGTAGTGGATTATGTTGTGGAAGAAAAGAAATATAAAATTAAAGATATGATCTCATCTGGTGGTCAAGAAGCATTTCTCAATTTAGAGATATTTAAAGAAATCAGTAATTCTGCCATAATTATTGCAGATTCTACGGGTTTAAGACCAAATTGCTTTATAGAAACAGGATTTGCTTTCGGGCTTAAAAAAAAAGTCATTTTGACTGCAAAAAGAGGTACTGCTATACCTTTTGATGTGGATGCTATAGATTGTCATTTTTGGGATCCAGATTCAAAATTAACCATTTCTGAAAAAAGAGAGGCATTCGCTAATTTTTGGGATAACAATATGAATAAACCCCCATTAGTACCAAAAATTGAAGTATAAAAAAATTCATGATTTATTTTCATTCAATTTTTATTCCGTTCTTAAAAATATCATTAATTTTAACTATACTACTTATTTTTTCATGTTTTTCCTTTAAAAAGTCATTATTATTGGTTTTTTGTAGATATTTGTATTTTATTTTTAATTCTAATTCATCTATAAATAGATCAAAATCAGTTGGTGCATCATCTTTAATATCCATTTTTCCATAGCCCTCTCGGTTCCATTCTTGTAATTCATCACACAATATAAGCAAATATGCAATAGGGTGTTGTCTTGCACGTATTTGGCTTAAATTAAAAGGATCTTCCATTAAAGTATGTTTATAATAGTTATGTAACAAAATAGAGCTAGATGAATCTAGTATTGGAAAATAGAAATATGCAGGGTTCCAATTTGTTCTTTTTATTAAATAATGGTACCATTTTAACATTATTATGGCACTGAAAAAGCCATGGTCTATTCTATTATTTTCATTCATATTTTCAACAAAATTGTCCAAATTATTCTTTATTTCATGCAAATTCAAATTAAAATTTTCATATAGTGTATATGCTAACAAAGAAATAGAATTATCTAAAAATCTCGACTGAAATTTATTATATTTCGCATTGAATCTGTCCTTTGATTCAGATCTTGGTTTCAGAATTGGTAAATTAAAAAAACTGTTATTAGTTGATAATTTTATATTTATCCCGGTTTCTCCAATTGTATCTGAGTATTCAGAAACAAATTTTATGTATTCATTTGTTTGTTTGATAATTATTTCAAGAGGATAAGCTATATCGTGGAATAAAGCTGATAATCCCCACCGATAAAAGAATTCTTCATTTGGGGTATCATAAAAATCAGGATATTTACTTTTATCTAGTGCATATTCACTGAAAATTTTTCTGTAGTTAGTGTTTTCCGCAAATATTGATAATCCTAAAAGAAAAACAAAAACTGTGTGAATATAATGATCTCTATGGTTTTCTAGCAATTTCCCATTAAATTCTTCAAAATTTTTCATTCTTTGAGTTAATTCTAAAAAAGGATTAACTTCATCTTGAATCCCTATCCAATATGCTTCAAAAAAAGCTTTATAAACATTATAAGCGTTTATTTCAGTCTTATTATCTAAAAACTGAGTTATTGAAATGTATATCTCTTTTTTATATTTTGTTCCATGGTATTGATCTTCGTAGATTTCTAAGTTGTCGAAAAATTTCTTAATGAACTTTTTTATTCCCATTTTATCCCTTTGAAGCATTATTTAGTTATATTCATATATATTTCATTGATAAAAACTTTGGCTATTTGTTAAAAAAAAATTTGAGTTCTTCAAATTAGATAAATAATATGGGAGTACATTATGCTATTGAATAGAGGGCAATGTTGATGATAAGATTTTGATTTTTCTCAATAAAAAGTATCAATGGAAAAATATCATTAATGAATAGAATATTAAAAAATTAAAACGCTAAATTTAGTAACTAGAATTAAAATTGACCCGTCATCCTATCATAAAACTCCTTATCTGGTCCTTCAGTATGAAGTCTTATTTTTTCACCAAATAGCTCATCAAAAATTTTCGTTGCATTATAACATTCCTTGAATAAAGTATCAAATAAATCTGAATAATAATATACTTTCACTTTTTTTATATTACCTCCTTCTTTGACAATCTCAAATTCTTTAGGCGAAGATTTTAAAAAATCATTAGAGTTTAGGAAGATAATGCTATATATAGATGAAACTAATGGAATATATTTTAATTGCAAAGATTGAAAAAGCTTTTGTTTAGATGGATCTAGTTCATCGGCAATTTCATTGACTCTAGATAGCCATTTAGTATAATCTCGAAGAGGATAACTGTCATTATACAAATTTTTTAACCTATTATCAAACCATTTTTTTTCAAAAATCCTTTGAAATTGATCCCATGTAACTAAATTAACATTTGTTTTATCAGCAACTTCATAAGCGCCTTTTTGAAAGCCAACTTTAGATATTACAAATCCTATATTTGCTCCATATTCGCTGATTTTGCTTTTAAATGATTGAACTTCATCTTGAGGAATATTACTATCCCAATATTTACATTCACAAAAATATATGATTTCTGGTTTTTGAGTTTTATCGTTGGCAAAAACATCTATTTTAGTTTTACCTCTAACTAATTTTACTTCTTTTTCTACTTCAGCAAGGAATCCACATTCTAAAAGCATTTTACATGTTTTATTCTGTAAATCTCTCCAATTTTTTGGTAAATCATATATCATTAATTCACCTTTTTTAATAATATTTTAAAACATATTTTAATTTATTAAGCTCAATTTTATTTCTAACAAATAATACCAAAGTTCTATCCAGTGTAAAGGAAATCTTGAAGATTTAATTCAGGAATTTAATCATTTTAAATAATTTCAAATTGTTACGAACAATGGATAATACATTTAAATCTAAAAGGTATCATTTAACCATTTTGAAAGATTTTGCTCAATTGAGACTTGAGGGTTTTTAGAATCGAAGTCAACATAAAGTTTACTTATTACATCTGCATGTAAAGCGCCTAAATGTATGTCTTTGAGAAAACATACTTCTTTTGATGAAGAGAGCATATATCCTGCTTCAAACGAGACATTTGGATTATTTTTTCCTCTTTCATCAAATACAGCAATACCAAATCCACATCCTTCCATATAGGTCATAACATTAGGCAATAAATCGCTATGATAATGTTTATGATCTGCTCTAACACCATCAAATCCATTCTTGATTAATGTAAATGTAATTGCATCCAGTATGTGTTTATTCGCTTCTTTTTCTCGGGGAGTGAAACTATCATCTGGAAGTTTCATCATAATAAAAGCTGTTTTTTCAGGATTCGTGAAGTCATGATTGAATTCTTCTAAACTTGATGCGATTCCAGAAAGGTGTTTATCTAAAAAAGGGCTTGATATGGACTTATAACTCCAATTATATGGCTTTTCTAGGTGTGTATTCCCGAAAATCGCCCCACAATAGTCACACTTTCCTTTTTTTGCCATTTTATATAATAAATGATCATAATCATGGCCCATCTCTTGGAATTTTGTACACTCAGTACAGTTTGATACTAATATTTTACCCATCAAATCCCCCAATTTTTATCATTGTTAACCCCGTTTATCTTAAAAGACCAAGAACTAAACTATCTTTCTCTTTATAATTTAATATTGCTTCCCCTAAAAGATTAGCAAATGACTGCTCCTTAATTCATCCTGATTTTTACAAGTAATATCTTTATCGGGATTAAACATCAATTTAGAGTATTAATGTACTGATATATAACTATGTATTACTCAATTTTTATAGATTAACAGTTCTTTTATTGCAGAAATTAAATATTAGAATTGGATAAGTTAAAAAAATTTTAATAGAGTGATTAATCGATTATATTGTTTAGTAAACATGGTTATGTATAAAAATAAATCGATATAATATATTGAAGATAGTACGAACCGTTTTTTAATTTAGTTACGTACTAATTGATGAAAAGATGTAATGAATAAGTTGAGAAAATGCTACGAAAAAATCAAATCAAACTAGGTTTCCTGGGATTCGGAGATGTCGCATCAACCTTATCTGAAGGACTGCTGGCACATGGAGTGGAAGTTTCAACCTGTATTGAAGGAAGAAGCCAGAGATCAGTGGAACTTGCAAAATCAACTGGTGTTAACCTATTTGATAGTTTAAGTGAGCTTGTTGAGTCGTCTGATATCTTATTGTCTGCTGTGGTTCCTGCAGAATCCGTCAGTGTGGCCAAAAATGTAGGTAGGGGTTTTGAAGGAGTATACGTGGATTTGAATAACGTCTCTCCGGGTACAGTTAAAGAAGCTTTCACCCATATCCCTAATGGAAAAACAGTAGATGGGGCTATAATGGGTGGTATAAAAAATGGTTTAGGGACTCCTATCATTGCCTCGGGTGAGTTTGCTGAAAACTTTGCTGAGCTCAACCAGTACGGTATGAATATTGAAGTAATTGGTCCTGAGCCTGGTCAGGCATCGGGGTTGAAGATGTTGCGCAGTGCCTACACCAAGGGTGTTTCCGCACTTCTTTTTGAGGCATTTTATGCTGCGTACCAGATGGGAGTTGATGAAACCCTATCACGCTATTTAACACTGAGTGAAGGATCACATTTTCCTGCATCTGCAAACTCACGACTCACCAGCAGTGCCTATCACTCCCAAAGACGTGCCCAGGAAATGGATGAAGTGGTGAAATTCCTAACCGAATACGAGGATCCACTGATTACCCGTGCAACATGTGAATTTTTCCACTTGCTTCCTGATAAAACCGGGACAATATCAAAAAAACCTGCAGATTACCGGGATGTGTTCCGGAAAGTTGATAAAAAAAGGGTTAAGGGAGAAAAATCCCAGTAATTCGCAGTAATCCCCTATTCACAGTAATAAATAAATAGGATTTTGAGTATAATATTACACACAGAAAACGCATGGATTCAGTGAAATTTTACAGTCACCATCAGTGATAGCTTCTTAAAATCTTTAAAAAAAGGATTTGATGCTCATGACTAATGAAGAACATGCTAAAGAATGCCAGGAACAGTTGAAAAAGCTTAAAGGAAAAAAGGTAGTGGATTGTTCTTTCCGTGCTTATGATAACAACTGCTGGAGACTTTACATAGTCACAGACACCGGTAAAATGGTGATGACCTTCTGTCCAGACTGGACCTGTCCAGTGGTAGAGCACCACCAGGCCCACCATGAAGAGGAAACTCCGGAGTGATTAACCCACACCCCATTATACCAATTAAATTCTACTTATTTTTATCTTACAGCTAGCTTGATCATCGTTTTTATCTACAATAGCATGATTTTCCTTTCTTCTATCATACGGCTAGTCTGACTCTTCTTTTTATCTACAATTAGCCTGAATCTCTTTTTTATCCACAATTATTGATAATCCATTTTATCCCACAATTAACCTGATTCTCCAGCCTCTTTTCCTCTTAACCAGTTCTCCCTCTAGTGGAATAATCTGGGAATCCACCAGCAGGCGCAGGTAAGTGGCCATCTTCCCTGGTAGTTTCAGTGGACTTTTAACCTTACCTTCTTTGGTTTTCAACTCACAGGCTAGAACACCCCTTTTATCCACATAGAGGTATGCCTTCAATCCTTCCTCCAGCTTGGGAAGTTCAAAACTCCGCAGGTGAAGACCGGCATCAAATGAGTATAATGGTTTATCCTTTGTCCGGGCACCGTTAAGGAACTTTTCATGGGCCTCAGAACTGGTTAAACCTGTTTCAACCATACTGGATACAAACCAATCCCTTTCAATAACCCGTTCCACAGTCTGATCCGGGGGGATGATCCCCTGTTTCTCATAATCCTGAATTAGCTCGTAGATTTCTCTACGTGTCACATCTTCCTCCACACAGCTTAAGGCCAGTCTGCTTAACACTGGACCGTAACCTGCCTGGCGCAGAGATGCCCACACCTGATTCTCGGCCTGGTACCATCTTCCCTGAATGATATGCTCCACTGCCTCGGCATTTAAGTGGGCGGTGTTTAGAAGATGATGGCGGGATGTGGTGTTCAAACGTTTTAAGAGTATATCCATATTCCTGGTTTCAGGAACAGTACCTTTATCAATTTCCTCCTCCAGTATGCGTACCGTGGATTTGGGGAGCAGTCTTTTCACACTTCCCGGTATACGGAGATTGTTTTCCAGGATTTCGCTACGTATCTGCCTGCCTGAAATCTTCTCCCCATTTACCTTACCTTCCGGTATGAAATGAAACTCCATTTTACGGTTAAAACGCTGATACAAAAATTCGTTCACCGCATACCACCGGATAACATTCCGGTTAGGTAGATTACGGGGAATACCGCTGAATATTCCTCTTTTAATGAATCTGGCAGCGTACTTTTTTATCTGGGCTGGGTTAACTTCTGCAGCGTCCACATAGTCAGTGACCCCATCCTGGATCATCATGGCTATCCTTATGGGGACGGTGTAGGACATGGTCAGCCGGTGGTGCAAACCTTCAATGGGCACTATCCGGTCAGCCCCTGCCTCCAAGGCCATCTTACTCCTTCCCTCGAAACTGACAAAGAATGGGGCGTGATTGGCACTGTAACCTTTATTAAGGTATATTACCACCTCATCACCTTTTTCATCAGCTATTTCCCTGGCCTTCCCAATAAGGGAAGCATGTCCCTTGTGAACTGGATCAAAATCAGCGCTTATTCCTATCAATTAAAATTACCTCTTTTTTTAATAAAAAACGTGTATATGGATTTATAAGATTGAATTAATTTGTTCATTATGGTTTATTATATTATTTTTGTTATTACCAAAAAGTTTTTGTCCAATTAAATTATCTGTTGAGATCTTTATAAAGACGATCCCGAAAAATTTGACGATATAAAATGTAATAATAATTTCTTTTTTTGTTGGGCGTATTAGATCGTAGCATTCTTACTACACTATTATAGTATATTTACTATAACATTATAGTAACTTTGATATAACATTATATCATATTTACTATAACAGGAGTTTCTCATGAAAGACAATAAGATCGAAATAGTAAAAGATTTAGTAACATTCGGACAGGGGAGTAGCATTCGTCAAATAGCCAACAGAGTAAAAATACCCTATGCTAATGTTTATAACATTATTAAGAAATTAGAGCTAGATGATCTGGTAACTCTTGAAAAGATTGGTTCTTCTTATAGATGTTCTCTAAATAAAAAAGTCCACCCACTTATATTCCAAGCAGAATATGAGCGTACTAGGGACCTTCTTGAAAAAAATACTGATCTAAAAATTCTAAATAACAAATTATATAACCTAAATTTTCCATTTGTTGCTTTAATTTTTGGATCTTACGCTAAAGGAACAGCATCTAAACATTCTGATATCGACTTGATGATAATCTCTGAAATAAATCGTGAGAAGGAATTTGAAAGGACAATAAATTTGTTACCATTAGATATTCACCCTACGACATTATCTTTCGATCAATTTATGAATATGGCTAAAACCAATGAGTTTAGCGTAGTTTCGGAATTATTGGATAGGAATATTATATTGGTTGGGATAGAAGATTATTATAGGATGTTGGAGCATGTTAGACCCAGAACGAATAAAAATAGCGGAATCGAATTTTAGAAAAGATTTAAATGAAGGACTAATTAAAAAAGCAGTCCCTGATGATGATTTAATGGATGCGTTGCACGATAATGCTTTAGAGAGTTTAAGTGTAGCTGATTTTCTAAATAAAAAAGATTTTTCTCCATTGTGGGTCATTGTTTCTTCTTACTATTCAATGTATTATATGGCAAAAGCTGTTTTAATTTCTATTGGTTTTAAAGTAAGTGGTGAGGTTTCGCATCGCGTAACTGGTGATGCGCTAATTGTTTTAGTGAGAAATAAATTAAAAAAACAGCTTCTTGAGGATCTTGATGAAGCTAGAACTGAATTTGATGAAATAGATAATTTAACTGATGATATAATCGAACTTTATGATCTAGAACATAAAAAGAGGAATGATTCCCAATATGTTTTAGGGTATGATGTAAAAGCATCCAAAGCAGGAACCTCACTAGAAAGAGCTAAACAATTTGTTTATGAACTTGAAAAACTTATTATTGAATAAATGGGCACGTTTTATAATTTCTGTACAAAGATCTAGAACATTAGTTGCCTAACCTTCGCTATTAGCTTTAATAGTCCTGTAAACTTTAAGGGATTCTTTCAAGAATTTCTTCTTTTCGGATGTTGCTGGTTTGTCCAGATTTCCAGCGAAACGGTCTGCATCCTTCCCGGTTAACGTAGGTGTTGCTGCTATTGTTCTGGCCATATTCTTCACACTAACAATTCATCTGTAAAGTTTCTTTCAATGATTCTTTGGATTCTTCTCTTAATTTAATGCTATCTTCACTTTTTAAAACTTCATCCAGGGCAAAATTAAACATTTCAAAGATAATCCTGTTTAATCTGCGTCCTTTCTCAGTTAAATAGTACTCAGTATGGCCTGCAGATGAGTTTAACACTACTTTTTCAACTATGCCGTTTTCTTCTAATTCTTTAAGCCTTTCCGACAGGACCTTACTGCTTAATCCAGGATTAAGTTCCAGGAAACCCTTAAAATTTTTACAATCACAGAATAATCCTTTAATTATCGGGATAGTCCATTTCTTCCGGAGGTAGCTAAAAGTATCATCAACGGTTTGGTAAAGTTCTTTTAAATAATCGTTACCCATTCTAATTCCCCACTTACCTATTGGTAATTACCCAATGGTTAGAAAAACTACTTTAAGTCAGTTTAACACAACTCTTCATTGTGATTTGTTTATTCATGATCTGTTTATTTTCATTAATAAAATAATTTTCATCAATAAATAAATCCTTGGGAAATGTAGAGGCCCTGAGAAATGTAGAGGTGGTAAAAATGCCAGTACTTCATGTGAACATATGGAAAGGTTTTGAACAGGAAAAAATCGAGTATTTAATTGAGAATTTGACCAAAGTCTTCTCGGATGTGGGGATTTCACCCGAAGCGGTGGAGGTCATAATACACGAAATTCCACAATCCCACTGGGGATTAGGTGGAGTAACCTGTACTGAAAAATTCAAGGACATGGATCCTGATTCATGGAAGAAAATGCCCAAATAATACTTTCAATTCCCAAATAAGACTTTCAACACAATAAAAGTTTCACTTTATTTTTCTTATAACCAAAACCTAATTTTCAAAACCACAGTTTAGTACCCATTGGGAAAAATTGTTCAAAACTTTCTCAAAGTTAAATATCATGTTTACATTAATTTTTGATGTTTATGAGTTTTAATAATTTAATTAGAGATTTATCAAGTAATTAAAGATTAAAAAAAATGTTTTTCACTAAAAAGGAGTAATTTTCATGTTATACCGAGATTTTGGAAATACCAAAGAAAAAGTTTCAGTACTGGGATTTGGCTGCATGCGGCTCCCCTTAAATGGGGATAATCCCAGGGATATTGACGAGGAAACAGCCATAAATATGCTGCGCAGTGCCATAGATCAGGGTGTGAACTTCATTGACACTGCCTACCCTTATCATGGCATTGACATGAACCAGGGAGGTGCCAGTGAGCCATTCCTGGCAAAGGCACTGCAAGACGGCTACAGGGAAAAGGTGAAAATAGCCACCAAACTCCCCAGCTGGGCAGTAGAAACCAGGGAGGACATGGACAGATTCTTAGATGAACAGCTGAGGCGTCTGGAAACCGATTGCATTGATTTTTACATGGTGCATGGTATCAATAAAAGCTACTGGGAAAACCTGAAAGCACTGGGATTTGAAGAGTTTCTGGACCAAGCAATTGCTGATGGGAGAATAAAACACGCTGGTTTCTCATTCCACGACAGAATAGAACTCTTTAAGGAGGTAGTGGATCACTATGACTGGTCTTTCTGCATGATCCAGTTAAATTATCTGGATGATGATTATCAGGCTGGAGAAGAAGGTCTGGAGTATGCATCTGCCCGAGGTTTAGGTGTTATAGTAATGGAACCTTTAAGGGGTGGGCACCTGGCCAACAATATCCCAAGAGAAGTTCAAAAATTATTTGATGAGGCAGAAACCAAAAGGTCCCCAGCCCAGTGGGCTTTAAGATGGGTATGGAACCATCCCGAGGTGTCGGTGGTCATAAGTGGTATGAGTACCATGGAACAGCTTGAAGAGAATTTAAAAATAGCCCAGGAAGCCCATCCTAATATGCTGAGTGACCAGGAATTAGATATTACCGGGCAAGCCAAGTCTATTTTCGAAAATAAGGTTAAAATCAGCTGTACTGATTGTGGCTACTGTTTACCATGCCCTTCCGGTGTAAATATCCCGGAAAACTTTGCCAAATACAATGACTACTTCCTGTTTGGAAATCCTGAAATGAAGGATTTTTACAAATATAATTACCACGTTTTCATGCCGGAACACGAACACGCCGCAGTGTGTAATGAGTGTGGTATCTGTGAAGAGCATTGTCCCCAGGGCATCAGGATAACCCAAGAATTGAAGAAGGTTAAAGAGTTTTTTGAATAAATGGGGATATCTTCTATACCTTAGGTATATTCAAACCTAATCCCCTCTTTTTTAATAAAATTCTTAATTTGTTTTTTGGGTATTTTGAAAGGTTAGTTCAACTTTTTTTCGGTTTCCTCAAAACAAACCATAAGAATATCAGTAAAAATGAAATCAATCCCACAAATATGATATTGAAGAAATTCTTCTGGTATGAGTTTTTATTGGAGTTAGTAACGGGGGTTGACGAACCCGTTGCACCAGTTCCTGTAGTTGGTGAGTAAACTCTTTCCGTTGAAGAGCTTTTTCCTGATGATCCGCCTCCCTTACCTCCTCCACCTCCTCCCTTTGCATAAACAGTATCACATAATCCAATAAATGCAACTGAAATCAGGAAAATTGTTATTATTGCAACTATTTTCTTCATTTTAACTCCTTAATCTATTTATAAATAAATTCATGAGACATGGAATAAATTCATCAGATAATTGAAAACCTCACCCGATAAGGCCACCAATCCCTCATTTTTTTATTTCCTAATTCTCACATTAATATGATGGATAGTAATATAAAAACTTAATTAAAACCACTTTTCTGGTTTAAATAAAATTCACATCAATAGGTTAATATTATAAAAAAAGCAGGCACACAGTAATCGTTTTACTCGTTATAAAACCAAATACATCTTCTTTAACAAAAACGTTTATCTGAATTATAAAGCTCAATTAATTTGTTTATTATAGTTCATATTCAATTTTACGTGTAAAAATTAATAACTTTTTCAGTATCATAATTTTTTCTAATTGAATTTCCAGTTTTATTAAATAGGGGGTGTTACCATTACTATAATAATTATGTTATCGGGGTAATTATGAAAAAAGCAAGGTTAATTTTAGGATTTACAAGTGTTTTAATTGTGGTGGTAATGATTTCAGGATGTACCAGCATAGAAACTGGGAATCGTACAAATCAAACAGATGATTTGCAAGGAAATCCGCCTACGGTCACACATCATTCTGATGGTTCAGTCTGGATATTTGGTAATATTGACAACTCCGGAAATTCAACGTATACCAATGTTGATATTCTCGTAAAAGGTTATGATTCAAACAAGAACCTAGTATATCAGGAAAAAACAATAATAGAACATATTAATCCTGGCGGTACAGGTGGGTTCACAATTATGATACCTAAAGAAGTTAACATTGAATATGCGGAAATGAAAGTCGTTAATGCTACAAGAACATAACTGTTTTTTGCTCACATATGGATTACATAAAATATAAAAATCATATGATTGTGAAATTTAATTAAAATCAAAAATAGATGATTATAATGTCAAATCTGGATTCTTATAGGGCTAAAAAGGACCATATACGGGAAAATCTCAATAAATACACCATAAAAGCATACAAATCACTCTCTGAGATTGAAAATCCTCGTATTTTAGATGTTGGGTGTGGAACAGGAGTTCCAACAGTAGAACTGGCCAGAATATCTGGAGGGAATATCACTGCCCTGGATGATAATGAAAACTCATTGAATATGTTAAAAGCCAAGATAAAAGCCTGGGAATTGGATAAAAAGGTGACAGTACTTAATGATTCAATTTTCACCATGGATGTCCCTGATGAAAGCTTTGATATTATCTGGGCAGAAGGTTCAGTATTTGTAATGGGCTTTGAAAATAGTATAAAAAACTGGCGCCGCTTCCTAAAAAGTGATGGATTTTTAGTAATTCATGATGATAGTAAAGATAAGGATAAAAAGCTTGAACTGGTTAAAAAGCATGGGTACCGGCTCATTGATGAATTTGAATTATCACACCAGGTGTGGTCGGATGAATACTATAAACCATTAGAACAGCTGATTAAAACTTTTAAAGATAAGCAACCTGATGATCAAAATCTTATAAATGAACTGAACAAGGACCAAATAGAAATTGATCAAAGTTTTTCTTCGGTGATGGCCAGTTCTTTAATAATTATTATTCAAAAGACGTGAACATTTGAAATTCTAAGTTCAATAAGGCTTATAAAATGGCCATATCAATTAATTAACATAGATATTTATTAACTAGATTATTTAACAAAGATACTCTTCAATTTTTCCGGTGTAGTCATTTGCTTTTTCCACAATTGGGCCTTTAACCGCCAGAACAAAGGCTATATTACTTCCCCTGATTGACAGTAATTTATCATTTTCCTTGATATTAAAACAACTAGCAGTTTTTGGAGGTAGTTTGATGACTCCTTCTTTATTTATATTAACCCAACAGTAGTGTAGGTTCTTTCATTGTAGTACGAAGAACCAAATCTATCTACTGATTATTTTATAATTTCATCTCCGAATTCACCGGTTTTGATTTTAACTTTATTTAAGAAGGGTTTTATCTTATTAGCGATTATTAAAAGCTCTTTTTGAGTGGTGTTGGGGATGTCTTTTAGTTTTTCATCGAAAACCACACGATTTCTAAACTGCTGGATGGTGTAAAGATCGCAGGTAATCTCCTTTGCAATTTCTTCCATATCTGCGGTACTCATCAGTGATGGTACGTAGGTGGTTCTGCACTCCAGGTAACAATCGGCATCATATGCAATTTCCATACTCTTTTTAACCAGATCGCCCACATCATCGCCAATGATTTCTTTATATTTAGCAAATGGTGCTTTAACGTCCAGTGCAACGTAATCTACTAATCCTATAATATTTTCAAGCTTTTTAGGATAACATCCATTGGTATCCAGTTTGGTCTTTAAATCGTATTCCTGGCAGTATTCAAAGATATTCTTTATATCCTCACTCTGCAGGAGAGGTTCACCACCGGTAATTACCACGGCATCAATAAAATCACGGGAGTCTTCAATTTTGGTAAATAACTCTTCTAATGGGGTATCTTCTCCACTTTCCAGGTCTATAATTTCTGGATTGTGGCAGTAGGGGCATAATAAATTACATCCAGCAGTAAAAAAGACAACTGACATTTTTCCTGGAAATTCCAGAGTTGAAGTAATATGGTTTCCAATTCGCATTTTTTCTGAGTATCCTCTTTTTTTAATTTTAATTTGTTTATGGGTTAATTGTTACTTATGGGTTTGTCATCAAATGTGGGAAGTAAATCAATGCAGAGTATGAGATTAAAAAAAACCTTGATTGTAAACTGATTATAAATATATATTCATAATTAGTGTTCATAATATAAAACATTTAATAGTTGATGATGGTTGGGTTATGGCAAGAGATTTTAGCGAAGATCTGGAAAAGAAATACGCAGCAGAAGCGTTAGAAAGAAATGCTAAATCAAGAATACAATCCAATAATTACAACTGCTCAATCAAAGCAGCCAAGTTTAAATTGAAAAAGAAAACTACAATAAAAGAAGTTAGATGTAAAAAATGTGGGAGAATTTTCAAAACAAATCGTAAAACTCAATTATGTTACGATTGCGAAAGGTAAATGTGTTTTGAAAAATGTTTTTCAGAGTTAATTTTTCAGAGTTTAAATCTTTTAAAGAGTAAATGTGTTTTAAAATGGTATTATCCAAGTGATTCTTCCACTTTCTTTTTAATCACATCCACGATCCTTGGATCTGCTCCCATTGGTTCGATGTAGACAATTTCTCCATCAAATTCAATAGGTTCCTGTTCCTGGTTATAATAACCCGCATCCTTTCGTGCTTCACCTAAACCAAGCATGTATGGGATGTCTTCCTTGGTATGGAGGCCGTGGGCTAGAAAGATCGGTGCTGCAATAATCCGGTCAACCCCTTTTCCTGCCAGGGTGTTGAGTGCAGTGGGTATTGATGGTTTTTCAATGTTCATAAATCCCACTTCAACCGGGTAGGGGGATGTTTCTTTATACATTGCAGATAACTTGTAAATCACATCGTTACTCTGGGATAAGCTACTCCCATGCCCAATCAGTAAGATCCCTATCTTTTCATTGCTGTTTGATTCTGTATTCATAATTCCATCATCCAGTTTTTTCTCAGATTAAAGTTTTTTTTATAGATTATAAATCTACAGATCCCTCTTAAATCGTTGTATTAAATTCAATGAGGATTATAAATCCAATAAAGATTTGATCTAGGTTATTATAAGTCCAATGAAGATTTAATCTCTTGATTACCAATCCAATAAATATTAATTTCGGTGATTATCAATCCAATGGGAATTTCAATTTCATGGGAATCATAACTCCAACAATACATACCCAGACAATACTAATCCAACAGGACATTTATAATAATAATGTCCATTGATTTAATACATATTTCTTATTATCATTATGGTATCATCCTATTTAAAGATACCATAAATCTTGTTTGAGTAATACTCAATTTTATTTGATTTTTTTCAAACTATTAACCCATTTGTTTACTTTAAAACTTAAATCAGGGTATAATATTAATTTAACTCTTAAAATATGGTTGAAAAAGGTAAATATAAACGACTATAAATTCATAATAAAAGATCAATGTTTATACGCAAGATAGGGGTGTATTTTTGAATGTTATCTGAAAAACTAGATCTGGGAAAGATTAAGAAATCAGAAAGGGAAAATACCAGCACTTACGGAAGCAGATATTTCAGTGAGAGTATTCCCAAATATGAGATGCCCGAGGATGGAATGCCTGCAAAGGCCGCATATCAACTCATCGATGAGGAATTGAATCTGGATGGAAATCCAGCTTTGAACCTGGCCAGTTTTGTAACCACCTGGATGGAACCAGAAGCTGACCAGCTCATCATGAACAGTATCGGTAAAAACTATGTGGATAACGATGAATACCCACAAACCTCCAAAATCCAGGACCGGGTAGTGAACATGCTGGCCCGCCTGTTTAATGCACCTCACGACTGTAAATCCATGGGAACCGGTACCATAGGATCATCAGAGGCCATTATGCTGGGACTCCTGGCCCACAAATGGACCTGGAGAAAGCGCAGGGAAGCAGAAGGTAAGTCCTGGGATAAACCCAACATCGTGATGGGTGCCGATGTGCACACTGTCTGGGAGAAGTTCGCCAAGTATTTCGATGTGGAGTTAAAGTTAATACCCCTGAAACGGGATGTCTACACCATAACTGCTGAAGATGTGGCACGGGAAGTGGATGAAAATACCATTGCAGTGGGTGCAGTTATTGGAACCACTTTCACCGGACAGATGGATCCAATTAAAGAAATCAACGACTTACTGGTTGAAATTAAAAAAGACAGAGGATGGGACATACCCATACATGTTGATGGTGCCAGTGGCGGATTTGTAGCACCCTTCATTTTCCCGGATATGGAATGGGATTTCAGACTGGAACAGGTTAAATCCATCAATGTATCTGGACATAAATACGGCCTGGTCTATCCAGGGGTGGGATGGATAATATTCAAGGACAAATCTGACCTGCCTGAAGATCTGATATTTGATATCAACTACCTGGGAGGATTAATGCCCAACTACTCCCTGAATTTCTCCAAGGGAAGCAGTACCATAATTGCCCAGTACTACAATCTCATAAGACTCGGTAAAAAGGGTTATAAAGATATAATGACCAACATGTTCGATAACACCCTGTACCTTGCTGGAGAACTTCAAAATTCCGGTAAATTCGAGCTCATAAATAAAAACATCATTGTACCATTGGTAGCAGTAACCTTAAAGGAGGCTGATTTTTCAGTATTCCAGCTAAGTGAAAAACTCCGGGAAAAAGGATGGATTGTACCAGCTTACACCCTTCCCGCGGATGCCGAGGATGTTGCTGTTTTGAGAATAGTGGTTAAGGAGAATTTCGGTCGGGACATGGTTGAAATGCTCCTGGAAGACCTGATGGATGCTTACGATGCACTGGAAAAAAAAGGTATTAAAGCAGGAGAAGAACAGGATAATCCAACCTTACTCTATTAAAAAATAATCCAACCTTACTCTATTAAAAAAGAGTCTTTGAAACAAAAGAACCTGTGAATCTAAGTTAAATATTTATTTATTTTTTTATTCTTTTAATTGACCAAATCCTTTTTTTGTTACAATGCGTCTGGTTCTGTAAAAAGTCTTTTTAGTCAAATTCGTTCTTTGTAATTCAATTCACTGAATATTATGGTGAATTTAGTCCCCTTTATTCTATCAATTTCAAGGGTTCCTTCCAACTGATCTACCAGACTGTTTACCAGTTGCAGTCCCAGTGTCTCGGTATTTTCTGGTTGGATATGGGCTGGTAGTCCCACTCCATTATCAGAGATTACCAGTTTAAACTGGTCTTCTAATTGGTTAAGCTCTATTTTAATGATTCCATTACCATTTGATTCAGATTGGGGGAATGCATATTTTAAGCTGTTGGTCACCAGTTCATTGATTATAAGTCCACAGGGTATGGCAGTGTCAATATTCATTTCCACATCTTTAACCTCGAAGACCTGTTCAATATTCCTGGTTTCCACCTGGTAGGTGTAAATCAGGTTGGAGGCAAGTTTTTCTATGTAATCTTTAAAATCGATCTTGGTTAGGTTGGGTGATTGATAGAGTTTTTCATGGATCATGGCCATGGAACGGACTCTTCCCTGGCTTTCTTTTAAAACATCCATTGTTTCCTCCCCTTCCACGTGTTGACTTTGCAGGCTCAGGAGGCTGTTGATGATCTGCATATTATTTTTAACACGGTGATGAATTTCCCTTAAAAGAACTTCCTTCTCTTCTAAAGATTCTTTAATGGCTTTTTCTGCAAAAGAACGTTGAAGGGCCATGGATGCCTGGTTAACAATGGTTTCTATGGTTTCTTCATGTTCCAGGGGTTGGTTCTTGGGAAGGGCAATACTCAAACCACCGTAATGGTGGCTGTTACAGTAAAATCCCATGTTGTATACCTTTCCAATATTAAGAACCCTTTCAATCATCCTGAAAGTTTTGGGAGACATTTTCCTAAATGCTAAATTATACACTTCTTCTGTTGATTCAGTAAGATGGCCACTGAAATAATTATTTATTCCATTGAGGTTTTCTGGAAATTTGTTTTTGAACAGGTCTATTTCCAGAATGTTCCTTATTTCATCCAAGTATTTTTCAAAACCAAAGCTTTCCACTAGGTTGATTTTTTTTTCATCATGCGTCATTCCGCTTATTATAACATAAGAAGAGGGTAAAAGTTCTTTTATTGCTTCACCCATAATATGGTATATTTCACTGGTTTGGGATGTGCCAACCAGCTGTGTTATCACCTGGTTCAGTGTCTCCTTTTCGCGTAAGGATTTTTGAAGATTTTCTTCCGCCTGTTGTCTTTCACTGATAAAACGGGTCTGTTGAATATTTTGATATGCTAATGAGGATAACTGGTTTGCAAAGGCAAAAAGTACCTGAGAAACCTTCCTGAACTGTTTTTTGGACATTACTGGAATTTCAAGAAATGCTTTGATGCATTCTGCTGGATCGGCTCCTATCTTCTGGGTGTAGATCCTAATTTGTTCCGGGTCTGATGATTCGTCTCGAACCTGACCAATCAACCAGTTGGCAATGTGTTTTCCTCCCACATTGATATTTGCCCCTGCTTCCCAGAGACTGCCGTTGAGACATTTTTTTATAATTGGACCTTTTAACTGATTTTGACCCATTAAAGAATCAAATTTAAATGGATTTCCGGTGTCTTCCTCTAATTTTCCCATAATATCAAATAAATGGCAGAATTTACTTGGTCTGGTAATGGGTGTGCCATCTGGTTTGGTGATAATGGATGCAACTCCAGTGGCTTCTGCAAAAAGATCCTGTATCTCCTGAATATCTTTAAGGTTAAAAAGGTCCTGGAACTTAATTTCTTTGGCATTATCCAGAGGTCTGCTGAGAGCAACAATCCTTTTCTCCAGTGCTTCTTCCATATGTTTTCGCTGGGTTATGTCCCGGGTGACGTAACCAATCCTGTATCCTGTACTGGTTTTTATGGGAAATGCAAGCTGTTCAACATAACGAATTTCACCATCCGGACGTATCATCTCAGTTTCATGAATTTTACTCAGGAATGGTGCTTCCCCAGTTTTCAAGGCATTTAGCTGGAGTTTCATAATGTGTTGCAGTCGATTCAGGGTCTGTCGTCCGGGTGGTGTTAACTGGTATTTTATCTCCCAAAATAATTTACCAAGGACTTCCTCCTTTTTAATGCCACTTATTTGTTCATATCCTTTATTCCATTCAATAACACGTCCCTCTTCATCCAGCAATACAATACCATCTAACGATTGCTGAATAAATGTACGAAACTTTTCTTCACTTTCTTTCAATGCTTCTTCAGTTTTTTTACTCAATGTAATATCTTTAAAAATACACTGGGTTTTTTTAAATTTCCCATCAGCATAGTATTCGATTTTACCTTCGTAAAATACATTGATGATTGAGTTGTCCTTTTTTACCATTTCCAATTCTATACTGTGAAATTTACCAGTGGATAAAAAGATAGGGAACTCCTTCTTGAACATTTCAACATAATCCGGAGCAAGAAATTCACCAAACCATTTTCCTATAACCTCTTCACTGGAGTAACCCATGGTATCTAACCATGCCTGGTTTACTTCTATGAAGTTCCCTGTTTCATTTAGAGATTGATAGGGTAGTGGAATTTTATCATAAAAAGTTTTCAACAGTTCATCATTCAGTGAACTATCATTAAGGTGATTATCTTTATTTAAATTGGAATTATCTTCTTTTAAATCTAATTCTACACTGTTATCTGTTGTGTTATTTTCAGTGATTAACCCTTGCTTGTAAATAGCCAGTTCAATGGCAAATTTCAAATAGTCCAGATTATAATCCTCAGAATCATTTTTTATAAGGTAACCATAATGTGAACTTGCTAAAACCTGTTTTAAAGGGGAATAATCTGATTGCATTATTTTGGTTAAATCAATAACCGGAATAATAGGCGTATTTGAGTTTAAAATAGTTTCATTGATACTGTTTTTACTTTCCATCTGGAAAAAATTTTCCGATGGTATGTTCATCAAAAAAAGATCCACTTTTAATTCTTCAGCTTTCTGGGCTGCTTTTTCACCGTGGAAATCAGTGTAAATTATTTGGTGGCCCATGATTTGGAGGTTGTCTTTCAGTTTCCGCGCTGCACTACTGTTATCATTTACTAGGATTCTGGCCAATATTCCCCCTCACATGAGTAAAAATCTTACTTTAAAACCTATTTTTATTTATGTATATTAATATCTTTCTAATTTTTTTTTGATTATAGGAGGTTTATTGAAAAAAACAGATGAAAAATGGAATAATATTAGTATTTACTATTCGTCAAGGTTTACATCCTCCCTCAGAAAGAATAAACAGTTTTGGATACAAAATTACTGATTTAAAAAAAAATTAAGTAGTGGTGGGGCTTATAAACCCAGAAGGATAATAAGCCCTCCAAAAAAAGATATTTTAAATGAATTCAATGGTTTTTTAGGAGATTAGTGGTGGACCGGTTTACATTGGAATATTTAACATCAGCCACCCATTTATCCTTACATTCGCATTCAAAGTCCTCAGGAATGGTTTGATTAATGTTGGATTGTATGATGGCATCTTTTAATTTTGAATTGCACTTTTTACAATTGTATGGTCCTCTGCGAGTTCCAAATCCTGCAGTATCCATGATTACAGGGATTTGGACCGAGCTTCTCACCCTGCGGATGATTTCCAAAGTACTCCATATCCACGGTGGTTGATATGAACCCCTGCGCCATAAAATTTCCATTAAAGTTCCTTTGTGAATGGTTGAAGGGCAAAAAGACACCCGACCAACCCCAATTTCAGCTGCGTACTGGGCAGATTTCACTGCATCTTCAATTGCCTCACTCTCTGAGGTTAAAATAGGTTTAACTAGTAAATAAGCCTTACCTTCCATTTTGAAATCTGATTTGAGACTTTTAATAACAGTCATGGCCTTTTCAAAATCTTCACGTGTAAATCCCTTGTTTATTCTCTGCAGGCGAATATCATCTGATGCGCTCTCCAGTCCCATGGCCACTTCAAATATTTTCCCGGGAATCAATTGACAGCAATCCCTTAATATTTCTTCATTCACATACTCTGGCCTGGATTCAACCACAACTTCTTCAACATCTTCGTATTGGTTGATGATTTTGAAGATTTCCTGCCGAGCAGTTTCTGGTATTTCCTCTTCATTGAGGAAACTACCGGAGACAAAGATCTTAATGGCAGTTGGTCCTGAAATCTCCTGTTTTTGGATTTGCCTCTGGAACTGCTCTTTAAAAATTTCCACCAGTTCATCACTGGAAACATCTTCCAGGGGGGAGTCCGCAATGTAACTGCACATACTACACCCTCCTGATCCAGCCAGAGCCCAGGCACATCCTGCTGTGGGTAGAACCAGGAATATGGTCCGACCAGGTCCAGAATATAACAAGTCGTCTCCGGACCAGCTGGCAGCTAATTCTTGTGGGGGTCTTTTTTTAACCCGTTTCAGGGCTTTTTTCCTGATATCAGGAAGTAAATTATTTAGGGGTTGCTGATTGTTCATGTGGTTAAAGTTATAGAATTTAAGTTAATATATGTTATAGCAAGAGGTTGAGTTTAAAATTCAATTTTCTTAATAATTTTAGTAATATTGTTTGCAATTTAGCTCAAACTTCAATGATATTTAACTGGAGAACTTCAGGATATAACGGATATTTAACTGGAGAACTTCAGGGTATAATGGAATTAAAGTTATTTAATGTTGGAAATGTTTTATCTGGTGTTATGGGTTGTCTAGGCTATGGGCTTTTAAGGGCTATGGGCTGTTTAAGGCTATTGTTTAAGATTATACCAGTCCTATTGGTTCGTAAGGATGTATACAGTGGCTATGGAATTACTATGGGATAGTTTGTTAAGGGGTGGTTGAACTGGTCCGGAAAATTAAGGTCAAATCTGTTTTAAACAAACAAAAACATGCTGATGAATGGTTCTTGTCGGGTTATTCCTTAAACCCATTCTCAGGGTGCTCTTTTAACTGTGTCTACTGTTACACCAGGGGTAGTAAGTACGGTGAGAACCAGGTCCCGGGTCTGGCAGTTAAGATTAATG
>NZ_AMPO01000006.1 GCF_000302455.1 Methanobacterium formicicum DSM 3637
GATCTAAAACCATACACACCATCCTTTGATCGGGTGAAGGAAGTTGAGATCCCAGTATGGTTATCGTTCTTATGGCCACAGTGGAAAGGAGAATATTAACCCAAATAAGAAAACTAAGACAAACCAACACTATTAAACCTAACTATCTCACCGTAATTTAATTAATGGGAGTTTATCCGTTAATCTACCTATCAAGAATAATAAGGAGGTGGTAACAAATTAATTATCATTAAATTTTATCAAAACTGCAGTATCATAGTTAGTGAGTATTGCAGATTATCTACTACAAAAAAAGGACTGAAAAAAAATGAACACTCTCCCGGACCAGCCAAAACCCCAGAAGATTAAGATAACCGAAGAAATAAGTTTAAAATTAGTTGGTTGCGTTTATTATGGAGATCCTTTTCATTCCAATAGGGAATGGAGTTCAAAAAACGAAATTGGAATTTTATGGGGTCGTTTTTATAAGTTATATCAAAGATTTGGAGATTCAATTCTGAAAGAGGCCCTGGGGGATGTAGCGTATGAAGTACACCTGCAACCAGATGATTACCATGAGACTGGGAAATTTTATGTTTATGTGGGAGTTGAGATGAAGAAGCTAGAGGAAATGCCCCTGGAAATGTTCTGCAAGAGTTTACCCCTAACAAAATACGCAGTTTTCACCTTCAAAGGAGAAGATATGTTCAGGGGTGGTGAATACATCTGGAATGAATGGCTTCCAAATTCAGAGTATGATGAAGCTTATCCCTACATGGCGCTGGCATACCATAAAAACCAGTATAAAGGCATGGAAGATTCTGAATCTAAGGTTGATTTCTACGTTCCTGTTAAAACGAGATGAGCAGAAATGTTTAAAAACAAAAACATGTTTAAAAACTAATTAAGCTTCTTTATAAGGGGATAAATGACTATCTTCAATCCGGAGATTTTAAATACAAAAACTATTGAGGGGAAATAAATGGCTGAAGAACTGGAGATAATAACTCTGAATAAGGATAACATTGGCACCGAACATATTTGCTGTGCACTGGGTAAATAAAAAGAATCAGAAACGTGCCGGTGTTAAGAAGGCCTGGTTAAAAGATAGATTTGCAGAGGGCCATACCTTTAAAAAGTTTAATGTTCGGGGCAAAGTGTTCATTGAATACGTCCCTGCAGAATATGCCTGGTTTCCAGTTGAGGCACCAGGCTATAATTTTATTCAGTGTCTCTGGGCATCTGGCCGGTACAAGGGTAAAGGTTACGGCTCCCAATTACTGGAGGAATCGGAGAAAGATTCCCGGAATAATAATAAAAAGGGATTGGTAGTAGTAACCGGGCGTAAAAAACTCCCATTTACAGTGGATAAGAAATTCTACCTTAAAAAAGGGTTTGAGATATGCGATGAGGCCCCGCCCTATTTTGAAATGCTGGTGAAGAAATTCTCTGAAGATGCACCCACACCCCAATTCACAGATAAAGCAAAAAAAGCTGAGATTCCTGGAAAAACTGGATTAACCTTTATTTACACGGATATGTGTCCATTTAACGCAGATTATGTTGATATTATGGTTGATGTTGCAATGAAACATGGGTTTCAAACCGAAAAAATCAAGGTGGAAAGTCTAAAGCAGGCTAAAGACTTACCAACTCCCTTTGGGATTTTCAGTGTTTTTCACAATGGGAAGTTCTTAACACATGAAGTAATGGCAGAAAAAAAATTTGATAAACTTCTCAATACCATAAAGCCCTGAATGTTTTTAGGTTTCTGACAGAGCCCCACTTTTTTTGAAATAGAAACTATATTATATTTCACAGATAAAAATTATTTTCACAGGAAAAAAATTAGTTAATGGTAATTGGAAATTCACTGAGTAGATCTACTATGGCATCACAACATTCTATTTTGGGCATTATATTACTTATTAGTGCCATAATACTTCTTTATTTATCGTTTTACAGCCTAAAGAAGCGTTCATCTAATTTATACTTTTATTTTTCCCTTCTGACTTTATCTGTATTTTTATGGTGCTTGGGTTCGGCCATGGAATTTTTCAGTCTAGAGATGTGGGCCAAAATATTCTGGATAAAAATCAGTTACATTGGAGTGGCTACCGCTGCACCGTTATGGTTTATTGTAATATTGGAATACGCACAACACGAAAAATACCTTAAACCAAAATATATTGGGATGTTAATGGTTTTACCCCTGGTTATCATCCTCCTGGCATTTACCAATGATTTACATGGACTCATCTGGCCCAGCATCACCCCAGTTTCCAGTGTGACTGGTTCACCATTAATCTACGCCCATGGAGTGGCATTCTGGGTGAACATTGCCTACAGTTTCATACTCATAATCCTGGGATTAGTAGTCCTGTTAAGACTCTTAATGAAATCCCCCCGGGTATACCATACCCAAATATTGATCCTGATTACAAGTGGGGTGATACCACTATTTTTCAGTGTCCTCTACAACACGGATATACTTGGCATCCCTGGACTGGATATAACTCCATTTGGGTTAACTATTTCTGGACTACTACTGGCAGTATCAATTTTTAAATTTTCTCTACTGGGTATAAGGCCCATTGCCTATGAAAAACTCTTTGAAACAATAAAAAATGGGTTCATGGTTTTTGATACCAACGGCACATTAATCGATGTTAACCCTGCTGCAGAAATGATTGGAATAACTGAAGATGATGTGGGGAAACAGGCAACAGATTTACTGGATAAATTCCCTGAATTAAAAGAGTTTTACCATACAGCTGGTGAAGAAAAAACAATATATGTGGGTGATCCATTCAACCGGTGGATCAGGATGCAGATCACATTCCTCTATGATAAAAATGAATTCAAAGGACGATTATTAACAATTCAGGATATAAGTAAACTTAAAAGAGCTGAAAAAGATTATATTGACAGTGAAGAACGTTATAAGAATTTATCTGAACTTTCACCCGATGCAATTCTGGTGGTTATGGGTGAGAAGATCGTTTTCGCCAACAAGGCTTCCGCCACTATATTTGGCATGGAAAATCCTCAAGATCTTTTAGATAAAAATCTTTTCAGTTTCTACTCTCCTGATTCGGTGGAAACTTCTAAAAAACGGTTACATGAAGTTTTCGTTGAAAATAAAACTTTAGATTTCATTGAAGAAAAAATCATATCTCTCGATGGCCAACATAAGGATATTGAAGTTGGTGATGCCCCAATAAACTATAATGGTCAACGAGCGGTTCAGATCGTGGCCAGGGATATTAGCCAGCGGAAAAAACTGGAGGAAGAACTGAAAAAATCCTTAAAAGAAAAGGATCTGATGATGAAGGAGATCCACCACCGCGTTAAAAATAATCTAATGGTTATCCAGAGTCTTCTTAACCTGCAATCACGGTATATTAAGGATACAGATGCCAGGGATATTTTTAAAGATAGTCAAAACCGTGCCAAGTCCATGGCCATGATACATGAAAGCCTTTACCAGTCCAGTGATCTTAAACGGATAGAATTCAGTGGATACATTACCACTCTGGCCAATAACCTTTTCTACAGTTATGCCGCTGATCCTGAACGGGTGAAGATGAGTGTTAATGTTGATGAGGTTATGCTGGATATAAACACTGCCATTCCCCTGGGACTCATTTTAACCGAACTGATATCCAACTGTTTAAAGTACGCATTTCCAGATGAGGAAAGTGGTGAAATAAAGGTTGACTTCCATTCTGATACTGATGATGGTACAAATAAATTTAGATTAACAGTCAGTGATAATGGAGTTGGTCTCCCACCAGACTTTGACCCCCAAAAATCTGATTCACTGGGGATAATGCTCATCTACAGTTTATCTGAACAGATCGGTGCTGAAATCAAACTGGACACCAGTAAGGGAACCAAGTTCGACATAACCTTTGAAGAAAAGCTGGATCATTCTTAAGCATTGATGAAGTTTTTTACTAAAATTGCTTTTGATTTTATGCCCCTGAACACAACCTTTTTAAGGGCATGTGATCAACATTGTGTTACCGCCAATATGGCGTAAGTGACCTACTTTTTTTGGGACCCCTAATGATCCCATGGATGTGGCGAAAGCTGAACAAAAAGAGGTGTATTTAATGTACAGTTATATAAGAGATGCCTGGAAAAATCCAGATGAGTCTTACGTAAAAGAATTAATGCAACAGAGAGCTCCCCAGTGGAGAAAAGAAAGTGTAATCACCCGTGTCGAGCGACCAACCAGACTTGACAGGGCAAGGTCCCTTGGATATAAAGCCAAAAAGGGATACGTAGTTGTCAGAACCCGTGTACGTCGTGGTGGACGAAGGAAAACCAGATTCACCGCAGGTCGTAAGCCAAAAAGGCAGGGTGTTAAAAAGATAACTCCTAAAAAATCCATTCAGCGCATGGCTGAAGAAAGGGTAGCCCGTAAATATCCCAACCTGGAAGTTTTAAACTCTTACTGGCTCTGGGAAGATGGGAAATTCAAATTCTTTGAAGTGATCCTGGTTGATCCTAACCATCCTGTGATCAAAAACGACCCTAAAATCAACTGGATCTGTGAAAAACACCACCGTGGAAGAGCATTCCGTGGATTGACCAGTGAAGGTAAGAAAAATAGGGGACTCAGGAATAAAGGTAAAGGAGCGGAGAAATTAAGGTAATGATACATAACCTCTCCTACCGGGCCTTTGTTTACGGAACTGAAAACGAAGAGAAGGTGAGGGAGGCTTTATCCACCCTCCTTCCCGCTGCCCAACCAACCAAGGAAATCACTGAAGGTTACCATAAGAATCAGGTTATTATTCTCCAGGGAAAAATCACCAAAAAAAGAAAACTTAAAGATTTCCTGGAAAAATTACATTCACTAAACCCCTCTGCCAAAAAAAGGATTCTAAGGGAACTTGAATTCAAAATGGATGAAAGAGGGAATCTTTTTCTTAGATTTGATAAACAACGTGCATATCTGGGAGATCTGAAAGTAGTGGATCATGGTGATTCCCTGCACCTGAAACTGAAAATAGCTGCCTATCCTTCCAGGAAAGAAGAGGCTCTAAAGGTAGCCCGGCAGATATTTGAATAAAGGTGTAAAAGATGTTTTTTGATTTTCATATTCATGGTGGTCCTGAACTGGCCCTAGATGCTGGAAACATAGGATACCATGGAGTAGGGTTGACTGTCTATTCCCGAGATTGTATCAATAAACCCGAAACCCTTAAAAACCTGCGTAAAAGCATCAGTGACCTGAATGAAGATAAGGATGATCACATTTCTATCCAGATATGTGTGGAGATAGAGGCCAAAAATCAGGAAGACCTTAAAAAACAGGTACAGAAATTTCGAAAGAAGGCCGATGTCATTCTGGTCCATGGTGGTGACCTTAAAATAAACAGAGCAGCCACCGAAGATCCACGTGTTGATATCCTGAGCCACCCCTATCGCAGCCGTTTTGATAGTGGTATTAACCATGTTTTGGCAGTTAAAGCTGCTGAAAACAGTGTTGCGATAGAAATAAACCTGAAATATCTCCTTTTAACTCGTCCAAACCAGCAATACAGGGTTTTAAATCAGTTCCGGCAGATTATGAAGTTGCATCGTAAATACGAGGTACCGGTAATAATCACCAGTGACACCAGTTCATTCTATGGGCTGCGTAACCCGCGAGATATCATGGCACTGTCAGCCTGTTTTGGAATGACCAAGGATGAAGCCTTCAATGCATTGTCCAAAACTCCACAGGAAATTATCTACAGAAATACAATAAGAGATGATATCATAGTTCCAGGGGCACGTTTGGTAAAATAATTAAATATACCGGGATTTATTTATCTAAAATAATAAATTAATGAATTAACCTGACTAAACTCAGAATTAACTACATTAAATTTCAGAATCATTGATAAACTTAAAATTTAACTAAATTTAGAATTCTGATATTTATTAAACCCAGAATTTACTGGACTAAACTCAAATATACGGAGATATAAGAGTTTATGAAACTTAAAATATTACCCACGCACCTTAGGGATAAGAAAAGATACCTGGCATTTGAGGCTTTTTCAGAAATCCCTCTACAACGGGATGATGTAATATCCCTGGTTACAGAGTCATCTTTAAACCTTTACGGGGCATGTGGGACCAGCCAACTGGGATTATGGGTGGTGAAAGTGTGGAACTGTCCTGATACTGGTAGTTGTTATCCTGTAAATGGAAAACACGTGGTTAAGGGAATCATCCGATGTAAAAGGGAAGAATTAGACCGAGCCCGAGCAGTTCTTCCTACCATAACTAAATTCCACGGGAAAAATGTGGTTTTTCACACTCTTGGAATTTCAGGAACCATCAAGGCAGCTATAACAAACTTTATTAAATTGAAGGCAGCAGATGAGTAAAATGTATAAATGGTTTTATTAACTTCTAAACCAATATTTTATTGAAGTTCATTATTTTATCAAAAAATTTAAAAGAGGTATAAGATATGCAACCGTTCCCAGCAGCAGGATATGATAAAGGTATATCTATTTTTAGCCCAGATGGAAGGCTATTTCAGGTTGAATACGCAAGAGAAGCTGTCAAAAGAGGTACAACTTCATTAGGTGTGAAATCAGCAGAGGGGATTGTGCTGGTGGTAGATAAAAGACCCAGCAGCAAACTGGTGGAACCCACCTCCATTGAAAAGATATTCCAGATCGACGAACACATAGGAGCAGCAACCTCCGGTCTGGTGGCCGACGCCCGTAAACTAATTGAACAGGCTAGAATGGAATCTCAGGTCAACAAGATCACCTTCAACGAACCCATACCCGTGGAAATGTTAGCCAAGAAGATCTGTGACATGAAACAGATGTACACCCAGCACGGTGGAGTCAGACCATTCGGTTCAGCACTGATCATCGGGGGAGTCAACGACAACGGATGCCGATTGTTTGAAACAGACCCCAGTGGTGCCTTAATTGAATACAAGGCCACTGCAATTGGAGCTGGTAGGGCAATGGCCATGGAAGTCTTTGAAAAGGGTTACAGTGAAGATCTCAAAATCAACGAAGCCATGGAACTGGCACTGGACGCAATCTACGAGGCAACCGAAGGCAAAACCACCAAAGAAAGCGTGGAAATTGCGGTTATAGAAGAATCCAATCATAAATATCGCAAACTCACAGAAGATGAAATAGAAGAACATGTAGAAGAACTCCTCATCCGCAAGTCCAAGGAGGACGAGGAAGAAGAGGAATAATTCATGATCACCCTGGAAAATGCAGTAATAGCCCGCCTGGAATACTACGGGGAACGGTTTGAGATCCTGGTGGATCCGGATCTGGCATCTGATTTTAAAAGGGGAGACGATATCCAAATTGAAGAGATACTGGCTGTTGAAGAGGTTTTCAAGGATGCTAAAAAGGGGGATAAAGCATCGGAAGAGGCTATGAACAAAGCCTTTGAAACAACTGATCCCCTGGAAGCCGCTGTAATCATCATCCGCAAAGGGCAGGTCCAACTCACCGCCCAACAACGGAGGGATATGCAGGAGGATAAGAGAAGGATGGTCGTGGCAAAAATATCCCGCGAAGCCATAAATCCTCAAACAAAACTCCCCCACCCTGCTAGAAGGATTGAAATAGCCATGGAAGAGGCTAAAGTCCGGATAGATCCCTTTAAGAGTGTGGATGAGCAGGTAAATATCACTCTAAAAGCCATCCGTAAGTTAATACCCATAAGGCTTGAAAAAGTGAAAGTAGCCATCCACATACCTGGAGAGGATACTGGACGGGTTTATGGAGTTATACCTGAATTCGGGAAAACCATAAAAGAAGAATGGCAACAGGACGGATCATGGGTTGCTGTAGTGGAAATCCCTGGTGGTATGCAGGAAGGTTTCTATCAAAAACTCTCCGAGATTACCCATGGACAGGTTGAATCCAAACTCTTAAAATAAAACTTCTTTAGCCTAATAAAGGAGGCAAAACGTGTTATTAGTAGAAGATAAACAGATAGTAATTCCGGGTGAGATCTTAGCAGAAGGGGACTATCACTCAGGAAGAGGAACTTTCAAGGAAGAAGACAAGGTATGCTCTTCTCTGGTCGGCCTGGTGGCTGTTAGGGATAAAAAAATCAGTGTCATACCATTACAGAGTAAATACATTCCTAAAAGGGGAGACGTGGTTATTGGTAAAGTATCTGATATCCGCTTTTCCATGTGGAACCTGGACATAAACTCACCTTACTCTGGAATATTACCTGCAGCAGAAGTTTTCGGTAAGGAAAAAAGAGACTTAAACCGGGCTTTCAATGTGGGAGATGTACTTTTCCTGCGCGTGGTGGATGTTGACGAAGTTAAAAAGGTAAAACTTGGTCTCAAAGGTAGAGGACTTGGTAAATTCCGTGGAGGAATCCTCATAAACATTACCCCCACCAAGGTGCCCCGACTCATAGGTAAAAAAGGATCCATGATCAACATGATCAAAGACCAGACCAGATGTGAAGTAGTGGTAGGTCAAAATGGAGTAGTCTGGGTTAAAGGAAAACCAGAGATGGAAAGAGTGGTGCAGAAGGTTGTTAAAACCATCGAAGAAGAAGCACACACATCTGGCCTCACTGACAGGATAAGGGACATGTTACTGGAACTTCTCGGTGAAAAAACCGAAAAACCAGATACTAAAAAACCAGATACAAAAGAAGAAGATGAATATGAGGAAGAATTGATTCAGTAAGGGGTGATTATTATTCTAACCAGCAAATCAATTGGAGAAAATAGTAAAGGAAGTTTCATAACTTCTGCCACTAAAAAAAGACCAGATGGAAGGGCTTTTGATGAACTGAGGCCCTTGAAAATAGAAGCAGGAGTCCTGGAAAGAGCCGATGGATCTGCATACGTGGAAATCGGCGATAACAAGGTCCTAGCAGCTGTTTATGGTCCCAGAGAACTGCACGTACGCAGATTATTAAAACCTAACATGGCCATACTGCGCTGCCGATACAACATGGCACCATTTTCGGTGGATGACCGGAAAAGACCAGGACCAGACCGCAGATCAGTGGAAATATCCAAGATAACTACAGAAGCCCTTAACCCTGCAGTTTTCCTGGAAAAATTCCCCAGATCAACAATTGACATTTTCATAGAAGTCATTCAAGCAGAAGGTGGAACCCGATGTGCAGGTATAACCGCAGCCTCCGTGGCACTGGCCGATGCAGGCATACCCATGCGGGACATGGTATCCGCCTGTGCAGCTGGTAAAGCTGATGGACAGGTTATCATGGACCTATCAGAATGGGAAGATAAGGAAGGAGAAGCTGACTTACCAATAGCCATGATGCCACGCACCGGGGACATAACCCTGCTACAGATGGATGGACACCTCACTGACGATGAATTCGAAAAGGCACTGGATCTAGCTATAAAAGGATGTAAAATCATCAGCGAAGAACAGAAAAAAGCCATAAAGAACAGGTACGGTGATTAAGATGGTACAAAGCATAGTTCCAGAGATCATAAGGGAAAGTGTTGCTAACCTCATCAAGAACGGAGAAAGAGCAGACGGAAGAGCCCTGGACCAGTACCGGGAAGTGACAATTGAAACCGGTGTCATTAAAAAAGCAGAAGGTTCCGCCCGGGTTAAAATAGGTAACACCCAGATAATAGTGGGTGCCAAACCCCAGATCGGTGAACCATTCCCTGACACACCCAACGTGGGTGTTTTAATAACCAACTCTGAACTCGTACCCATGGCAGCCCCTAACTTCGAAGCAGGACCTCCCAATGAAACTTCAGTGGAACTGTCCAGAGTAACCGACCGCTGTGTAAGGGAAGGGAAAGTAGTGGACCTGGAAAAACTGGTCATCATCCCTGGAAAGAAAGTCTGGATGATATTCCTGGACCTGCACGTAATTGATTACGATGGCAACCTCATGGATGCCGCAGTTCTGGGTAGTGTAGCTGCCCTGATGAATACCAAAATCCCAAGCACAACCATTGAGGATGATGAAGTTGTAATTGACTATGAAACCATGGTTCCAATTCCAATCGCAGAACAACCCCTCATGTGCACCCTGGCCAAGATCGGTGGAGAACTAGTGGCAGATCCTTCCCTGGAAGAAGATGATGTCCTGGATGCCAGAATATCCATAGGTGTGCGAGTCGATGGAAGTATCTGCGCCATGCAAAAAGGTGGATCAGTACCACTCACACGTGAAGAAATTTTGAAAGCTGTTAAAATAGCTCAAACCAAGACTAAAGAACTTCGTGAGTTCATCCCCAAAGCATAACTTGAGCAGATAAATTTGATCTTAAAAAAAGGAGAATCTTTGGTTTAATTAAAGAATCTTTGGTTTAATGGAAGAGTCTTTGGTTAAATAGAATGAATCTTTGGTTAAATTGAAGAGCCTTCGGTTAGTTAAGAATTTTCAAATAAAAAAAATTCATAAGATCAAAAAAGTTTATACAGCGTAACTAACATAGTACAGTGACCAGGTAATTTGGATGAATAAACATCCGGATTCCTTTCATTTTAAAAAAATAACAAACTAACAAGGTGATAATTATGGCAAGAACTAAAAAAGTAGGAGTAACCGGAAGATTCGGAGCCCGGTACGGTAGGAAAGCTAAAAGAACCGTAAAAAGCATCGAAGACAACATGAAGAAGAATCACACCTGTCCTAAATGTGATCGACCTGGAGTTAAACGGACCGCAGCAGGAATATGGAAATGCCGCAAATGCGGAGCAGTATTCACTGGCGGAGCATACATGCCCAACACCCCAATGGGTAAAACCGCTACCAGGAACATTAAGAGGATTGTTGGAGGTTTATAATTGTATAAATGTGATAAATGTGGTACACTGGTAGATATCAAAGGTTACACAGAATCCAAGTGTCCCAGCTGCCGTTACCGGATACTCTTCAAGGAGATCCCCCCGGTCAGGCGACAAGTACAAGCCAGATAAAATCTTGTAGATGGGCATCTTTAACAGATTCCATCAGGATTCTATCCCTTTAGATTTTATCCCTAGGATTTTATCCCTTCAAGATTTTATCCTTTAAGATTTTATCACTAGAATTTTATCCTAAAGATTCTATTAAATATAATAGGGTGCCTTAAATATCTTTAAAATACCATTTGGATTTTTTAGATCTCTTTAAAGTTCATAGGATTGTTTTAGATCTCTATATCCATCATATATTTTATCAGAGATCTTTTTTAATCAGAGATCTTATTTAAATCCCTATATTCCTTGATCCCAATCATATTCTGGTTATTTCATGTTAATTACCACTTCCCGAAAACCATCCCAGAGGACCCGAACATTCTGCCGAGGTCTTGAACGAGTATTAAAAGCTCGCTGCGTAAACCGTGGTAAAATGAGCCTCAGGGATGTCTTTTTAAAGGCAAAGGAAATGGAAACCGACAGGGTGGCTGTGGTATTTGAAAGAAACGGAAACCCCAACCGGATGGATTTCTACCAGGATGGAGAACTATTCATCAGTCTACTGATAACCGTGGACTTTTCCCTCCCCAAGGGAAGAATGGAAAAGGATAACCTCTGCATCCGCTGTGAAGTGGATGAGTTAAAAGATCTATCCACGGAAATATTTGCAATTCCCCCTGAAGATTCCATAACGGATTTGCAGGGGAAAAATCATGATTGCAACCTTCTACTCATCAGAACCAGCAAACAGAAATCCAGACCTTTAATTGAATTTTTCGATGGAAAAGGCCAGGCCACTGGGCCACGCATTTACCTTCAGGAATGGAAACTAGCAGGTGATGAGGATAAAAGCTCTTAAACAGGTTGAAAGTCGGATTGAACTTGAATTTCCATCATCTAGTGATGCAGAAATCGTTCTTCGGGCTATTGAACCAGAAATCAGTGGATCACCCTCGGAGCGAACCAGTACTGAGATTGAATCTGAGGGTAACATTCTAAAGATCTCAATCACTGCACAGGACACAACATCCCTTAGAGCATCCCTGAATTCATACCTGAGATGGGTAATGCTTTCCAACGAGATCCTAGAATTAAAAAATTTAAAGAATTAAAAACATTGAATATTCAGGAAGTTATTAAATTAAATAGAAGTTCATTGAATTAAATGATCATAAGTTATTCAATCAACTGATCTTAAATTACCAATATTCAATTAAATGATCGAAATTATTCAATTAGCTGATCCTAAATTACCAATAGTAATTAATGGTCATAAAAATTACTGATCATAGACTTATACTTAGTTACAATATTAGAGGTGAAAATATGGAAATTCCCCAAAATATCCAACATCAATTAGCACAATTCCAGCAGATGCAACAGCAGGCTCAGGCCATAACCATGCAGAAACAGAACGTGGATATGCAGATAAAAGAAACTGAAAAGGCCCTTGAAGAACTGGAAAAAGTGGCAGATGATGCAGAAGTTTACAAAACCGCTGGAACCCTGTTAATTAAAATGCCCAAACCTGAACTAACTGAAGACCTGACCGAGAAACTGGAAACCCTCCAGCTCCGGGAAAAAACAGTTAAAAGGCAGGAAGAAAGGGTAATGAAACGGTTGCAGGAAATGCAGGAAACCCTACAGGGTGCAATGCAGATGCAGCAGCCTGGTATGGGCAACTAAGGTCGCTAACTAATGTTAGTATCTTAAATGGGGCCAATTACTGTTGATTGGTACCCTACCCTAAGTTACAGAGGTTTAAAGTTTGAAAACATTAACCGACCCTGAAATGGAGAAAATATCCGAAGCTGCAGCAATAGCTGCAGAAAACTATATTTTTTCCAAAGTCTCAAAAAAAGAAGTCCAGGATATGGAGTTAAGAGTTGAATTCAACCAAGAAGATGGTCTTGATGTTGATGTAGAAGTAGAACTCTTCCTGGATGAACTTTGCAAAGCAGATGACAACCTGGCTGATGAAGCTGCACAGGTTGCTCTGGAAGAGATTGATAGACAGGTTGAGAAGTTCACAGAATAACTTCCACTCCCCTTTTTTATCAAGATCCTTTTATTTTAATCAGGATTCTTTTTTATAGATTCAATTAACTCATTTTTTGATTTAAAAATATCACATTTTAAATATCTAATTCAATACTCTGCCTTTATCTTTTCCCAAAAAATTATATACTATGTACCATACAGTATTGTGTAACATATGTTATTGTAACTGGTATAGTGAGGAATATGAAAATGAGTAATGTCTTTGAAAGATTCGAGAAAGAAATGAGGAGGGGCGCTATACAGGTAGCAGTGATGTGTTTACTTGAAAAGGAGCATTACGGCTATGAAATTACCAAGAACCTTAAAAATTCAGGGTTAAAAGTAGAAGAAGGAACATTATATCCATTGCTCAGGCGTCTTGAAAATGACAAACTCCTCTCGAGTCGATGGGATACTGAGGATACACGGCCCAGAAAATACTACACTGTAACTGATTACGGGAGAAAAGTTAGAGAAAACTGGCTGGATTTTTTCAAATCAATAAATGAATCAATTGAACAATTTGAAAACAATTTAAAATCACAGGATAGGTGAATAGACATGATTATTGATGATTATATTAAAGAAGTAACAAAAGGTATGGGTCCAGATCAGCAGAAAGAGGTTTCTGAAGAACTTAAAACTCATATATTGGACAGTGCTGATGCCATAGCATTGGAGAAGAATGTGGAAGTTAATGAGGAAATAATAGCCCAGGCCATATCCCTGATGGGAACCCCAGAGAAACTGGCTAAAATGTACCCCAAACTGGACCACGCCTGGAAACTGGATGAAATAGTTGAAAGCGACATGTGTGCCAAGTGCGGTACCTGTGCAGTGATCTGTCCCAACAACATCCTATCCTTCGATGGAAAACCAGAATTAACCGAAGAATGCCTCCGAAACGGTCATGGAATGTGTTTCGAGGTTTGTCCACGTGTTTCATCCGGAAAATACCAGATAAAAATCAGGGAGAAATTCACCGAAGAAATGTACTACGGAAGGGGTTCTTCCAGTGGACAGGATGGTGGAGCAGTCACCACCTTCTTAAAACATCTACTGGAAAACGATAAAATCGACGGGGCCATAGTTGTGGGTGATGAGTACTGGAAACCAGTTTCACTCATAGTACAAAATGCAGAAGATCTCCTGAAAACATCCAAGTCCAAATACACCATATCCACCCTGGAAGCACTGAAAACTGCAGGAGACATGGGACTGGAAAGAGTGGCCATAGTAGCCCTACCCTGCCAGATAAACGGCCTCAGGAAACTCCAGTACTTCCCATACCTGGCAAAACATGAGGAAGAACTGGGAAGAACAGGTAAACCAGTCAAACTCCCCAAGATCGAGTACCTCATAGGCCTTTTCTGCACAGAAAAATTCGATTACGGAAATATGAAACAGATCCTGGAAGATAACCAGATAAAAATGGAAGACGTTGAAAAATTCAACGTTAAAAAGGGAAAACTCCGGGTGCAGGTGGATGGAGAGGAGAAGAAAATAGATCTGGATAAGATAGAACTTTGTGCCGGATGCAAGATGTGCAGGGATTTTGACGCCGAGATGGCCGATGTTTCCATTGGATCAGTGGGAAGTCCCGTGGGCTACTCCACCATCATCATCAGAACTCCAAAAGGTCAGGAGATTAAAGAGGCCCTGGAACTTGAGGAAGGTGTTAAGCCTGAGGAGATTGAAAGACTTCGCCAGTTCAAGCTTAAAAGGTTCCAGAAGGAACTGCAAAGAAGAAAAGAAGATGAAGAGTTCATATCCTTTTACTGGGCCTCGGATTATGCTGGTGTTGCCAGTAGAGCAGATGGCACCTACTTTATAAGGATACGGGCCAAACCAGCTGGCTGGTATGAAGCACAGGAAATCAAGGAAATTCTGAACGTGGCCGAAGAATTTGGTGCCAGGATAAAGATGACCAACAGGGGAGCATACGAGCTTCACGATATAACAGGTTTTGATGTGGAGGAAGTGGTAACCAGACTCAATACACTGGGCTTGGTAACTGGTTCTGAGGGCCCACTGGTCAGGGCAACACTGGCCTGCCCTGGTAAGGAAAATTGTGGCAGTGGACTCATAGACACCACCGCGATATGTAAAACCATTGAAGAACGGTTCATGGAAAAACCAACACCCTACAAGTTCAAAATAGCAGTCAGTGGCTGTCCCAATAAGTGCATGAGGCCCCAGATACACGATGCAGGTATAGCCGGTATAAAATACCCCCAGACCAATGAAGATGAGTGTAATGGTTGTGGAAGATGCTCCGAAGTCTGCAAGGTGGAAGCCATTAACATAAGAGGCGAAACATCCTACACCAACTACGATATATGCGTAGGATGTGGGAAGTGCATGACTGCCTGCCCCCACAATGCACGGGAAACCAAAGAAGAAGGTTTCATGCTCTACATAGGTGGTAAAGCCGGTAGGGAACTGGTACAAGGATTCAGTACCAAGGTTGAAACAGTAGATGAAGTAACCGATTACATAGACAGTGTACTCAAGGTTTACAATAAATATGCAGATAAACCACAAAGAGAACGCCTGGCATCAACCATAAAACGTATTGGGCAGACTAAGTTTATTAATGAGGTTAAGGAAGGTCTTTAATAAAAAAGGTTAATTATCCCCCTCTGGGGGATAATCATCTCCTCTTCAAGAGTTAACTAATTCTTCAGAAGTTAACTAATGTTTAATAAGTTAACTACTATTACCAATCTTCCCATCTTTCATCTTGACAGTTTTATGGGCGTACTCTGCAGCCATGGGGTCGTGAGTGACTATAATAATACTCATCCCTTCATGGTTTAACTCGGTTAACAGATCCATGATCATCCGGCTGTTTGTGGTGTCCAGTTCCCCTGTTCATCAGCGAGTATTAAAACAGGATCGTTGGCCAGGGCTCTGGCTATAGCTACTCGTTGTTCTTCTCCGCCGGATAACTGGGTTGGAAGTCGATCATATTTTCCTGAGAGTCCCACTCTGTCAAGAATTTTCCTGGCTTTTTCCTGGTCTGGTTTTATCATGGGAAGCATGACATTCTCTTGTGCGGTTAACTGGGAAAGTAAGTTAAAGCGTTGGAAGATGAATCCGATTTTGGTTCTTCTCAGTTTGGCCTGTTGTTTTCCTGAAAGTTCTTTGATGTTTTCACCGTTAAGGATAACATCTCCCTTGGTGGGTTGATCAAGTATGCCAGCCAGGTGCAGAAGGGTTGATTTCCCGGACCCTGAAGGCCCCATCACTGCTATGAATGCACCATCTTCTACCTTGAAGTTAATCCCTTGAATAGCATTGATTTTTTCCGCACCCATCTGGTATGTTTTCCATACTTCTTTAATTTCCAGTATATCAGTCATAACGCAATGCCTCCACTACGTTGAGTCTTGATGCTCTCCAGGCAGGGTATAATCCAGCCAGGACACTGAGCACTGTAGCTCCACCTACCACAGACAGAACCAGCCAGACCGGTAACATATACATTAGAGTGATGTCTTCCACTCCAAGCTGTGCTCCGTAGAATGTTATAGCCAGTTGCAGGAGTACTGCAGCTATTATTAAACCAAATATTGATCCAATAAAACCTAATAGACCAGCTTCCATGAGGATACTGCCTAACACTTCACGGTTGGTAAATCCAATGGCCTTTAAAACTCCAATTTCACGTGTTCTTTCGGTTACATTAACCAGCATGATGTTCACAATACTAATAACTCCCACTATGAGTCCTATACTGGCAATTGCACCTATAAAGAGCATTATACCATTCATTGCATCATCAATCTGTTTAGAGTAGTCAGACTGGGTCATTGCCATGGTCCCTGGGACCTGACTTTCAACAGTGTTTTTGACTGTATCAGGATCTCCTTTAACACTGGCAGTGACATCGGATACTTTATTATCATTTAAAGGAAGGGCTTGGTCAATGTCTAATAATACAAGGCCCTGCATTGTTTTTTGTTTGGTTGTACCGGTTATAGTAAACTCTTTATCATTAATAACGATCTTGCTGCCTATTTTGTAATCGAATTTATCCACAAGTGTTTGATCAACCACCACCCCGTTGGTTCCGTTTACCTTGTATTGATCCCAACTAGACACACCCACAACGTATATTGGTGTTCTGTTAATTTCTGAGGAGAATGCAGTTTCATCTTTTACATTATAAAGCTGTGACATGTTTTGGATTTTACTCACAGCTTCTGAATCTAGATAGTATTCTCCTGATGAATAAGCCCCTCCAGAACTATTATATATGGTTATATCACCGGCCATAGATTGCATTTTGTCTTTGGTATAGGCTTTCATCCCAGTTCCTGCACCCATGAGAAGAAGCAGAGTGGCCACTCCAATTATTATGCCCAGCATGGTAAGAGCACTCCTCAACTTCCTTCTTTTCAAATTCTTAAACGATAATCCATATATGCCCATTTACTCGCCTCAATTTACTTTTTTTTAAATTTGTTCCCCTTATTGATTGTTTTTAAAGATATTTTCAAGATTTTAAGGTTTATTATAAGAAAATTGTCTAATCTCCTCCGCAATTATCATATCTCTTCTAGAATAAACACTTCCTCAATATTTTTTCTTTTTAAAGCTTTTGTCACGTTGTATGCTAAGATTAATGATGGATTGTACCTTCCCTGCTCTAGAGCAATGATTGTCTGTCGGGTTACATCCACAGCTTCTGCTAACTCTTCCTGAGTCATTTTAAGCTCTTTTCTAAATTTTTTAATTTCAGTCTTCATTTTTTCCCACAGTTTTAATTCGTTTTCAACTCCTCCGCTCCAGTTTATATAGGGTCATGACATTTATTATTCCACCTATGAGTGCTGTAATTATGAATAATATGCTTAAATTAGCTTTAATTCCACTAAAGCTTGAGAATATAATGGACATGATGATCATGGTTATGATCATCCCCCATGCAGCATTTCTCATGGCAATGGCGGAGTGGATCTGTTCTCTTTCATCCAGTGATTTTAAAGATGCGCTTAATGCATCCATAAATAAGAAAAGGAATAATACTGTAGCAATTAAATTAATAATTAAATTTTCTGTGAATAATATTCCAAATAAAAGACCTATTATTGCAACTGTTAAATAAACTGCCCCTTGCCAGGTTATTTTGTAACCCAAAAAACCCCGATTTTTTCTTTTGAACCATTCTGGTTTTGCAATAATCATTTTTCCACCTGTCAAAAATATATTACATTTTATGTAAGAAATATATTACATATTATTTAAATGTTTCTATTTTGTGGAAAAATATTACTCCGAATATAACTCATCTTCCCTTAACTGTTTAATCAGTTGAATATTTTGAAAATTAATTTAAATCACAGGATGGAGGCAGCACAGACTGTATCTGCACTGCCTGAGAAATAAAAGAAGAAAGTTTTATGTTTATGTGGGTGGCAAAACAGGTAGAGAAGTGGTGGATGGAGTCAGTATAAATAAACACATTAAATGAGTTAACTGATTACATGTGCAGTTTACTGAGAGTTTACAACAAGTACGCAGATAAACCACAAAAAAGAAGATTGGTCACAGTTTCTTAAGAATATCAAGTTGTTTCAGGAGAAAAACAGCCACTTTAGAGTCTTTTTTTAATCCAAAAAATAACCCTTCAAACCTCACCCTTCAATTCCTTTAACTCCTTCTTCATTCCTGCAACAAGTTGTGTTAGTTTCCTGATTCCATCCAAGGAAAAATTAATTGGAGAACTTTTGATATTTAAGTAGTCGATATGTCTCAAGTAATTAATGCTAGCTAATTTGTTGGGGTTATATTATTTGAACTATTTTTTCACATTTGATTCATTAAACTAACTAGAAAATTAGTTTATTTAACAATCTTAATCAAACTTGAAACTGTTACTTTTGTCATTTAAATCTTCCTTTGGTGCTTATTTCATGATTTAGTCTGCATGGATTGTGATTGTCTTCCCATAGCGGCCCACAAGCTTATAGTGATACCTGCGACTAGTATGGCACCTAGAAGCAGCGGAGCACTTGGGAATGCGCTGATGCTGTGGAGGAAAAATACAGCAACTATGGTAATGGTAAAGCCCCAAAAGACCGTCCAGTCTCCACAGAAAAAGTCAAAAAGCTCCCTCAGGATGCGGAGCGGAATAGGATACTTTTGCTGGGTTGGCTCTTTTATATTTGAATTCAGCGTACGTTGGCTTATCCACTTGATTAGTAGCAGGCACAACAGTAGATAGTACGCGATCAGCACGAGGATAAACAGATCAGAAAGCGGCCATGTGATGCCGAGCCCTTCTCCGCTCCAAAATGTACCGAATGTCACTAGCATGATGCCCACCATGAACTTGAGCGTATTTTCAGGGATATTGGTAAGCGGTTTGCGTATCGCCACACCCAGCACCATCACGACAATGAGCGCCATAAGAGCAGCGATACTGGTTGTTGAAAGCCCTTGAAATGCATCTGTAGCGCCGGTCAAACCGAAAGTGATAACGATCACGGCGACCTCCAATCCTTCAAGAAGTACACTTTTGAAGGAAGTTAGAAAACCGAATTTGCTGAATTTAGAGCTATCTTCGCCCATATCATCAAACTCATGTCTACGTGTCTCGTATATTCTGGCTTCATCATGTTTGGCCTTGAGCCCGGTATAACGTAAAATTGCCTTTTCCAGCCACTGGATACCGAAAAGCACTAAAATAACTCCGATCACAATGCGCAGGATATCGATAGGGACAAACAGGACGATAGCGCTGCCAAACACTGCAACAAGCACCGCCAATACGGCAAATCCTGCAACTGCACCCCACAAGCTGCTTTTCCAGTTGATTGTTGTACCGATGGCCAGTACGATAGTTAGGGCTTCGACGAATTCAACGATAGATGCCAAAAAAGCCGGTAAAAAAAGAGACCAGATCATACAACATTACTCCTGCAATTGCCTTAAATAATCCCTTAAAATATCCCATGCATCTTTACTTACTCTTGGAGCACCCGCATTTTTCATGATTCTACCTACTGGAGCTTTTGGTAATTCCATAAATCTCACCACATCATTATATTTTATTAAAATGATTCATTGCTATTAATATGGTATAGATGTTCTCATAATAAAATAATACTTAAATATTTTAAGTAATTAAAAATCTAATGAACTAGTTAAGTATTCGATATGTCTCAACTATCTTTTTCGGAGGTCATCGGGGTCAGCTAGGAAGTATGCATCCTGAACCTTATCCTTAAGTTTATGTCCCCATATGCTCCCGGATTTCCTCTGCCATTCCTGCGTTTATTAGTTGGGTGTTGAAGAATTTCCTGAGCATATGACTGGTTGCTTTGTTGAAGCATCCTCATTTGGTTCCCAGTTATTTAATGAGTAATGAAGAGCATTTGAAATTAAAAAAATATAAAATAAGATGGGATACCCTGGAAACTGGTATCATACATCAATACCTATAGAAGTCTGATAAAAATATTTTCCAAATTTATTAATTTTTCTATATTTTTCCATGTCTCTTCATTTGCATAAGTGTTGGAACATACATAATTACAAATCCAAGGATCATGGACAATATAATGTCTGTTGTGCTTAGTATTCCAGATATTATAAAGTTATAGTAGATGAAAACTGTTACAGGTGCGTATATTGCACTTGCAGTGACTACACCTGGAGAATATTCACCATACCGCAGGGTATAGTATGCATGCATTAAAAAATTTGTAAATATCCATGCAGCAGTGGCTAATCCTATCACCATAGTCCATTCATTGGTATAAAAGATTGCAAGAGATACTGATATTAGAACATAAGCCATGAGAATAATATTTCCAACGAAGAACTCTTTATAGTTTTTAGGTTGTCCATAATACTTTATAGCGAAAGGCATGAATCTTGGTGCTTCTTCAATAATATGTATAAAATAAGCTATTGGTACAAGCCATAAAATACTTAAATCCATTTTATTAATCCCCCTTTTAAAATTAATTATGATTTTTTAAAATTTATAGTAATAAATAACTATTTATTATAAAATTGAATAAAATTAATAATAGAATATTTACTCATATCTAACAAAATTTCCTAAAAATAAAATTTTGCCTAATCATTTTAGCTCCAACCTTTGATAGTTACTTGCAATAAGAGCAACTAAATAATCAAAAAAATAAGCCCCACTCAAGCCTCACCCTTCAACTCTTTTACTCTTTTTTCATTTCCACGACTTGTTTTTGTAAATTATTGATTTCATCCAAGGAGAAATTAATTGGAGAACTTTTTATATTTAGTGATCGATACTGTCTCAGGTAACTTTTTCGTAGGTCATCTGGGTCGGCTAGGAAATATGCGTCACGAACCCTATCCTTAAGCTTATGTCCCATCATTGGGGTCCTGAATTCTCTGCATTTCATCTATTAATTAGCTGGGTATTGAAGAGCTTAATAATAGGTGCTTTATGTTTTGTAAAAAATGGAAATTTTCATAAAAAATAAATTTAGAAAAAGGTTTGGTTAATAAACTGAACATTTGAGCTATAAAAGTCATTGTTTAAAGAAACGTTTAGCTCCAAAATTAGTGTTCTTAGTAGTTTTCCTTTTCCTTTTGATACAAAAGTAATATTTTTCGCACCCAATTCAACATTGGTTAGCTGGTATGAGAATTTACCTGCACTGTCGGTTGTGACACTTTGATTGTTTATGGTTAAATTAGCCCCAGGCTCTGTAGTTCCAGTAACTTCAAATGTATCCATGGATTGACTAACCGGTTTGATATCTGTGACATTCAGTGCTGTTATCGACATAACAAACCACATACCAAGAGCCACAGCAGCTATAATTATTATCAAAAACACAACAAAAATTCCAATCAAAATTTTAGTAGCTGTGGTTCGTCGTTGCCACCATCCTTTTTTTTCCTTCCTTTCTTCAGGAATGTCTGACATTGTATCCTCCGCAATTTTTTTTATAACATTTGGAAAATGTAAAAAATTACAATTCCTGTTAAAGATGTAATATTATATTAAAAATAGTTATTGTAAGAAAAAAATACTGAAATAGACAGAAATTAATTATTCAAATTAATTGGGGAACTGTTCACGTTTACGTATTTTATATACAATTTCAAACTCTAATAAGTTTCAACATAATCATTTTAAAATCTGAATTAAATTAAATGAATATTAAGCGGTTATTTTAATCATTATATTTTATTTAAATAGTTTTTACTTAAATAACGGTTCAAAATAGAATTAAAATCAAATAACCAATTAAAATTAACTAAAAATCATTTCCATCTCTTATTTAATATGCCTAATGATTATTTATCACTTGAATCAATTAACCACCGTGGATTCTACTTACAGAACCACGGATAACATGGTACCCCTGGAGTTTTTCTTTTAAAACAGCCGCACAATTATTCACTGGGTCTCCAGAACAATACAATAATGTAATAGTACCATTCTCTTTTTCTAAATTTCTAATTATGCCCTGTAGTGTTTTTTTATTTTTGAGTTCACTACGGTATTGTTCTTTAAATTTATCAAAATTCAGGTTATTTTTATTTAAAAAAGCGTAACAGTTAGATGATGGTGCTATTTCCTTAAGAAATAAGTTAACTTCTGATTTTTCAAAGTCTACGTCCTCAACACATATTTCTTCAACCATTATTCTAAAACCATCTTCATTCAGTGCTGGTTCTTGAATATTTTTAATTTTTATCATGAAATTCTCCGCATATAAATTTCATGGAAAAGTTATTTATCCTCTATTTGTCTGCCATTATTTAATTATTGATTAACTGATTAAGTCACTTATTAATTTTCAACACTTAATCTGAATCTGGAAAACAATCCCATGCCTATTATAAATAGTATGGCGGTGAGAACTGCGCTCCAGGCCAGGTCATAAGTAATGGCACTCAATCCATTTCCATATATCAAAACTGATTTCAATGCATTTAAAATATGAGTCCAGGGAAGTATATCATATATCTGGAAAGATCTACCCATTATTTCACCTACCACTACTTGGGGAAGCTGGAAAAATGCTCCAACCACGAAGCTGGTAGGTACCACAACCATTATACCTAAATTAAATGCTTGAGTATCATTTTTTGCAAAAGAGGCAATTATCATTCCCAATGCAATAGAACCAATTCCTCCAATGACTCCTATAAACATGGCCAGCACAATGGAGTTTAAACCTCCTTGCCAGTTGAAACCCATTATCAAAGCAACTGTAAGTAGAATTAAAACCTGAATAGCTGCCACTATTGACCATGGGATTAGTGCACCAAATAACATGTCAAATGATCGCATTTTGGATATTCTTAAACGAGCTAAAGTACCTTTTTCCACTTCCTTGGTTAAACTGGCTGCCACTGTAGTGGCCAGAAGTAAAATGGCAAACAGCATCATTCCTGGAGCTAGGAAGTCAAACTGGGAAAAAGATTCCGTCCCAGAAACTGATTCCACATCTCCTTCAAACAATTTTAGAGGTTTAGCCGAAGATCCTGATGTCTGGCTTTGGATATTGGCCACCAGATTATCCTGATACTCCCCTATTATTTTAATCAATACTACTTGAGAAACTGCAAAGCCCATGCTGGATGAATCTCCACTAATAATTAATTTAAGGGTATCGTTATTTGAATTATTATTAGATGATGTTGTTCCTGTTGTTTGCGCAGTGATTGAATCCTCCATTTTATCCACAGTAGTTTGTGAAAAATTTTTGGGAATTATGATCATTGCATCAGCTTCTTTAAGCTGTATAAGCTTATTTGCAGAAGATTCTGAAGTATTTATAACGTTAAATAACTTAACATCACTATCTTCATATTCAGAATCACGTAAAATTTCGGTTAGATTATTTCCAAAATTAACATCTTCATTGGTTAATGGCATCGTTGCACCTTCATCAAGGTTAACAACTGCCAGATTATGAGTTTCATTACTTGTACCCATACCCCCAAAGGCAATTCCAAAAATGATCATGAAAAACATGGGAAAGAGCAATATCATGAAAAGACCTCTGCGGTCTCTTATAAGTTCTTTAAAATCTTTAATGGCTACACTGATGAATTTCATGTTACTCCCTCAAACTGGTTCCAGTTAATTCAATGAAAACATCCTCCAATGTATTGGGGTGCAGTGATAAATCAGCAATCTCATTATTCATTTCCTGAACTTTATTCATTATCTCTGGAAGTTTCCCAACTGCATTTAAAGTCTTTATGTTTATTTTACCATCAACTTCAGTAATTGAATCAATATTTTCTATGGTTTTAAGTCTAAAAATCACTTCCTGATTCATTTTAGAATCAGCCAAGTGTATCTCCACTATATCTCCCTCACCAAACTCTTTTTTAAGATTTTCAGGAGTATCCAGTCGTAACAGTTTTCCATGATCAATTATGGCAATGCGATCTGAAAGTCCGTCTGCTTCATCCATTAAATGTGTGGTTAAAATAACTGTTTTCCCTTCATTATCCCTCAATGAACGGATGAAATTCCATAGAACCCTTCTTGATTGAGGATCAAGTCCCTCTGAAGGTTCATCCAGAACTACTATCTCTGGAGAGTGTATTAATGCCATAGCTAGATTTAATCTGCGTTTCATTCCTCCGGATAGGTTAGAAACCATTGTGTTTGCTTTATCCGTTAGTATAAGGTCTTCTAATAGGTTTTTTACTCTAGTTTTCAATATATCCTCTGGAACTTCGTACATTTGGCCCATGAACTTCAAACTCTCTTTACAGGTAAGGCTTTCCCATAAAACTATGTCTTGAGGACATATTCCAATTTTAAGTCTATCTGCATGGGCAATGTCTTCACCATCAATTAATATTTCCCCACCAGTTGGGCGAAGTAAACCCACCATCATCTTGATTGATGTGGTTTTTCCAGCACCATTAGGGCCTAAAAATCCAAATACTTCCCCTCTTTTTATTTTTAAATTAAGATTATCTACTGCTACAAAATCTCCAAAAGATTTAAAGAGATTTTTTGCCTCGATTATGAACTCATTCACCATAATATCTTCCTGGCATTCTTTTTTAAATCAAGAATTTATTTATAAAAATAACAAAATGTCAATTACTATAAATATCAGTAAAATGGGATTTTTAGGAAATCTAATTTACTATTTTTTTACATTATGCCAATATCATTAGCCTCTGCTAATCTTTCACATGATCCACGGTCATGGTGAGTCTTAAGAGTCACCCACTCATAAAGGGTCATGGTAATTACAGGACCAAATGCAGCCTCCTGAATGTTTTCAAGCAGTATTTCATCCAATTTCGCAGGATCATCCTTTAGTTAGGCGTAGTCATACATGCAATTATCACGGAAATATCGGCCCGGTCTTTCAATGAATAACCCATTTTCCTTGCACTGTGGACATTTTAGGTAGATTTAAGATTTCATAATACTAATAAGATTCTTATGTTAAATCAATTTTTGGGCCTTAATGGTCAATGCACTCCCATTTATGAATTAACTGGTGAATTTTAAAATTAATTAATCCATATGCCTTATACCATGTTTCCAAGAAAATCTGAAGCATATATTCAGCAATATTGTCATTAATACTTTTTTTACTCATGGCTGCACATATTTATTAAGTATTCAAACACATACCTTATAATACATAATAATAGGACGGGGAAATATGAAAAAAATAACAAATAAGCCCTGGTTTGGGCCTAAACGTGTTGGTTATGGGCCGGCTCCAAGAACGTGGCAAGGATGGGTTATTACCCTGGTGTGGTTGATATCGATAGTTTCGACTTTACTTTATCTGCATAGCATTTCTGCATTGACCATTGTCAATATCGCAATCGTAATCATAGTTGCAGCAATCATTCTTTTAACCATTGCTGCTTTAACCTATGGGCCAGATGAAGATGAAAAAAGTTAATTTTTTCAAAAGTTAGTTTTTTCAATATTCTTCTTTTTAATGGGAAAATTCAGGAAAAAAATAATTCCAGGTTAAAAAATGTATAAAACGTATAATAACATCTGGGAAAGACTGGGGATTTTTCTAGGGCCAATACTGATAACTATTTTCATCTGCTTCAAAGTTAGTGACCCTAATTTTTCATGGCTTGCTTTTTTATACTGGATTCATCTACCACTGGTTATGATCCATGAAACAGAAGAGTATATTCTCTCTCCAATCGGGTTTGAAAAATTCGCCAACTATTACACGGTATTGAGTAAAGATCCACCAGAGGAAGACTCACCCCTATCGCCAGCTTACAAATTATTTGTAAACATGTCCATTTGGATTTGGGCTGTACTGGGTGCGTTACTGGTCACTGTTTTACCATGGGTTGGTATGGGGTTAATATTCTTCCAGTTACTCATAAACGGCATACAACATACCATTATCTTCCAGATAAAAAAACCAGGTTATAATCCTGGATTTTTAACCACCTGGTTGGTTTTAAACCCATTTTGTGTGGTAACCATCTTCTATGCCTATCATGCCCATGCTTTAAGCTCCCTGGACTGGCTACTTTCATTGGTACTGGGTGTTGGTTTTATAGGGGTCCTGCTTCTGAAAACCACTAGTAAACGAAAAGAAGAATAGGTACTAATTTTTCATTTTATTAATTATTTTTCTAATTTGTTTAGTGGATTAAAATAAAAATAAAATTTAATTCATGGTATCACCATGTTAAATTCGTAATCAAAACCTGAAAAAAGTTCTAAAAATTCTTTTAAATCTTCAGGATTTCCTTTAAATTTTGATTTGTCATTTGTAATTTCATCATAACTGGTTTCACCAAGCAGTAGGGCTACAAATGTTGGAATGGAAAGAGCCAGTTCAATGTCGGGTGATGTTTCCTGGTAGTTCATCCGGGGTATTAAAACCGAATCTTCAAAATCCAGGTTGCATTTTTGGTTTCTATCGGTTAAATCCAGGTTTATTTTAATTTCTTTCCCTTCTGCTATATTTTTGTCTATTAAAAGTCCCATAAATTCGAATAATAATTCTGTGGGCATATTTAAGAGTGCATCTGTTATATCTACCGATGTGGCAATTTTGTTTCCTCTTAATTCAGCAGCACCCACTAGGAAATTATTTCTCCATGTTCCACTTTCTGTCTGGTATCCTAACTGTTCCAGTGCATCTGCTTCTAAATAACGGGCATTTTTGTTGCTGGGATCGGCAAATACCAGGTGTTTGCATACCTCAGCCACCCAACGGTAATCCCCTTCATCAAAGGATTTTTTAGCTTTCCTGAGAACTTCTTCTGGTCCGCCCATGAATTCCACATATCTTTTAGCAGCTTCTTCTGGTGGTAGAGCGTACAGGTTTGCTGGATTTCCGTCGTACCAGCCTAAATAGAACTGGTATATGGCCTTTGAATTGTGGTTGAAACTACCATAATAATCCCTTAAGTACCATTCATTCTCCAAGCTTGGGGGGAGTTTCATTTCTTCTGCTATTTCAATTGGTGTGTGTCCCTGATTAGCCAATCTTAAGGATTGGTCATGTAAAAACTTGTAGGCATTTCTCTCCTTTTTTAGCATGTCAATGATCTTGTTATTTCCCCATTTAGGCCAGTGATGCTGTGCTATGAGAGTCTCTATTTCATCACCGTAGGTGAGTAGTATGCTGTCAATTGCTTTCCACCATTTCTTGGCATCCCGTACCTTGGCACCTCTTAAAGTAAGGATGTTGTGAATGTGATGGGTCACAACTTCTGCTGCGTTAAATAATTTAAACTGAGGATAGTACATCATGAATTCTGCCGGGGCTTCGGTTCCACTGGCCATTAAAAACTCAATATCCACCCCGTCCACTGTTATTTTTTCTCCACTTTTCCTGATTATTGTGGTGGGAGCAATTAAGGAGGAAGATCCTACAGATGCATTTTTTCCCAGGCCCACATCTACCTGCCCTCTGGCTGATTTATTCAGGGTGAACCCGTACATGTAATTGGCCCGTCTGAGCATGGCATTTCCTGCATATACATTTTCACTCATGGCTTCCTCCATAAAACCTTCCGGAGCTATAACCTGAACTTCTCCCTTATCTACCTGTTCCTGGCTTATAACACCCTTCACTCCACCATAATGGTCCACGTGGCTATGGGTGTAAATAACCGCTTTTACTGGTTTAGTTCCCCTATTTTTATAGTATAATTCCATTCCTGCCCTGGCAGTTTCATTAGAAACTAAAGGATCAATGACTATTATCCCACTATCCCCTTCAATAATGGTGATATTAGCTATATCATATGATCGTATTTGATAAACCCTATCCTGGACCTTGTATAGTCCACTGTACAAATTTAGCTGTGCCTGTCTCCACAAACTGGGATTAACAGTTGGCTCCCACTCGCCCTTAAGGAATTCATAGCCCTTCATATCCCAGAGAATAGTTGCGTCGTCACCTTTAATGATTAAACTTTCATCAGTTTCTATAAAGCCCTTTTGGGCCTCTTTAAAGTCAACATCATCACTAAAGGGTAGTTTTTCCTTCAGTTCTTCGTTAAATTTTTTGGTTATTTGCGATGCATCCTTACTATTTTTTGTAAACTCTTCCATAGTATCACAAGCTTTATTATGTACAGATTTATTCCTTTGAATATTTTCCCTTTTAAATCCCAAATGAGTGGTGAATAGGTTTTTTAAGCATATTTTGAATAATTATTCTCAAAGCTTTATAAAAAATCAATTAATTTTTGTAGCCCATTTTTTTTGTTTGTAGCCATTATTTTCCCAATTATTTAAAGTGGAGTAAATAATTTGGTTTTTTAGCATTTACTCATACCAAACAGAGCTTTTAAAGTTTTAAAACGGCAATAGTTTCCTATTTAAATATTTTCATCCACAAAAATTAGATCATCACCCCGATTCTACTCATTTCCCATCTAAATTCCTTCAAGTCAATTATTGATAGTATATAATTAAACACTATAATGGTATAAAATATTTAATAAATACTATTTTTTAGATACACTAAAATTAGTCAAATTTCACTATTTAATTCCCATTTACGTAACTGAACTAGGCCAGTATGAATCACAATCCGAGCAATACATTTCAGTTTTTTTCTAAAAATCCTAACGGGAGAATATTATTGGTATAAGTAAAAACTAGAGAATTTTTTTGTAAAGAATAGAAAGTAAAAATTTTATGAATAGGTTAAGTTCATTTTAATGTAGTTGGGTCATGAATTATTGATTGAGTTTTAAATTTTATAGATGTATATTCCAATCATTAGTCCCACAATTGCACCTATCACCAAAAGGAGGATAGCAATAATATCCTTCATTTTTTGACTTGTATTTTCCATTTTACTAATTTTAGAGAGTTTGTAATCGTGTGTTAAGTCATATGCAAATAGTATAACAATTAAAACAAATAATACTGCAACTAAATAGTTAAAAAACACATTTCCAGAATATGAAGGTGCTGACATTTGAAAGTAAGTTAATATTAAGGATATTGCTAAAATTAAAATTGTTATTGATAAAAGAAGTTTATTGTTATCATATTTTTTACTCTCAAATATGCCTAAAACAATAAGAAATGCGCATAACCCCTCAAACATTATGTAATTGTTCGCAACAGCAACAATCATAAAGATACTGCCTAAAATAATGTTATTTTTGGGTGATCCTTTTTCCATTTTAACCATTTTACTAATAATTTTTAATTATTATTTCAAATATCTTCATATTTTCTGATAATGATCAAACTAGGTTGATTGGAAGTAATATAAAAACTTAGTTTAATAATTTTATTTGTCTAAAAATCCTCAAACCTCAATTTTTAAATATCTTAATTCTTTATTCATTGACGTGACTATCGCAAAGTCTATTATTCTTCTTTGCAGTTTTCTTATCACATCTTTGAGAATTAACTTGAAATTTTCACATTTAAGCAATCGACATATTGTCTCAGCTAACTTTTTCTCTAGCCATCGGGGTGGTTAGGAAGTATGCGTCCTGAACCCTACATTTAATCTTATGTCATGACATATGTTCTCTTATTTCCTTGTGGCTTCCTCTATTTATTGGTAGGGTGTTGAAGAACTTGCAGGATATGCAGATGTTGCTTTGAAAACAATCCTGTTTTATTTAAATCCATTCTTGTTGGGTTCCCAGTTTAAGCATCTGTTTATTCACAGGACTTACCAGTATGATAAAATACGAATGGAAAGTAATAAATATAACTTTGAAGCAACTATTGGCGATGAATTGAGAAGTTCATTATAGGGCTCTAAGACTTTGGATAAGCATAATGTGAATTTAAATCTGAATATTGGTATAAATAAGTGATAGTCCGAATGGATTTTTCAATGAAAATAAATTCATTAAATTTTTGGGTAAGATATGGGCTAATTTAATTGTGTTAATGTTTTAGCGTAGTATTACTCATTTAATCATGAGAAATAGAAGGAGAATAAAAAAATGTTTGTACCGCCAAGCTGGTTAGAAGGACTTTTCATACAAATTGGCATGTATGTAGTTATCCCTTTAATTATTGCCACAGTTTCTGTGATAGTAATATCGAGAAGATCGAATCGCAAAAAAACACATCAAAATGAATCCCATCTGGATGAATCCCATCATAAAGACACTCATCATAAAGGATCACATCACAAAGACGCCCAATTGAAGGAATCACATCAGAAAGAAGCCCATATGGATGAATCTCATCACAAGCGATCAAAGCGCAGGGGATCAACAGACTGGGGATCAAAAATTATAGTATTTGCTTTTGCCTTTATTGTAGCAATCATAATAGTGTACCCAATTGGCTGTGTATACTGGTTCTATTCATATGAAGTACCCTCTATACAGGAAAAAACAATCACAGTTCAAGGATGGGAACCCCGGCCTGGAATAATTCCTGATAATAATGGTATGATGACTATAAGCAATGCAGACCAATTATTGCTAGTCACAACGGACAATGAAGGTTTCTTTAATATGGAAAATTTCCTGTTTGGTAAATTTAATACAAGGGATATTTTCAACAAGCTAAAAGTTGGGGGAACCTACAAAATCAAATATTATGGCTGGAGAAATGGATTTAATAGCGGATTTCCAAATATACTGAGTGTTGAAGAAGCAATAAATGAAACAGGTGCCAAAAATAACAATTATGGTAACTATTTCGGCACAAAATTCGCAAGCAACTTCCAATGATTAACACTCTTTTTTTAAATTCTTTTTAAATTCTTTTTAAAATGGACTACATAGTTTTCAGGGTGTTATCACACTCTTTGTGGTAAAAAATATTTGAATTAGTGATTAAATACAAATTAGGGATTAAATTAATATTTTTGGAAATACAGCAGCCGATTTCTTAGTCTGAATGAAAAATTTATTTTTATAAACATACTAATATCTTAATAAAAGAATAACTTAATACAAAGTTGATTTGCAAATGATTTGCCCACATGATTATATAATCACTATGAAAAAAGGATAAGAGGTAATTCATGAAAAAAACAACTAATAATAGGCAAAAACACGCTCCTCATGCAGACAAAGCCAATGGAGAAAGTTTGGTGCTTGCAAAGATCGCTGCGATGCCCGGAAAGTATCGTGCCATGGGGGAGAGGCTCCATAACCTCATCAAAGCCAGTTCACCAACCCTCTCAGCAAGGACCTGGTACGGGATGCCGGCATATGCCAAGGATGGTAAGGTCATCTGCTTCTTCCGCGGCGATGCGTCTGAGAGATACATGACACTGGGCTTTACTGAGGGAGCAAAACTTGATGAAGGCAACTTATGGTCCACTTCCTTCGCTTTAAAAGAGTTGACTGTCACTGAAGAGATGATGATCACTTCTCTCGTGAAGAAAGCTGTGTCTGAGGACTGAACTTGCCACTTTCCCCTGGAAATTGTCGTAGTAGTCTTAGGGACTTAATATAATTCACCATGTTAGCTTAAAAAAATAAGCCATTCTAACCCCACTTTCAACTTTTTTATTTCATTATTTAGGTCCAGGACTGTATCAAAAAAAATCCCGTTATTCTGTCTGTCTTGGTAGTTTCAGAATATCATCAACTGAAAAATTAACTTGTGAACTTTTCACATTTAAGTAATTGGCACAACTGTCATGTGACTTATTTTTAATTCATAGGATAGGGCTAGGGAGTATGTGTCCTGAACCCTACTTTTAAGCATTATGTCCTACGTGAGGTCCTAGTTTCCGTATGGTTTACTTTGTTTATAACTGGACATGTGTAGACTTCCTTAACTGGCTGATTTATGAAGGTTACTGGTAACTATAAATAAAAAAAGTGTAAAAGTTATACTATGAATTTTAGAGAGGGGATATTATGGATTTGAATATGTTATGGCTGGTACCTGTAGCTTATTTTGTACATATTTTAGAAGAATCCCCAAGATTCGTGCCCTGGGCAACCAGATATCTTGGTGCACCTGAAACATTTGGGCAGTTTGTTCTGGGAAATGTTATTTTCATGGCATACGTCATCGTAGCCACATCACTTGCAATCTTCTATCCCAACGAAATAACACTGATTATTGGATTATCCACCGCTGCATGGATATTTTCAAACTTCCTAATCCATGCATACTACACCCTACGCACAGGTGAATATTCTCCGGGTGTTGTGACTGCTGGTGCAATATACGTCCCGGTTTCATTGTATGTTTACTACAACTTCCTGGGATCTGGATTACTAAACACTTTGGATCTGGCACTGTCGGTTATCATAGGATTTGGAATTATGTACATACCAACCATGATACAGCAAAAGAGAAAGGGGAAAATATAGGCGGACTCTTATTGTTCTAAAAAGAATTGAGGGATCTAAACTCAAATAAATTCTAATTTAACATTAAACTAATAATTTATGGCTTAAAAATTCCCTTAATTCTTTTAAATCCTTTTTTTTAACTTAACACATAAGTAAGGAGATATTCATGGTTACAAAGACAAAAATTAAAATTAATGACAATAGCGCATTACGGGAAATATTAGATTCAGAATATGAAGTTTCATCTCAAATCAGAATGTGTAATTATGCTTTAAAACTATCAACACATATTTTAAAATTAGTAAACTATATTGAACCTGAAAATCCTGTTATTAAGGAAGGCTATCTGATAAATGAGGCATGGCAACGCGGAGAAGTTCGCATGCATGATGTTAGGCAGGCTGGTTTTAAAATTCACAAATTAGCAAGGGAGTCGGAAGATGAAGTAATTCAAACTGCATTAAGGGTTGTGGGTCAATCTATTGCAACCGGACATATGAAAGAACACGCAATGGTGGCGTCTGATTATGCAATTAAGGTGATAAATCTTCTTTACCCGAACCAAATAGAAAAGGTTACTGGAGAACGATTATGGCAAATAAAGCAGCTGCAATCAATTCCAAAAACACGATAAATGAATTAAATGACCTTGACCAGCCATTTTAATCTATGTATAGGGATTGCACATTTTTATTTTAAATATTATGTTGGTAAATAGTTGGAAATCAATGTAAATAGTGCGAATGCGGAAATAAGCACCAGTGCTGCTAATCTGGCTTCTCCATGTTTGTGTGATTCTGGAATTATTTCTTCTACAGTAACTGTTAACAGTATCCCTGCAGTGAAAGCTAAAATAGAATATTCCACAATGGGTGACTGCCCTTTAACCAGTAAATAGCCAGCAGCTGCACCTATTAAAACTGGAACACTTGCGGAGATGAGTAAAAGAATTCGAGTTTTCCTTTCAATTTCCTTATCTTTCAATGCAGCAACAGTGGCAAAACCTTCGGGTAAATCTGCTGAAACTACACCAACTGCCAGTAACAGGCCCAGGTTTATAGATACCAGTGCCCCGGTTCCAATCATTAAACCATCAGTAAACGAATCAATGGTGGTGCCTACAAAAATGGCCCATGCAGCAGTGGACTGGCTGAGATCACCACTTTTTACCTGCATGTAATTTATTAGCTGGTCCAGAATGACAAAAAACACACCGCCTGCCACAAATGCCAGGATTACGATCCAGGGAGTAGTTGCATTTAAAGAACGTGGAATTAATTCAACACTTATTACTGCAAGAATAATTCCAGTGGCGGCATGCAATGCTAAACTTAGATTCTTTTTACTTATTTGAAAGAATTCAGCAGTAAGACCACCTGCAAAAGTTCCTAAGACCGGTAATAAGGAATACAAGAATATTACCAGCAGTTCGTTCATGTTTATCCCTTTTCTAAAACCATTTACTTTCAAGTAATAATTTATTAATTTATACACAAATAATTATTGACATCTTTACCATTCATTAAAATGAAAAAATTATCAATTCAAGTTTCGTGTATTCTAAAAATATTAACGAAAAAAAAAATTAGGATATTAAGATAATTAAGAGGGAGATTTGATGGAAAAAGTACTGGTTGTGGGATCCGGAGCTGGAGGGGCTACTGTTGCCAAAGACTTGGCAGAAAAGGGGATGGATGTCACTATCTTCGAAAAGGGTAACTGGATAAATGCTGCAAAAGCTTATCAGTGTTATGACAACATGGATGTGGGTGTAGAACTTCTCAAAGCCACCTGTGTTGGTGGAACTACCCTGGTTACAGCAGGTAACGCAGTTAGAACTTGTCAAAAAGAGTTCAAAAATATTGGGATTAATATTGACCATGAACTTCTGGAAGTAGAGCGTGAACTTAATGTAAATACACTTCCAGACTCCCATATAGGAGAAGGAACGAGAAACATCGTGGAGGCTGCTTCAAATTTGGGCTTGAAAATGGAAAAAATGCCCAAATTCATTGATCCTTTAAAATGCATACCTTGCGGGCAATGCTTTCTGGGATGTCCAAGACATGCCAAATGGAGTGCTTTAAGTTATCTTGAAGAAGCAGAGAATTCTGGAGTAAAGATCTTATCAAACACATCTGTTGAAAAGATTATAACAAAAAATGGAGTGGTTCAAGGGGTAAAAACTGATGAGAAAGAATACTATTCTGATATGGTCGTATTATCTGCAGGGGCCATTGAAACTCCCCGGATACTTGTTAGATCTGGTCTGAATGCTGGGGAGCAATTGTTTGTTGATACATTCATAACAGTGGGAGGTATCCTAAAAGACATCAAGTTTAACAAAGAAGTGTCCACGAATTCCCTATGGAAAGGTATTGATTTCATTTTAACACCCCATTATACCAGCACAACTGCGGAAATGTTAAAAACAACAGGATATGGTGCGAATGATATTCTGGGAATGATGGTGATGATCAAAGATGATAGATCTGGAATGGTTACAGAGACTGGAGTGGTTAAAGAAAATACTGCACACGATGTTGGCCTTTTAACTGAAGGTTCTGCCGTTGCTGGTGCAATTCTTGAAACTGCAGGAGTAGACACCAGTACTATTGTTTCAACTCCGGCTAGAGGTGCTCATCCTGGGGGTACTGCAGCTATCGGAGAAGTAGTGGACACCAATCTAGAAACTGAGATAAATGGTTTATACGTAGCAGATGCCAGTGTTTTCCCCAGTTCTCCTGGATCTCCACCAGTTCTCACCATCATGGCTCTTGCAAAAAGGCTTGCTAAATATTTAAGCGAAAATTAATGAATATATCATCTAGTTAGTTGAATATGGGAGGGGTTCTTCTTGATAGTGAATACTTTTTTGTTAATCAAGATGAACAATAATCGTTAAAGTGATTAATAATTGAAAATTCAGAATGTATGCCACTCTTCACTCCATTCAGCCATTGGGCGAGTTATTTTATGTAATTGTTTACCTTTTTCCGTTAGAGAATATTCCACTTTAATGGGTGAATCATCAATGATATTTTTTTCAATTATTCCATAATTAACCATATTTTTTAATTTAGAGGATAAGGTCCTTGAACTGATCCTGGGCAAAGCCTTTGCTATTTCGTTATATCTTAAAGGCCCATTAGCCATTACCAGTTCTCTAACAATTAGCAGAGTCCATTTATTCCCGATCAACAGTATTGTTTTCTCCACCGGGCATGCTATCTCTTCAAAACCATCGGGATATTTCAATTCACTCATTTTATCACGTTAGATTATCTTGAAACTAGGTTATAATACCAACTTTACCAGTTGATACTTGCTTTATCCTTGGATACAGGCCCTATATATACTTTACATTATACAGTTACTTTAACTATTAATGGAGGATACACAGTTATGAATGAAGTAGTGAAATTTTTAGATGAAAATCCAGTAACCTACGTTGCAACCATTGGTTTGGATGGTAAACCCAAAGTCCGACCATTCCAGTTCATGCTTGAAAATGGCGGAAAACTCTATTTCTGTACCAACAACCAGAAAGATGTTTATCAACAGATCCAGAAATTCCCATATATTGAAATCACGACTTCTAGTCCTGATTTTAGGTGGATAAGGCTCAGTGGTAAAGTTGTATTTTCTGAAGATATTGAAATTAAAAAGGCAATAATTGACAATAGCCAACTGGTAAAGTCACTCTATCAAACTGCAGATAATCCTATATTCAAGATATTTTATCTTGAGGATGCAAAAGCAACAATTGCTGATTTTTCAGGTGAACCTCCTAAAGAGTTCTTGCTCTGATCTGTTTTTTTAAATTTTTAATTATTTTTTAAAATAGTGATCCATTACATTTTGAGGTGTATTCTTACACAAATTTAGGGTCCTGTTTGCATCTGGATATAAGTATTCCATCGCATATTGAACATGTCTGCCATTGAAGATGCTATTGCTGGACTGGGAATCCACAAGGCTACAACTTTGTTTAGATCCAGGATATCTTCATTAATTTTAGGGAAAACGATCAACAACTCTTTCTCATCCACCACCACGTACTTAATGGGCGGTTTTCCAGAGACTATCATCTCAGGTTGAACATCCTCAAATGATCTAATAAGGTTAATTTCACCTTCACTGGTCTTTATAACATCCCCCGCAATAATTCGAAAACTGATCTGGTTTTTTTTAGCTTTCAAAATAATGGGCTTGAGAGATTCAATTTCTTCAGGAAAATATAGATCACCCGTCATCATAACGCTTTTTTTAGCTCTGGACACCATATCCACTGATTTGGCAGTAATGCTCTTTTTGCCATGAATCAACCATACTCGAGGTATCTCCTTTTTTATCTGCTGATCATACATCATGGACATTTCACTGGATAAGGAGTCAATTTCACCCATAAGATCAGACTGCATTCTGTCAATAACCATCCTTGGATCGCAAGCTGTGAACAGTTTAGGACGTCCCTGATCCACAGTTATCCACCCGTCTCTTTCCAGCTTGTTTAAAACATCATAAATTTTAGTCCTTGGAATATTAGCTTCTGAAGCAATAGTTGTAGCATCAACCGGACCAAAATTCGTTATAACAATGTAAGTCCTTGCACCATAACTGGATAAACCCAGTTTTTGCAATGATGATACCATCTTCTCATCAAACATCATATTCAGTCACCTGTTCACCTATTAAAGTTACATTATATTTATATGATGTTCATGTGAATTTAAAACTATATGACTAAAAGGACTAATGAACTGGTTAAGAGTATTAAAACTCGTGGAATGACTTTTAGAACTGGTTAATAGTGTTAGAACTAATGAAATGGGTAATGGGTAATAAAGCTGGTGAAGAGTAATAAATAGTGGAAGGGGTTAAGATGGAGAAAATGGAAGGAAATAACTCAACAGAAGAAGTGAACAAAACCGTGGTCTTACTTATTGCTACTTTGGCCACCTTTTTAACTCCATTCATGGGAACTTCCCTGATCATTGCCCTTCCCACAATTTCAGGTGATCTGGCAGTTAATGCCATCCTTTTAAGCTGGATTTCAACTGGATATATTTTAACATCAGCCATGTTTGCAGTGCCCCTTGGCAAAATTGCCGATATTTATGGAATGAAAAAAGTTTTCACCTATGGAATAGTGATTTTAACCATCTCCACCATCCTGGCTGCACTATCTCCTTCAGCTGAGTTTCTTATAATAATGAGGGCCCTTCAGGGTATTGCCAGTGCAATGATATTTGTCACTGGTCTGGCAATGATAACATCAGTATTCCACCCCAAAGAAAGAGGTAAAGCAATAGGAATCAACCTCACGGCAGGATATGCAGGGTTGGTCCTGGGACCGGTACTGGGTGGTCTGTTAACACAGTACTTGGGATGGAGAAGTATCTTTTACTGTATTGTACCACTCTGCTTACTGGTTCTGGTTCTGGTTCTATGGACAATGGAAGGAGAATGGGGTGAATGCAAAGGAGAAAAACTGGATAAATGGGGAACCTTACTCTACATCCTAATGTTATCACTGGTTCTGGTTGGATTTTCAACAATAACTGAAACATTTGGAATTATAATGGTAGTCTTAGGAGTTATAGGTTTCATTGGCTTTATTCTCTGGGAGTTAAGGGTTGAAAATCCAGTTTTGGAAGTGAAATTATTCTTTGAAAATAGAAGGTTTGCGTTCTCTAACATGGCAACCTTAATAACCTACATAGGTACCTTTGCAGTGAGTTTTCTTTTGAGTTTGTACTTGCAATACATTAAAGGATATGACCCGGAGATAACTGGCCTAGTTATGGTTGTTCAAACAATTTTCATGGTAATTATCTCACCGGTATCTGGAAAACTTTCTGATAGGTTCGATCCTGGAAAACTGGCTTCACTGGGAATGGTAATTATTTCCATTGGTCTATTAATCCTTTCATTAATTAACGCTGAAACAAGTTTGTACACTATAACATTAGCCTTAGCATTAATAGGAATAGGAATAGGAATATTCTCTGCTCCCAACACAAATGCCATCATGGGATCCGTGGAAAAAAAGTACTTTGGAGTATCTTCTGCAATTCTAGGTACAATGAGACTTTTAGGCCAGACCTTTGGAATGGGGTTAATTTTACTGGTATTTGCAGTTTATATTGGTTCTGTTCAATTCACTCCACAAAATTATCCAGAACTGCTAATGAGTATTAAAGTCACCTTTGTTATTTCCGTAATTTTAAGTGTAATAGCGATTTTCGCATCCTTAGCTCGAAATAAGAAATAATTTATTCTTTTTTCATGTGACTTTTTTAAATCATGTCATTTTTGAAAAATTATTTTTAAAATATCTACTTTTGAAAATATTACTCAATATAACTCTTGCACTATGCAAGTATTTATACTATGAAAACTATACTTGCATAAAACAACTATTGCGCTATGCAATAGTACTATCTTTCGAGGTAAAATCTGAGGCAAAATATTTCGAGGTAAAAATTATGGAAAATAAAAACGAAAAAACCAACAGTAGAATTGAGATGATAACTGGAGATCCTAAAAGGGCTATAAGAAAACTCTCCTTTCCCATGATGTTAATTATGATCCTGGTTATCAGTTACCAGGTAGTGGATAGTATCTGGATAGCAGGATTAGGTGCTGATGCACTGGCTGCACTGGGCTTCATCACACCACTGTACATGATAATAGTAGGATTGGGCCAGGGTTTAGGAGCTGGCAGCACATCACTCATAGCACGTTCCATTGGTAAAAAAGACCATGAAACAGCAAGTAATGCAGGAATGCATGCTATTTTAATCACGGCCGTACTTTCAATTGTTCTCCCTGCCATCCTTCTTTTGTTTTTAAACAACATATTAATAGCAATGGGGGCCAGTTTGGTACTGAATCTGGCAACTGAATATGGGCAGATCGTGTTTATCGGATCATTCGCCCTGCTATTTAACTTGGTTGGATCCAGCATCCTCCGTGCCGAAGGAGATATGAAAAGAGCAACCTATGCCATTGCCCTAACCAGCATCCTGAATATGATTATAGCCCCCCTATTTATCTACACTCTGAACATGGGAATTAAAGGGGCAGCAGTGGCCACAGTACTATCCTCAACCATAGCTGCAATTGCCATTTTTTATTGGATCTTGGTTAAAAAAGACACCTACATCACATTTAAACTGGAAAAATTCCATTTCAATATGGATATTATCAGGGATATACTGGTGGTAACTGTGCCTGCAAGTGTGGAACAGTTTATAATGTCTGTGCTGGCTATTGGAATTAACTGGATCCTGGTTATGGTTGCTGGAACAACTGCAGTTGCTGTATACACTGCTGGATGGAGAATTGTATCCTTTGGAATTATCCCAGCACTGGCAATAGAAACCGGTGTTTTAACTGTTGCGGGCATAGCATACGGTGCAAGAAATTATAAAAATCTGAAAATAAGCTGTAATTATGGTATAAAACTGGGAGTACTCATATCCATAATTTTAGCAGCGGTAACTTATATTTTCGCCCCAAACATCGCATGGTTATTTTCATATTCTGCAAACAGTGCAGATCTAACTCCAATGATAGCAGAATTCCTCAGAATATTCTGTGTATTCTTCATAGCCATTCCTTTCGGGCTGGCATCTACAGCAGTATTCCAGGCCGCAGGAAAAGGAACAACCTCATTAATCATGGTTATCATAAGAGATTTAATCATGTCTTTATCGGTAGCTTACCTTTTAGGAGTTATACTGGGCTGGGGTGAACAGGGTGTCTACTGGGGAATAGTAATTGGAGTTATTATTGGATCAGCCATAAGTTATCTGTATTTTAGATTATTTTTAAGAAGATTGGATAACGAAAAAGCCGATGAGGTGAATTTAGCAAATCAAAAGAAGGAAAAGATCAGTGATAGCTGATTTTTTCACTTTTTTTCTAAATACTTAAGTTTTTTATAAAGTACTTAAAAATATTAAATAAGATCACAGAATACAAATAGGATGGTAAAATGAGAGAAAGGGGTCACCTATCCGAGAAGGAAATTTCGAAAATGTCACTGGGGTCCCTGATAAACACGGTTAGCAGGGTGCATTTAGCCTTTTTATTGGGGAAAATCGAAGAATTAGGTATTACCGGGGGTCAATTCCAATTCCTTTCCGGATTATCTCGTAAAGATGGGATCACCCAGGAAGAACTCTCCAACAGATTCCATATGAATCAAAGTACCATAGCCAGAGCATTGAAAAAATTAGAAGATGCAGGTATGGTCCAGAGAACTGTTGATGAGAATAACCGCAGGCGTAACATAATTACTGTCACCAGAAAAGGACAGGAAACTGTAAATGAAATAAATAAGATGGAATATGAATGGGAGAACAGGTTTAAATCCTTATCATCAGAAGAAAAAGATCAACTAAAAAATCTTTTAAGGCCCATGGCCACAGAATCAATTGATTTAATGTACGAATTCAGGAAATAAGTGTTTTTTAATAAAGAATTTAAATAAAAAATAGCTGAAAATAGATATTTAATAAAATAAAGAATTATTAATTATAGAATACCTTAATTCAGTTCATCAGGTGATTGGAATTCACATTAGGATGATATTCACCACTTATTTTAATTTATTCTCTGTTTGTACTTTGCTTCTTTAAATATGATATCAAATTTTGTTCCTTGACTGTTATCAAGTTCAATTTGGCCGTCTAATTGTTTAGTTAATGATTTTACTAATTGGAATCCTAATGTCCTGTCGCTTAGATAGTCTTCAGTTGATAAGCCAATGCCGGTGTCACTGATTGTCATATGTACATGATCTTCCAGTAATTTGAGTTTCACGGTGAATGTTCCAGTTTTTCCATTGGGAAATGCATATTTTAAAGTGTTAGCTGTTAATTCATTTACTATCAATCCACATGGCATGGCTGTTTCTAAATTTAGTTTTATGTCACCAATTTCAGTTATTAACTTAATCTGCTCGGGATCAATGTTATAAACATGGAATAGATCGTAGATCAGGCTTTCCAGGTAATCTTTAATTGAGATATGAGTTATGTCTGAGGAGTGGTAGATTTTTTCATGAATACCAGCTAATGCTTTAATTCGTGTTTGTGCATCTTTTAAAATGTTTATGGTTTCTTCCTCTTTAACATAGTTTGTTCTCATGTTATGAAGGCTTGAAATGATTTGTAGATTGTTTTTCACTCGGTGGTGTACTTCACGCAGTAAGGTGTCCTTTTCCTTGATTAATTGCTGAAGCTCTTTTTCAACCAATTTAAGGTCTGTAATATCTCGACCTATTCCCTGATATCCCATTAACTTTCCCTTTGATTCTAAAGGGATAATGTAACATTGATACCAGTGTATTTCATCATTTTTAAAGGTAAACTTACCAATTATATGATTTTCTGCAGATAATTTTGCCATCAGTTTAAAAACCTTTTCACGACCAACATCTGTTTTTCCCCGAATAAAGGTTCCAATACCCTCCAAGGTAACTGCTTTAATAATATTCAGATCATTACCAAAATCTCTTTCAAAAGCTTCATTACCCAAAACAATTTTTCCTTTATTATCAAAATAAACAATATAACCTGGATTTGAGTTAAATAATGCCTTATACTTGAATTCGTTTTCTTTTAAGAGTTCTTTGGCCTTTTTGTATTTAGTCACATTCATCAGCACTGTGGCTATGAATAGCTGTTTTTCAGATTCTACAATTACCTTTTCAATAGTTATGTTGATTTTTTCGCCATTTGGCTTTGTTAATATTCCTTTAGTGACTTGTGAAGGTTTTTTCCAATCGATTTTTCCCCATTCTTCAATCACTGGTCTTTGGGATTGAAAATCAATTTGAAATTCTGAAATGTGTTCATGTGGTATTTCTGTAGAATAACCCGTAATATCAATAAATTCTTTATTAAACTCAATAATTTTACCATCTAAATCTGTAATAACGACCGGTTGCGAAGATCTGTCAATAGATATGGTATATTCTCTCATTTAAGCCCCCATTTACTGCTATTCCATTTAAATAGTGTAATTTTTAATGCATTTTAAAGGTTTAAATTTGTTAATATTAGTTCATACCTACTTTTATAAATTATTACAACTACCGTGAAAAAATTTAAAGAAATAATCATTAAATTATTTCTAGTTTTTCTGTATATTGGCTTTAGTCGTATAATTTTTATTTATAAGTTAAAAATGTGCCAGAATTTAATAAAAACTAAAAATATGGGATAATATTAACTTTTCCAGTTGTAAAAAATGAATAGGGGAATTATGGTTACGATATTTTTATATAATAGTTAGTTTGATAAAACTAATTAATAGGATATTTGAGGAGAATCTATATGCAAACTACTAAAGATTGGAACCCTGAACTCTATTTGAAGTTCAATGAGGAACGAACTCAACCTGCAAAAGATCTTGCAGCAAGAATAAATATTGAAAATCCTGGAAAAATAATGGATGTTGGTTGCGGGCCTGGAAACAGTACCAATATCCTTTCCAGCAGATGGCCTGAGAGTGAACTCGTTGGAATAGATAGTTCAGTTTCCATGATAGAATCAGCCATGAAAAATTATCCGGATATCGAATGGAGAATCGAAGATGCCACTAAAATGGAAACTGAAGAAAAATATGACATCATATTCTCAAATGCCACCATCCAGTGGATCCCGGACCAGAAAAAATTAATATCAGATCTGGTTGGAATGCTGGAAACTGGCGGTGCTCTGGCAGTGCAGGTTCCAATGTACCACAACATGCCAGCTAGCCATGTAATAGATGGTGTATCATTAACTGGAAGATGGAAAGAACTGACCAGCGGGGCCAGTGATGCTTTCACATTTCACTCCAGTGATTATTACTACCACATCCTATCATCTCAGGTAAAATCCATCAACATGTGGCAAACCTCCTACTTCCATATAATGCCATCCCATGAGAATATTGTTGAAATGCTTAAAAGCACCGGAATGAGAAAGTTTCTGGACATGCTGGAAACCAGAGAAGAAAAACTAGAGTTTGAAAAAGATGTTTTAAAGGAAATTAAAAAAGCATACTCATCTCAAAAGGACGGAAATGTATTGTTTCCATTTAAAAGGCTTTTCTTCATTGGGTACAAGTAAGGAAGATTTATAGGGAAACTTCTCACCTCCAAATATTCAAACTATATTCTGTTGGTGAGAATTTTCCCTCATGATCAGTAGCCTCTTTCCCTCATGATTAGTAGCCTCCCTACTCATAACCTGTGGCATCATTAATCCAGAAGTTATCTCGTAATCAATTAAGATAAATACTCCATTTACCATATTATTAAAAAATAAAATCCCTAATCCAATCTACCTAAATTAGCTATATTTGTAAATGGAGGTTTCTCCTTTGAACCCTGAACAAATTGTTAAAACATTCAATGTTAAAACAAATATCCCTTTCTCGGATAAAACAGAAGATCCATCGGTTATTGACATCTCAGGTCGCATAAATATACAATTCAGTGAAGAACTGGATATGAGCACGGTTCCCGATGGAATAAAACTTTACAAAGTTAAACCAGATGGAACCCAGCAGGATGTGGATGTTAAAATAAATGTGGATGAGAACTCCCCATCTGTTCTTTATATTAATAAATCTGAGGCGATTTCAGAAGGTGAAGAGTATAAACTTTCCGTAACGCGCAAAGTGAAATCAGTAAATGGAACCTCCCTTAATGAAGATTTTGTTAATTATTTTGTTGTTGATTACTCATTCAACTTGGAATCAGAGGGTATTCCTGATTTAAACAATGAAAGAAACCTGATACTGTGCATAAGTGACCTGCACTTGGGCGCAAATGACAGTTACGCAGAACTCACCAAAAACAGGGAAGCACTGGTTAATTTCCTGGAACAGGTTAAAAATTCCCCTAATGTAAAGGAACTGGTCATCGCCGGTGACTTGATTGACGAATGGTTCATCCCCATGCATCTGGACACATTCAATGGGAAAACGCAGCGGGATTTCACCAAGGCAGTAGCATCTAACAACAAATCAGTGATGGATGCCTTTAACAATATAATTAAAGAGGGTAAGGTAAAACTGACTTATGTCCCTGGAAATCATGATTTATTAATAAATTCAGAGGATATTCAAAGCATTTTACCAGGAATATCTGAAGCTCGCGATGTTAGGGGTCTGGGAGCATATACTCCGTCTGATTTTCCGGAAGTTATCATTGAACACGGACACCGATACAACTTTTACTGTGCCCCTGATTATTCCAACCGGGCTTTAACCCAAACCGATACCATACTACCCCCAGGATACTTCTTCACCCGGATGGCAACCAGCTCAGTTATCCAGGGTCGCCCAAAACTGGATGTTACATTCCCTCCGGTTAATAAAAATGAACTGGGAGAGGTTCAATTCCTTTACTTCCTTTACTGGAATGTTTGGAAAGGCCTTATCACTGATTTCCCGGTAAATCAGGGACTGGATGAAAAAGTCATAAACACACAAATTGATGGATTCACGGACTATTATGCCATCAATGATGTCCTGCCATACCAGAACTCAGAAGATGATTACATTGATGTAAACCTGTATAAGGGGATTGTTGAAACCTGGGATGAACGGCAGGATAAAAATTTAGTCAATGTGAAAATTCCAACAGATGAAGCAGTTCTTAAGGGAGCATTCGCAAGTCACCTGGATGATCAATCACATGTGCAATTTTTCAAAAATCCTGATTCGGATAAAAAGATTGTTATATTTGGACATTCCCATGAAGCACGAGTTATAACATCTTTCAATGAAAAACAGGAAAAACAGGTCTATGTTAATTCCGGCACATGGGTTGATCTAAATAAGTGCACCATGACCTTTGTAGCCATTATACCCCCACAAGGTGAAGACTTATCTTTAACTTTTGTAAATCTTTATCAATACAGTCCAAGCGGGGATATCAAAAAGTTAAAGTCAGAAGCACTCCAGATCTGAAACTTCTTAGGGCCTGTATGAAAAAATAGCCCTAAAAATCAATCCTTTTTTTTAACTTTTTATATCCCTTATTTTTTTTATATCCTAAACTAAATTCCCACAGATGATTAATCTTCTTTATGGGTTCCTGGAGTAAGCCCGGATTAAAAACCTAACAAATCAAGTACTTTCTTCTCAACATGCCTGTTTTGACCTTTATAGGGGAAATTGTGTGGATAGAGTACTGGATTGAAATTCAGTTCGATAATGCTGTGGTTGTTTGTATCTGGTTTTGCTTTCACATCCTGGATGATCATATCAACCCCACAAATTTTTGCACCCACTGCCTTTGCTGCCTTCTGGGCTATTATTTTATAATCCTCACATATATCATCTGTAAAATCAATACTATCCCCACCTGTACTGATATTGGAATTTTCCCTGAGATATACAATCTCATCCTCCTCGGGCAAGTAGTAAACATCCTTCATTTGGGAAGCCAGGTTATTTTTTTCTACTGAACCTAATTCAATCTTTTCAAGTGGGGTTATGTGTCCTTTTCCTCTTCTTGGATCTTTATTTTTTTCATTAACCAATTCTTTGATGTTGTGTGTTCCATCCCCTGTTACATTTGCTGGAACTCGGTGCATTACTGCCACAACTTCATCCGCAATTACTAAAAATCTATATTCCTTGCCTGGTATGAATTCTTCAATCAAGACATAGTTAGAATAGCTTAGTGCTTCTTCAATGGATTTAATATAATCTTTTTTTGATTTTAAACCCTTAACTATGGAAACTCCATCTCCAAAATTAGCAGATTTAGGTTTAATCACAATATCCTTACTTTTAAGGTTCAAATATTCTTCTAAAGCTTCATCGGTCCGGTTAACTGTAATGCTTTTGGGCACGTTAATGTGGTGTTCTTTAAGAATTAACTTGGTTAACTCCTTGTTTTCCATGATCAATGGCACTATATATGAGTCTGCAGATGTTTTGGTGGCCTGCTTAACATATTCAACCCGCATACCTTTTTTCAGGCGAATGAAATTGTCATCCCAGTCCAGCACTTCAACCTCAGCATCCCTTCTTAAAGCTTCCTCTATAACAATTTGAGTTGAAAGTTCAAGTCCTTCATAGTTTTTTAACATAATTTCCTTCTCCTGAATTGTGGTTGTTGGAATAAGTTATAATCAGACTATTTAAGATCGTTTTTTAGCATAGAACTATTTAGCATTATTTTTAGCATATTTTATTCCAAATTCTAAAAAATTTTCATTATTTTCTCTCATTTCCTGATTCATCATTTCAGATGGCAATAGGGACATATCAAGAAGTTTTTGGTGTTCAGTTTCCACGCATGCTCCATATTTATTATTTTTAGTGCTGCTGTCCATCAGTTCAGCTATCTTTTTAAGCTTTTCAAATATTTCCTCTCCCCATGATTTGAGACTAATTTTGTTACCATCGTACTGTTTGAGGATTAAATCTTTTTTTCTTCCAATAAGTGACACTAAATGGTGATTTAAGTTTATCAGGTCATGTTCCTGGTCAGTTATGGGAGGGCTTTGTTCAAACAGGCAAAAGTGCAGGAAAACATGGAGGAAATGCATCTGGTCTATGTTTAAACCCAGTTTATGGAAAGGGTTTAAATCTAAAATTCTGACTTCCACGTATTTAACACCCCTTTTTTCCAGTGCATCCAGTGGAGTTTCCCCGTTACGAATGGGTTGTTTTAATCGAATTAAAGAATAAAATTCACTTTCCTTCTGTAGAACGTTTCCATTGAGTTGTATTTGAGAACCGTTTCTATAAATCCCCAGTTTTGAATATTCTTCATCCTCAGTTGACAGCATCCTGTGAATCTTTGTGGAATACTCCTTTAAACTATTGAAGTATATGTTTTCATTTTTAAGGCTGTTTGAATAGCCAAATCTACTTACACGTAGAGATGTTGCATATTGGAGGCAGTTTTCAATGATATTTTCAGGATCAGGACAGCATTTTTGAATGAGCATTAGTTCCTTTTTTATAACTGGATAATAACTGGAATGGCAGAATGGTGATGCTCCAAAAAGGTAAATTAATATCCAGCTGTAGCGTAGAAAGTTTCTTGCCAGCCCAAAATGTATTTCATCAATGAACAAACGTTTATCCTTCTGATTTCCAAATTTTTCATATAAATAGTTGATCATTTCATTGCCAAAAGAAAAATTATAATGAATTCCTGATATCATCTGCATTTTTTTACCATATCGCAGTGCTAAGCCATTTCTATATATTTCCATATCTTTTCCATTTTCACAATCCGGAAATGATGCAATGGGAATTTTTTCTTCATCTGGAAGATTTGGAGGCATACTGAGTGGCCATAATAGTTCATCACCAATGCCATTTTCGACTTCAAAGTTTATTGTTTTTAAGGAATCATACACTTCTTCTGCGCAATTGAAGGGTTTAGTTATCATTTCAATCTGACTTTCAGAAAAGTCATTGGTAATACGGGGATTTTTGGTTTTATTCCCGAATACCTGAGGATGAGGAGTTAAAGCAAGATCACCAGTTGAAAGAACCCTCTGACACTCTTTTTCCAGACCAAAATTACCTTCTACCAATAATTTTCCTTTGTCATCGTTTAAAAAAGACTTTGATATTTCTGAAAAGTCCCAGCTCATAAAATCCTCTTTTCCTATTTTTTTTATCAGAATTATTTTACAGAATAATTTACCCGTATTTTAAAAAACAGTGAAAACTTTCTTATATATTTGATTACTATTAATCCTTTCATAAATTATCGATAAATTTTTTAGTTGAAGTGCTGTTTTTTAGATAATTGAAGTGCTTTTTTTGGTAATATTACATGATTAGTTACTCATTTATTTTCTTAGATATGAAGAACTGCAATATAAAATTAACGATAGTTATAAGAACGCCTCTTAGATTAACATGAATTTAAAACAAGTTGTGTATATCATCTGCCGATCAAGCTTGTTGTATAAATCAACTGGCAATCAACATTGTTTATAGATGTACTGTGTATCAACCGTGGGTGTAGATCAATATTTAACTATAACTAGGATGAGACATGTTTATGATTAAGAGGAGTATACTTGAATAAAAATACATGGAATATTGAATCAAATGTCTGCGAATAAATGAGAACGAACTGGGGAAACTAATGGAACAAAAATATTTGAAAAATGAATACAGAGCATACAAATCCTTGATAAGCAAAAATAGGAGACAACTGATGGTATTTCTCAATCATTTAACTGCAGACAGTAGGGTAAAACAGCCAATAATGGCTAATGATTGGGATGAGGGTTGCTGTTCTGTTATAGTACAGGTTACAAATAATCATAACGTGGTTGCATTCCGGAGAGATGCAAAATTCCCGGCTGAGTTAATAATTACACAGAAATATTTTCATGGGAAAAAAGCAGCAGTGGAATACAAAATCAATGGAGGTCTATTCTACCATACTGTAATAACTGATAATGGCTGGATTATTGCCAGTGGGGGTATTGGAACAATTCGTAATCATGAACTAATGTCCCTGGCTGGTCAAATAATGGAAAATGGAACAATAAACCAGGATTCCATGGAAAAAGCCCAATCTATCTTAAGGAGCATGTGCGTGGGACACTTCCTAATCAAAAGCCCGGATAATTATGTTGGATCTGCAATCTGCTGCAAAAATACTTCATTAACCAAACTGTTTAAAATGAAGGATGGAGATTTTGTCAGTGTGCCCAATGCACCACAGTTTTACAGAGATGGGAATTTCACCGAGTTTAACAGTGATCCTCTTGCTGCTGCGGCTAGGATAGCAGGCACAGATCTTTGGGGAGTCAACCGGCGTAATGTAATATTTCAGGACGTGGAAAAAAACCCAGATAACACCCTGATCCAGGTTTGGGCATCATTTGATAATGGATCACTGATTGATAGAAACGAGGGTAAAGGCGGGCCGGATAATATACAGTTTTTAAAAAATCCCCTCATTCCTGGTGAGAACTTACCCATAATACCTGAAATGACTAAAATTGGTGATATAAACCTGATGGAAGGTTAATGGATCAGAAGTCGCTTGATTACGTAAAATCCCCAAAAAAATTAATTAAATAAATTTAATTAAATAGATATCATATTTTTTTATCCATTCCAACCTCAGATTTTCCATCTGTCTTGAAATTTTCTTTATATTCAACCATTTCAATCTTACAACCTGATCCTATGGTTATGTTGTTTCCTCGCACTACCCTTGCAGTGGTATTTTCAAGATAAATATTATCTCCTTCAATTACATCTGCAGTGAGTTCATTTTTCCCCTCAGACATTATTTTATTTTTAATACCTAAAAAACTCAGCTTCCCGCTTTTTTTAACTGTAATATCAGAACCACCTATTTCATTCACTTTACTGGGCCAGTACAGGTTTATTCTTAATATATCTCCATTGAGCATTCCCTCAATTGTGAAACCACCTTCTAAATTCAAGATTTCAGTATTAAAATCTTTTCCTACCAGTATACTTCCCTGGATTTTGGCTTCATCCACCAGTAAATCTCCACTGACTTCAAATTCTCCCTGGACTTTAACTTTTTGTGCATTTAAATCGCCTTTAACGATTGTTTCACCCTTTATGCTTACGTAATCCGCAGATTTTACACTGCCGTCCAGCTGGCCTTCCCCATACACTTTAAGGTTAGAGCATTCCACGTCTCCGTGGATTATGCCTTCACCCATTATACTTATCCGGTTAAATTCACCGCCGCTTGAAATTCCAGACCCGTAAATCTTCAGGTCTTTCCTTTTTTCCATCATAATTCCTCCGTTTCGCATATGTCAGGTTCATATAATTTTTAATCCTCTTTCCAGCTAAAGGTTGCTGTACCCAGACCAAAGAGTACTATTCCCAGTGCTGCAACTATGGCCAGGTCGGTTACCGCATCCCCTGTATTTCCAGTTATCATGGAACTTCTGAGGCCCTCGCTCAGGTAGGTTAGAGGGGATATCTTGGCCAGGTACTGTAGGAACCAGGGCATGTTATCCACTGGTATCAGGGTCCCGGAGACAAACATAAGGGGGAAAGTGATTACTCCCACGGCATTCATGGCTGATTCTTCATTTTTCACAAAGTTAGCAACCAGTATTCCAAATCCGGCGAAGAGTGCAGTTCCAACAACTATTAACAGCACGCTCACTACGTTGATCTGGGGGTGAATGTTAAATGCAAATGTTGCCAGTAATAGGGCCACTGCCAGCGATAAGATCACCAGTATGGTCCAGGTGGTGATTCTGGAAGCAATCCATTCTTTACTGGTTAAGGGTGTGGTTGAAAGTTTCCTGAACACTCCAGTGCTACGTAACCTGGCCACTGTCCCCACAGACATATTTGCTGCTGCAGACATGATGGTAATGGCCAGTATTCCTGGAAGAAGGAAATCAAAGTAGTTCATACCAGAAGTAGCAGCTTCCTGGGAGTTCACGGTGATGACTTCATGGGCACCGGAAATTTTCATGTTGAAACCATTGGCCACCTGCTGAACCACTGAAACCACGGCCATGGAAGTTGGTTTAGACTTATCATAGTACACATTAACCCCAGCAGTGCCTATGGACTGCTGAGTAGTGCCTATGGATTGTTGAATATTCTGACCAAAACCCTGGGGTATAATCAGGTACGATGTGATCTTCCCATCTTTCAGCATCTCTTCCAGATTCATCCCTGAACCATCTTTTAGCTGGACTGCCCCGGTAGATCCCATGGTCTGGATAAAATTACTGGACATGGATGAACCATCGTTATCATGATAATAAAGGGTAACTGTGTCAGATTGACCTCCAAATATGTATCCAAATAAAAGGAAAAGCACTATGGGGAAGATGAACATCCAGAAAATATTCATCCTGTCCCGGAATGTCTCTTTCAGACTGTACTTAATATCGGTGCTGATCCGTGACATTTATTTACCCCCTTCTGAGAGTTTATCACCAGTTAAATTCAAGAATACATCTTCCAAAGTTGCTTTTTTAACATAAATTTCTTCACATGCAAGTTCATTTCGATTAATAATAGATAAGGCCTTTGACATACATTTTGTCCCATTTTCTTCAGCTAATTTTATAAAAACATTGTTCCCCTCAATTTTAGACTCAGGAATGGCCTCGATTAATTCATTTTTGGCAATTTCCTCGCATTCCCTGATTATGAGGGTGTTACCACCACCATGGTGGTTAATTAAGTCTTCTGGTGTTCCTTCTGCAATTATCTGACCATTGTGCAGCACGTTCACCCGGTCTGCCAGGTAATGGGCTTCATCCATGTAATGGGTGGTGAGAAATACTGTCTTTCCCTTCGTTTTCAAGGCTTTTATTGCATCCCACACATCACGCCGGGCCTTGGGATCAAGGCCGGTAGTGGGTTCATCAAGGAAGACTATTTCCGGATCATTTACCAGGGCTATGGCAATTCCCACCCGTTGTTTCAGGCCTCCGGAGAGATCTTTAAACAGGGTGTTTCTTTTATCAATCAGGCTCAACATTTCAATTAGATCATCCACGTTGGTATGGGTAGGGTACATCTGGCCAAAATAATCGATGTTTTCATAAACTGTTAACCATTCAAATGCATTAAAATCCTGTGGAAGCACACCAATTCTTTTTTTAACTTCCATCTCATCTTTTTTAATGTCAAATCCCAGGATGGTAATGGTTCCTGCTGTTAAATTTTTCAGGCATTCCATCATTTCAACAGTGGTGGTTTTACCTGCACCATTAGGTCCAAGAAAGGCGAATATCTCCCCTTTTTCAATACTGAAAGATATGTCATTTACTGCTATGAAATCCCCGTATTTTTTAACCAGAGATCTAACTTCAATCACGTTATTAGTCATGTTATCAAATTTTCCTTTGTTCTGCCACTGAAGATTCATTGTGCATTTTAAAGCTGCTGTTATATTCTACCAGTTCTATTTTGCATCCTGGACCCAGTTCGATTGTATCGCCCCTTACCACTTTGGCCTGGGTATTTTCAAGGTAAATTTCATCTCCTTCAATGGTTTCAGTGTTCAGTTCTTTTCCTGCTCCAAAGGGCATGATCATGCCTTTGAGGCCAAATATGTCATATTTTCCTTTTCTTTTAATTGTGATCTTTGAACCACCAATTTCACCGGCTCGGGATGATCCGTGTAACCTGAGTTCCAGTTCATCGGCATTTAACAGCCCGTCAATTCCAAAAGTTCCCTCGATCTTTAAAAATTCAGCATTGCAATCTCCCACAACACTGATACTACCATAGGTTTCCGCCTTTTCTGCGGATAAATTACCTTTAATATCAGTAGTTCCATTAATTTTCATCTTATTTACTTCTAAATTACCTTTAATGGAATTATTACCATTCACTCTCAATTGATCTGTCGTAACATTTCCATTTAAGTTGCATTGTCCATTTATTTTCAGATATATACACTCAAGATCACCGTCTATCTTTCCACTTCCGTTAATGTTTACAGAATTATATTTACCGCCACTTGCACTTCCATGACCATTAATTCTCAAATCACTCACGATTTCCATAGGTATCACCCATTTAAACTATTTTAATCTTCAACTCCTCGATTAAATCAGTTAATTTCATTTTTGCAATGATTTTGGTACTGTTTTCAAAGTAGATATCAGCAACATTTGAAACCAGGCAGCAACTGGAAATTCCCAGTTTGCGTAGAAATATTAATTCACAGCTTTTTGCCTTAAATTTAGGATAATATTCTTCTAATATGTTCAATATCATATTACCTTCATCAAAATTGATTTTTCCTTCATCAAACATTTTATCTAAGATGTAAAGAAATAGTATGGTTTCAAAATCCAGCTTTCTGGTTTCACCTTTTTTTGCAGTATAGAAATCAAGGGTTGTTTTTGAAACAATGTTCTGCTTCATCAGGTCCTGACTTTCCATTACTATTTCCATTAGATTTGGGGATAACATGTCTGCCAGGTTGTCTAAGGAAATATCTCCTTTCATGTTCTTTATTTTCTCGATTCTATCGATAATCTTCTCTTTTGGAAAAAAGGTTTCCTGACCGGTGTAGGTAGATTTCCGGATAAACCATTCCTCTGGGATTAAATTTTTCCTTTTCCAGCGGTATAACTGGCCATAGGAAATTTGGGTTAATTCTAGTAATTCTTTTTTGGAAATCAACTCTTCTTCCATTTTTTAACACCACATTACATTAGCGTAACAAAACACTGTTACATAGATCATCATACTTAGTATTTAAAGGTTGCTCATACGAACAGTCCGTACAATAGAAAAGTATATAAGCATATACTTATATAACATGTGTTATGCTTAGGATTAATTCCAAGTCAACATTGGAGTCTACCGAAGAACTGGAGGAAGTGCTTAAAGCCCTGGCCAATGTCAACCGGTTGCTACTTATCTACTCCCTGGCCTCAGGGGAGGTGGAAAAAATCAGTGTAACCCAGGTATCAAAGAACATGGGCATAACTCAACCTGCAGCATCGCAGCATCTGAAAGTCCTGAAAAATGCCAATATACTCATTGCACACAAAGAGGGGAACTTCATCTACTACAGATTCAACAGACGCTCCATGGAAAAACACCAGAAGCAAATTGATTTTTTATTCACCTGTGCATTTGCCAAGTGTAGTCAGCTGGAAAAGGCCAGCTGCAAACATTCGGAAAAAAAGGAAGAATAAAGGCCTAAAATTAGGGTCTGAATTTTTTTAACATCTTCCAATCATTAATGCAATATTTAAAGATTTTGAATCAAATTGAGAGTACTTAAATCATTATTAAAAATACATCCTAAAAATCAAAACAAAAAATTAAAAACATCTCATTAACCTGTGAGTGATAATATGACCGAAATAAACGCAAATGAAGAATTACCTGTGTTAGTTTTACCAGATATGGTTTTATTACACGAAACTAACATGAACCTTAAAATAAGTAGAAAAATGGGGAGGGAAATACACGACCGTGTTCGTGATCATGATTACTTTGGTATAGCCGTAGCAACCAAGGAGGGGTTACCTGCCCGGTTTTACTCAGAATCTGACATTTACCACACAGGAACCCTGGTAAAAATCGAAAACGCCACTGAAATGAGGGACTTTTACCACCTTAAAGTGGAAATCATAGAAAGAGCAGAAATTGACGAACTCATCAAGGATGGTCTAAGTTACCAGGCTAAATACCATTTAATACCAGATATTGATGATTTAGATAAGGATAACCAGGCAGAAATCTTAAAACACGTACGCTACCTGGTCTCAGAGATCAGTGAAAACTTCAAAGAATCCAAGGCCTACGCAGAGCAAATCAATAAAATGGACGACGTGGGTAAGGTAATAGCCAGCCTATTCCCCTACATGAGACTATCCCTGGAAGAAAAACAGGACTTCCTGGAGACACGCTCACTGAAAGATAAAAGCTTAAAATTCCTGGACATCCTACTGGAGCAGAAAGAGTCCATCCAGTTCCAGATGGAAATGGCCGCCAAACTAAACGAGGAAATGAACAAAAAACACCGGGAAAACCTCCTGAAAGAGCAGCTCAGGGTGATACAGGATGAACTCTCTGAATCTGAAGGAACCCATAAAAAGGATTACCGGGAGTTAATCGAAGAAGCAAACATGCCTGAAGAGGTGAAAGAGGTTGCCCTGGAAGAAGTGAACAAACTGGAACGCCAGGGACCCAACAGCACTGAAGAAAACGTCATCCGAAACTACCTGGACCTTTTAACCAGTCTCCCCTGGGGTGAAAGCCAGGTTAAGGATATTGATATTGAATCAGCCAGAGAACTCTTAAACCAGCAACATTACGGTCTGGACAAAGTCAAAGACAGGATCATCCAGCACCTGACAGTGATGAAACTCAAAAAGAACAAACAGGGCTCCATACTCCTCCTGGTAGGACCACCCGGAACCGGTAAAACCAGCCTGGGAAAGAGCATTGCCGAAGCACTACAGCGTGAATACGTACGTATCAGCCTGGGTGGTGTGAAGGATGAATCTGAAATCAGGGGTCACAGAAGAACCTATGTAGGAGCACTACCTGGTCGAATAATCCAGGGAATGAAACGAGCCGGTACTCGAAACCCGGTGTTCATCATGGATGAAGTGGATAAACTAATGGCATCTTACAATGGAGACCCAGCCAGTGCCCTCCTGGAGGTGTTGGACCCTGAACAGAACAACACCTTCTCTGACCACTACCTGGAAGTACCCTACGATCTATCCGAAGTGTTCTTCATAGCAACTGCCAACTCCCTCAAGGGAATACCCGGCCCATTAAGGGACCGTATGGAAATCATAGAAATAGGCAGTTACACCAGCCATGAAAAATTCCACATAGCCCGAAACCACCTGGTTGATGAGGTCTTGGAAGACAACGGCCTGGATGAGACTCAGATACAGTTTGAAGATGAGGCCATAAAAACCATCATTGAAAAGTACACCCGGGAAGCAGGAGTAAGGGGACTTAAACGTCAGCTGGCAACTGTGGCCAGGGTGGCCTCAGAAAAAATCGTACTGGGAACTGTAGACCTGCCTTACGTGGTTAAAGAGGACATGCTCTACGATCTTCTGGGCCATGAACTCATACAGATCAACATGGCTGGGAAACACAACCCACCCGGAGTGGTAACTGGCCTGGCCTGGACACCAGTTGGTGGAGACATACTGTTCATTGAAGGAGCATTCATGCCCGGAACCGGGAAACTACTCCTCACCGGACAGTTAGGTGATGTGATGAAGGAATCCGCCAAGATATCCCAGAGCCTCATACGCTCCAGACTGGCCTTCAACCTGAAGAGTGTAGAATTCGACAAACAGGACCTGCACATACACGTACCATCCGGGGCCATACCCAAGGACGGACCATCAGCAGGTGTGGCATTACTGACCACCATAGCCTCCCTGGTCACTGGACAGACTGTGGACCCCAAACTGGCAATGACCGGTGAAATCTCCCTCCGAGGAGCAGTACTGCCAGTGGGTGGTATCAAAGAGAAGGTATTAGCCGCCCACCGTGCTGGAATAGAAAGGGTTATTCTGCCTGAAGAAAACCTTAAAGACCTGGATGATGTTCCAGATGATGTTAAGGAAGAAATGGAATTCATACCAGTTAAAACAGTGGAAGATGTTATAGGGGAAACCATTGGCATTGAACTACCAAAACCTTTGCTTCTGGACATGTCCACTGACACCTTAACTGGTGGAGCAGGCACTTAAAGTCCCTGAAATTTTACAGGTCCTTAAAAACCTAAGTATATTCCGTGGATGTTTACGGCTTAAAATCAGTCTGTAAGTCCATAAAACTTGAAAATTCCACCATTCATCCTGCAGGGTGATTTGGTGGAACTCTTTATTCTTCTTTTGAATTAAATGATTCTTATAAATTTAATTCTTAATTCCATAAAACTTGTATTAACTTCTTATAATCCAATTTTAATTTATAATCCTAATTTCTACTTCTTAAAAACCTAATTTTTATCTTTTTAACCTTCATTTTAGTTAATAAATTTCATTTTTTTACCCAAATTTTATATTTTATAATAAAGAAATAATAAATACATAAGAGGGGGTTTTAATGAACACTGAAGGTGCTCACCATTACATTGAAAAGGGCATTGAAAGCTGGTTAGATCATAAAAACTATTTTGAAGCTATTGACTTTTTTCCCGTGCCTTGGAATTTGAACCCCATAACCCTGATGCCCATCTATTAAGGGGAGCAGTGTACGTTGATGTTGGTGACCTGAACCTGGCTTTGAAGGATTATAATAAAGCTTTAGAATACAATCCTGAAAATGTTGGATTATTTTTTGATAAAGGAACAGTTTTATTCTATTTGGGTGAGTATGATAAGGCCATACACTCCTATGAAAAATTTCTATCTCGAGAACCCCGTGATGTGGATGCACTCTATTTCAATGGGTTGGCTTACCATTTTCTGGGGAAAAATAAAACCGCTCAGAAATTAATTGATGAAGCATTGACTTTGATTGAAAAATCTGATGATCTGTACCCTGATCTGTGTAATGCTAAGGGAGAAATACTTTTTGATCTTGAAAGTTACCCGGATGCAATTGATTATTTCAACAAAGCTGTAGAATCAGATCCTGCTTCCTTTATTGCTCTCTACAATACTGGGAGGGCATTCTATGAAATGGGAGAACTAAAATATGCCCTCAAGTACATTGAAGATGCCTTAAAAATAGAGCCTAAAGAGTGGGATGTACTGAATTATAAGGGCCTTATACTGATGGATATGGGTGTTAATGAAGATGCTATTGAATGTTTTGATAAAATTATAAAACTGCACCCTATTTACTTCCCTGCATGGTATAATAAAGGAGTGGCTCTTAAACAGCTTGGAAGAACTGAAGAAGCTTTAGATCACTTTGATCAGGCTATAAAACTCCTTCTTGATAAAAAACCAGGTATGACTCGGGGGATGTGTTTGAAAAGTTCCAAATGAAATGGATGTTATCTTCCCATGATGAGATTGTTTTAGCGACCAGTTTATTTACGTGGTTGGTTTTTTCTAACCATTCCATTTACATGATAACTTTTGTGAGCATTTTTTTCACATGGTTTGTTAATTTCCCAGTTCCTCATTTTCAACCGGTTATGGCTATTCTTATCACTGTATTTCAGGTTATGTCTTTTTTAGTTCAACCACAATTATCTGGGGCCTTGCAAAAAACCGTAAGGGCAGCATGGTTGTTCCTATACCATTACTAACGATTAAAGTGCTGTTATTCTCTTCAATCACTCCAGTCCTGTATTTATTCCCGTAATCAGAATGAGTGACTGGTGCCCATAGGCCGAAAAATGTTACCTGCCCACCATGGGTGTGACCAGAGAAAACCAGGTCCACCTTGGACTTATCCACATTGGGGAAATAATCAGGATTATGGGTAACCATAATAACGAAGTCCTGGGGTGTAACCACTGAAGTGGTGGCATTGGGGATCTGAACACCGTTGTTGTAATCACCCACACCTCCAAGACGGATCCTGGAACCGTTTTCCACAATCCAGGTTCCCTTATTGCCAATGTAAGTAATTCCGTAGGTGGGAATGGCGTTCAGGGTTTTATACTGGGGATCTTTATTCCCTAAGACTGCGTAAACACCCAGGGGTGCTTTAAGTTTGGATAGTGACTCAAAGGTTGAGTTAATATTGGCAGAATCCCCATCCACATAATCTCCTCCCAGGAGTATTAAATCGGGGTTTAGAGCATTAACCTGGCTGACCACGCTGTCGATCCGGTCCTGACTAAAATCAGGACCAGCATGAATATCTGATAGGAAAACAATGGTTTTCCCGTCAAACTGGCTTGGAATCTGATCAGATTCAATGGTCACATACTTGGTTTCAATCCAGTATGGCTCGATGAACATGTAAATCCCCAGGAGGATCAGTAAAATTAAGAATATATAACGTTTTTTAAGCAAATTGGCACCCTGTATTTAATTATTTATTTAGTTAACTGTTTATTTTAATTAAAACGTGAATATGATCTGGAGTGGTAGTTAATTTCAGATGATTTATAACGAGTTCCTACTTTGAACTAGATAGGATTTTAAAATAAATAAGCTTTCGGGTTGGTAGGGAATGATTTTTGAGAGATTTTCATCCTTATTTTTGAGAGATTTTCATCCTTATTTTTGAGAGATTTCAACTCATTTTAAAGAGATTTTCAACTTTTTAATACCCAAAGATAAGTAATACTTTAGTTTAAATAATTATTTATAATATGGGGATCATATTATTATTTACAAAAGTAGGAGGCATGATCTTATGGAAGATGATTTAAAAAATTTGGTTTTAGGATTCAGAAAACACACCGGGAAAACCCAACGCCAAGTTGCCCGTGAACTGGGAGTTCCAATGGATATTGAAACAGCACTGGAAATGGGAACATACAAACAACCCACAGAACAGCTCTTAGGGAAAATCGTGAATCTTACCTCTAAGTGTGATGTAAAAGACCTGGTTCACATTGGAAGAGGGTACAGGATCATGGATGAATTAGGTCCTGACTTCAAATATTACATCCGTGGACTGGAACAGGAGAGGGGTTTTGATCATGAGGAACTCCACAGTCAACCTGAAGAAGAGTTCTACCGTATCATAGGAAGTGTGAATCTGGATGAGTTTGATGTGGTCAGTGCGGGAAGAATAACCTGATTATCTGGACATTCAAAATTTTTATGCAAAAAAAAGATTTGTAAGGGAATTTTAGGAATTTCCTTTTTTCTTTAGAATTTACTTTATTTTTAATTGATACTCTTATTTTAAAGACTTGATACTATTTTAACTCAAATCAAAGTAATAGCTCCATCCAAATTCCCTGAAATCCTCCTAACCAGTCCTGGAATGGTGGAGGTGATTATGGTATGATCTGCATTTTGTGATGCTAATTTATCATCTGATGAGGCCCCAATGACAGTGGATGGGAGTTCTCTATTTAAGATGTCCACAGTTACCTTCTCCACCCATGGATCTTTATCACTGATGATGATCTCATCCATATCCTTGTTGAGTTCTCTGGCTAAAGCCCATGACACGAACCTGCCTCCAATGAGTGCAGCACTACTACCTGTTAAACTTTCATGAATACTCTGGATGGTCCTTTGAACTTCAACCTTTTCATAAATGGGTGAATTGGGAACCACTGCCCAATGGGCATCTCCCAATGTGAACTCTCCTATTTTCTGTGGATAAACATTTTCAGGACCCACTACCTTAATTGAAGAGGCCAGTGCTTCTAGTTCTCCCCTCTGTATTGGTACGTTGGTCAAACCTGGTTTGAGTTCTTCTTTGATTATTTTAATAACCCGTGGAAGTCCAAAATTACCTTTTTTCGCAGTTCCTGGACTGTATCCGCACATGTATCCATGGTGGTTACTGGGAAAACCAGTGATTATGGCGTTAAGTCCTGCTCGCAGACCCACACGACATTCATCTTCATAGGCACCGTTGGTGGCCACGATTTTCCCTGGAACCAGTATACGTGCCATGGCAACGGCCTTGGCAAAGCTATCCAAACGGTTACTGGATTGGTTAAATGGTCCTCCCTCCAGTACAAAGATGTCCGCCCCCAATTCAAGGGCTTTACTGAATCCGGTGACCAGATCATCGTATCCATCTCCAATGAACATGATGGCCTCCACTCCTTTACCGTATTCCTGGGCAAGACTAGCAATTTCTTCAGCCTCTTCCAAGGGTGCAGCATGACCTTCCCCACCCTGGGCACTGGTTACATTAATGGCCACAGATGATGAACATTTAATCCATTCTTCCCTCTCGTCCTGTGCAGCTTCCTCTTTATCCACGAGTCTGGCGTGGATCCTGTCCCGTGGACATTCCTGAAATGGTGGGCCCTGATTATAACACTGTCCCGGGCATTTAACAATCTCCCTTGGGAAGCGCATGGCTCCGAAACGACCAAAGTGGTCCAGGTCCAGTGGAACATCAGTGGCTTCTCTAACTTCTCTAAGGATATCAATACCCCGCATGTTGTTAGCTTCGGCAATATCAGCAAAGGCATAGGCACATACATGGATGGAAGCACCAAGCATGTTGGATAACATGCAGTTACCCATGAGTTCATCTCTTCCCAGGTCAGAGGCACAGGTACCAACCACGATCTCAGTCAGATCACATCCTATGGGGAATTTTTTGAAGTTCATTCCCAGCTGGGTGGCCTCAGCAGTGGATAGTTCGGAAACTGCATCCACCACATCGTTGACATTTTTATTAGCTTTACTAAGTTCAAGAGCTGAATCCATATCATTTACTGCTTCTTTGACTATATCATACACAAAAATCACCTTTAGACTTTTCCAAAGTTTATAAAATCTTGATTATGTTTATCAATAGCTTTATCAGTCCAGATTTGGCCTTTTTCTATCTAATTATAATAATTGGTTAAGCTATTTAAAAGTTAGTATAAAAAGTAGTTTAAGTATTACAAACTTGTTTGGTTACTGTATAAAACTCATACCCAACCCAACTTTTTTGCAGGGTATTGATTGGGTTTTGATTTTAAAATAAATTGGAGATGGATTATCTAGTAAAGGGAAGTGATTGATTCACTCAAACATCTTACGCATGCACCGCCTGATGGTACCTTCAGATGCCCTTTCCCCCATTAAATTCAGAAGTTCCTTTGATAAGGCCTGGGCAGCCACCAGGTTGGTTGGTTTTATATCTGCATCCCTGGCATTTTCCATCAACTCCGGATCCAGATTGGATAAAGTTTCTAAGGCTGCATCTAAATCTTTCTGTTCATCTAAAAGGTGCATAGAACTGGCACTTTTAACCAGTAACTCTGGATGCATTGCTTTTAAGAGGCCATTAACTCCAGATGACTCCACCAGGGAGGCCATGGTCTGCAGGGTCATGAGTATCTGTTTTTCAACCATTTCCTGGGGTGCCTTAATGATCCTGGTGCCCACTTGATAGTAGTCCAGAACCCCTGAAAGGGTCACTGCAGTTACCAGGGATCCCATGTCCGCCACTGCCGATGAAACATCCGCAGGAACAACGTAAGCATCTTTATTGCAGCTTTTAACCAGGTCCTCGCACTTTTTAATCTGTTCCGGTGTGGCTAAGTCCAGATCATTGGTGGTGTGGCCTCCAATCACATAGTGGCCATGTTGGGGAGTCCCAGGAACGGCTGCAGGGTGCATGGAACTTATTCCCACATCTTTTCTTTTTCTTTTAATCTCCACTTCCAGCACATAGTACAGTACCAGGGGAGAAACAGTGCAGGTGTTGGTAATCACACCACCTTCTGGAAGGTGAGTTATGATATTTTTAGCAATGTTAAAGGTGGGTTTACCAAAGGGTGTGAAGAGAACCGCTATTTCTGCATTACGGGCAGCTTCAGCATCGTCGGAGGTGACTATCACCCCACTATCTTCTACTGTTTTCCACATATCAATAGTAAGCATGCTCCGATCAGGTTCTGCAAGGTAAACATCATGACCTGCTTTTTTAAATTCAATTGCCATCCTGCTTCCCCCATAAGGAGGGGTTCCCCCGTATTTTTCTGGTAATTTCAGTTGATTAACATAAAGTTCCTGATTTCCAGCACCATAAACTGCTATTTTCATTTTTTTCACCTTTGAAACTACACAAGGTTGATATTATTAATTTAATTCGATATTCTTGGTTTAATGTAATTTTGATCAATTTGAAATCCTCAGTTTAGTTTGAAAATAACTACTTGATATCCTCATTTTAATCTAATATTCTCAATTTAATCTGATATCCTCATTTTAATCAGATATTCTTAATTTAGGATAATATTCGTAATTTGGACTTATTTTCCTAATTTAGGTCTATTATTAAATTTATTCGTGATTAAATGGCTTTATTAATCTTATTTTTAAATTATGGATAAATAAAATAAATTTATTTAAAAAAAATGAAAAATTAGAATCTGTTCAGTGGTTGGATTCTTTGGGGAATTTCCTTTGGAGAGGTCCTTCTGATTTTATGGTATTACTGAATTCTTTCATTGTTTTCTGGAACTTTTCACCCTCAGAGGCTGAGATCCATTCAAAACGGAACCTTTCTTTATCAATACCAAATTCTGGCAGGAGATCTTCAATCATTTTAGCCCTTCGTTTCCATTTGTAGTTCCCTGCATCGTAGTGACAGTCGCCCATATGACAGCCTCCTACAAAAACACCATCTGCTCCCTCTTTGAATGCTTTGAGTATCATTGATGGGTTGATTCTACCGGAGCACATCACCCGTAAAATTCTGACATTAGGTGGGTACTGCATTCGGGCAGTACCTGCAGTGTCTGCACCTCCGTAACAACACCAGTTACAACAAAATCCCAATATTTTTGGATCATTTTCAGACATTATTATCACCTTAATTTTAATTTTCAGCTCTTAAAGATTCCTCTTAAAGATTCAACATATTTTAATCCAATTTATGAACTTTCAAATGCTTTCATTTTTATTCCTTTTCTGGACTGTACAGTGGGGGTAATTCTTCACTCACACCAGCTACGAATCCAGTTTCACCTTTGTACTTTTTCTGCATTCTGTGATAGATTCGAGCCAGTGGGATCTCCATGGGACACACATCCTCGCACTGTCCACAGTTTACACAGCTGAAACTCATATGGGACAATCTAACTCCCTGGAAAGTGAGTGGATCTGGTGTTATTTCATTTTCATCAGCATAGAAATCTTTTTCAAGGTCACATTCTTTACAGAAACACAGTGGACACACATCCCGACAGGCATAGCATTTTATGCACCGGTTCCAGTATTCATCCCAGTTATTAGGGGCGGGATAATTTTCTTCCAGATATTTATCCTGGAATTTACGGGCTAACTTTATCATCACTCCCTCAATCTTCTCTCTTATGGCAATTGCTTTTTCCGATGGGGTTTTAACTTCTAAGTATCCATTTTTCCGGGCATTTTCCACCAGTTCCCTGCCTTTTTCAGTCACAACTTCAATGAAGGTCCAGCCAGGTTCTGCTCCCCAGTTTCCACAGGCCAGATTTGCGTTTCGAGGTATTTTCAGTTCGCATCTCTGGCAGTTTTTCCGCCTACCGTACTCTTTTTCTTCTAGTTCATCAATTTCAACAGCTTTATGGGTCCCGTCGGATAATTCTATGATGAATTTACCTTTATCGATTTCTTCGGCCACTACGTCTTCTGGGTCCACATCATAGAACATTTCGATCATTTTCCGGGCAGTGATGGGCATCACTGTACCTCCACAGTTAAGCCCTACCTTGTAGATGGCATTGCTGTCGATCTGGTGCCTTTTTTCCAGTTCCTTTATGGCCATGGCATCGCAGGGTTTCACACTGACTGCCAGTCGCATGTCAGCTAACTGTTTACTTATCAGATCTCCGAACATGGTTGGTGCACAGTGCAGGGATCCGCAAGTTTCTATTAGGTCATCTGAATTCTCAAGCAGTGTGGGGATACCATCGTATACATCGTCTCCTCTGGTGAGTGTTAAAACTCCATCAACCAGTTCCTGGTCTAGAAGATATTTAAATAAAGCGCTGACAGCACCTCCACATTCTCCTTTTTTGGCTATTTCTTCGTCTTTTGCTTTGGCAAGTAAAAATTGTGGTTCCATTTTATACACCTTACAACTCCAGTCCTGTTTTTTCAGCCAGTTCCATCATAATGTTCACGTCGTCCTTGGCATCTCCTGGTGCTTCAACTATTTTTGAGATTTTTTGAGTTTCTCCAGTGGTGCTGGTGAATGATCCTGACTTTTCAGCCCAGCAGGTTCCTGGTAAAACCACATCAGACATCAAAACAGTTTCAGTAACAGAATAACCTTCTGTAATAATGAAATCCAAGTTTTTCATGGATTCACCCAAGTAAGATGCAGGGTCATCACCTACCACGTACAAAAGTTTCACCTTTTCCAGGATCTCCTTCAATTCATCTTTATTCAATGCAGGTAGATGGTTCATAGCTCCTCTACTGTTGCAATCTTCAAGTACGGGTAATATTTTGGCATCAGAATCCTGGAAGATTTTAAGGACATTTTCAAATTCTTCTCTGGTTTTTAGATTCTCAATCAGGACTGTGGATGATTCATTGAGTTGGGGAAGGATTTTTTTACTAATTTCTGAAAATTCAGACATTGATTCTACCTGTATGTATTCATCAGAATTTATTCCGGTGAGTGTTTTTTCAAATAAATCCACAGATATTATATTGGCACCATTCTCGTGTGCTAAAATAACTCGACGGCCCAATAAAGGGTTTTCTTTTAAAACATCGCCTATTATCATGATAGTACTTGAGTTTTCAACGTCGTCTAGGGTGGCTGTTTCAAAATCAAATGATGGAACAGTCCCTGCATTGTAACCAACGTTTTCAACACCCATTGATTTGGCGAATTTTTTCAGGGTTTCATATTCCTTGTTGGTGCAGTTTCCAGAGGCAATAATTCCAATTTCACTTGGAGAATACGATTTCATCTTTGAACCAGCTGCCCCAAGGGCATCATCCCAGCTTACCTGTTCTAAACCTGTTTTTTTTATCAGTGGATTTTCTAAGCGGTTTTCATTCAATATATGGAATGAATCTCTTCCTTTTTTACAGTTTTTTCCCTGGTTTACCGGATGTCTTTTGTAGGGATAAGTTCCCACTGCTTCCTGGTTTTTGATTATAAGGTTCACTCCGCATCCTACACTGCAGGATGGGCAGATGGTATGTGCGATTTTCAACATTTGTACACCTGTTTTTTTTTAAATGGTTTTTGATCATAATTGAGGTAATCTTAGACTATCTAAATGGTCTTTAGGGGCTATCTAAATAGTATTTAGGGACATATGATGTTTTTTAGACGTCTAAGGTTTGAAATTAACAGTTATTTTTCTTGAATGTGGGTTTAAATATGATTTGAAGCGGTATTGAATGTTTAAATAATATTCAAAGTTTTAAATAGTGTTAAAGTCTAGTTTTTGAACTCACTGGAAACACAGTTTAAATAAACTTCTGGAACAGTGTTAATGGTGATTATGCTGTTGTTGGTGGCGTTTACAATATTTACCATGGTGTTCATACATTTATCCAGAATGAGTGGTGAAAGTTCATCTGAACGTTTTTCTAAATCTTCTATTTGGGTTTCACATTCTAAGAAACCCTGTATTGCAAATTTGAGTGGCATTTCACCCATTGCATCTAATGTACAAACGTATCCCATGTCTCCTTCATCTGTTCTATTGTATTCAATAGTCCAATCGACATTTAGGTTTAGATCACAGCTTCTTGGATTGTTCCCTGGCCTGATCATCTTGATTTTATTTACACAAACATTCAAGTTTGTATTACTTGTTATCATTTTTATATTACCTCCGTGATGATTAATAAAGACCTAAGTAGTATTACATTTATAAAGGTTTTGGTTATTAAAATAGATTCTTTGCAGTTATTTGGTCGTAAAAAGTGATTAATAGCATTAATATTGTATTTAAATTTTAAAAAATTGGTAAACTATTAAAAGGCCCATCATTTAATTTTCTTTGAGGTTGGGGTAATAATTGTATTTTTGGTAAATAAACGGATATTGGTGCAATTTGTGGAAATAGGGTTCTGGATGGAAGTTTTTTTAAATGGGATTTTGTAAAAAAATATTATTATTCTGGCATTATTTATTAACAATTTTTCCAGATAAAAATGAGATATGCAAAAATGGGGCATTGCTTCCGTTAATCAGAGTAACCGTAAATCTTATATAGTTCTTACTACTTCTTATGAGACTAACCATTAGTAATAAAATTAATATTAGTTATATTATTACTATTGGTTATGACATGTGTGAATGGAATGCCACCATTTACTGTCAATTCCTTCCTACAGAGAAGGAGACTTTATAAGTCTCCTTTTAAATTCATCAATGCACTGTGAATTCTCTTGATTCCTGTGAATTCCTTTACAATATTTTTAGGGGGTTTGGGATTTAAGAAATAGGCAAATATTGGAAGTAGCGATTGAATTCCAATGGAAAAGGTCCAAAATGTTTGTATGTTATGTTTGGGGTCTATAATTTAAATCTTTATAAAATAAAACTGGAGTTGAAATAAATGGATATTGAAAGTGATGTTGAAAATCAGGTAACAGATATTGAAATATTTCCCCACCGTTTGTTGGGTTGTGAAACTACTGAAAAGCTATTACTTGACTTGGATGGTATAAATGAGGTTAATAGGATAGTTCTACATGGGAGAAGAATGTCAATTTCAGAAACTGGTGAAGAATCCAGGTTCATCACAATTAAGGGTCAAAAAATTGATTTGCATGTTAAAACTGGCCGAGTTTTAATTGAAGTTAAAACAACCGAAATAGAAGATCCTGATCAGTTCCACGATAACATAAGGGAAATATGTGCCAGGCATCTACCTTTTGGATTTAACATAAGTGAAGGAACTTTCATCCGTAAACAGAAAACAGTGACTGATGGACTTAAATATGGGGCTAGTTTAGAACACTTGCCTGATGAGATGATCGGTTTAACTGATCAAAATGCCCTGATCCATGAAAGAGCGACAGTTATCAAAAAATAATATTTTGAAGAAATATCGGTTAATAGAATCAATTAAACCAGAATTGCAAATATGAGGGTCATCATAGGTAACAGGGGCTTTTAAAGTCCCTACTATTTTCAATAACATCTATTATTTTCAATCGTTTATTTTTTTCATTAACCAGAGTAAATACTGGTTTAAATTAATCAAATTAAAATTGTTCTTTTTATAAAAATAGTAATTTTATGGGCTTAGAGGTTGGGTCCACGATGTATAGGGGATTAATGGATACTATGTTTATATAATAAAGAATATTCATTTAGTAAAGACATTTTATGATTAAGTAATTAAATTTTATTATATTATTCTCTAATATTCAAAGATTGTGATATAAATCAAAACATTTATATTACAATTAGACTATCTTATTTTGTACTACAAAAAATGGTAGTATTATTACTATTTGATAGAAAAAAGGAGTGATAGTATGAAACTTGCAATATTGGGGGCCGGTTGTTATAGAACCCACGCAGCCAGTGGGATAACCAACTTCAGCCGAGCCTGCGAAGTAGCAGAACAAGTTGGAAAACCAGAAATAGCCATGACTCATTCCACCATTGCCATGGGGGCAGAACTCAAGGAATTAGCAGGCATAGATGAAATAGTGGTATCAGATCCGGTATTTGACAATGACTTCACTGTCATTGATGATTTTGAATACGAAGCAGTTATTGAAGCTCATAAAAAAGATCCTGAAAGCATAATGCCACAGATCAGGGAAAAAGTCAATGCAGTAGCTAAAGACCTTCCAAAGCCACCTAAAGGAGCTATTCATTTCACACACCCTGAAGATCTTGGTTTTGAAGTCACCACCGATGATAACGAAGCAGTTCAGGATGCAGACTGGGTCATGACCTGGTTCCCTAAGGGTGACATGCAGATGGGAATCATCAAGGAATTCGCCGATAACCTCAAAGAAGGCGCTATCTTAACCCATGCCTGTACAGTGCCTACCACTATGTTCCAGAAAATATTCGAAGACCTATCAAGTGATGAAATGAACATTGCACCAAAAGTCAATGTATCTTCGTATCACCCTGGAGCAGTACCTGAAATGAAAGGACAGGTGTACATTGCAGAAGGTTACGCCTCTGAAGATGCCATCTGTAAACTGGTTGATTGGGGTGTAGCAGCCCGTGGGGATGCTTTCAAACTCCCTGCAGAACTATTAGGTCCAGTGTGTGACATGTGCTCGGCACTCACTGCCATAACCTACGCTGGAATATTGAGCTACCGTGACTCAGTAATGAACATACTGGGCGCTCCAGCAGGATTCGCACAGATGATGGCCAAAGAATCACTGACCCAGGTAACCGATCTGATGAACAGTGTGGGAATTGACCACATGGAAGAAAAACTGGACCCCGGAGCACTCCTGGGAACAGCAGACTCCATGAACTTCGGTGCTGCCGCAGATGTCTTACCTTCAGTCCTGGAAGTACTGGAAAACAGAAAAGGAAAGGGACCAACCTGTAACATATAAACAGACCACCCTTTTTATTTTTTTAAAAAAACAGGGAAAAATGAAAATAAAAATGATTACATGAAAATTTTCAACTTAAATTCCAACACTCATTGCTTCATATTTTAATAGGCTAATGATTGGAAGTTCATCATAAGTCTTACTCTCAAAACATATAAAAAACACATCAGGTGCTAAATTGATAAACAAAATTATCAAAAGGGCGTTAAATGAAGAAGATTTAAGAAAAGATGAAGTTCTGGAATTGTTCAGAACAAAATCTCATGAAAACACCCTTAAAATTTTTGAAGCTGCTTCAAAACTACGAGATTCCAAAAACAGGAGTATTAAACTCACCTCAACTGTTCATTTAACCAATTTATGTAAAGTAACCCCAAAATGTAAATACTGTGGTTTTGCAGCTAAAACCTCCTCTGAAGGATACTATCATTCTTTCACAAAAACAGAAGATGAAATATTAATGGCCGCCAGATCTGTGGAAAGATCTGGAATTCCCCGGGTCAGCTGCTCCGGCGCCCATGGATACAACGGAGAGCATGCTGTTCAAGCGGCAAAGATTGTGAAAGAAAACACCAAACTGGAGTTGCTGGTGAATGTTGGTTCTGATCTAAATAATGAAGCCCTGAAACAACTTGCAGAATACCAGACTGACACAGTGTGCTGTAACCTTGAAACAATAAACCAGAAACTATTCAATCATCTAAAACCTGGTGAACTACTTAAAGACAGGTTAATGGTATGTAAAATGGTAAACGACGTGGATATAGAACTCTCATCTGGTCTGCTTATTGGAGTTGGCGAATCGTACCAGGACCGTGTAAACCATCTGTTTTTACTTAAAGAATTCTCCACCCTGGGTGAAATACCAATTATGGGCTTTAATCCTTATTTAGACACACCCATGGCAGATCATCCGCCCTGTTCACTGATTGAACAGATGAAAACCATTGCTATAACCAGATTGATGTTCAATGATTTACGGATCACTGTTCCCACCCCCACCATTGGCCCGGAAAATGTTAAGTTTTCATTGTTATCCGGAGCAGATAATGTTGCAACTGTAATTCCAGACGACTATCCTCTGGATGTTAAGGGGGTTGGTTCTCCAAGTTGTGGAAACCTTAAAGAAGTTATTAGCACCATTAAAGAACTTGGACTTAACCCCGAAATTAATGAAATCCCATGCCCGGTTAAAGAAGTGGGAATCACTGAGATATAATGAGATATGAAGAGATTTACTTAAAATAATGGCATATAAGGGGATCATTGGAATATAATGAGAAATTAAAATATCAAATAGAAATAACAGGTTACAGTTGTAGATACTAGAAAAAAGCAGGTTATTCCATGGATTTCGAGAAAACAATCAAAAATGCCTATGCAGAATCTGTTGAAGGGGAACGATTTGGTGATACAGAAGAGGAATTATTATCACTCCAAAAACACATCCGCTCCTGTAAGAGAATCGTGGTTCCCAACAGAAACACAGTAAAAACAAAGGCCATAAATGAAGTTTTAACCAAATTCAATTTACCAAGTGCTGAGCATTTGTGTATACACACCAACTCTGCAGATCTATCAAGAACTCCTGCCATTACCAAAGCCCTCATGGCCCTGGATACCTGTGATTGTGATCTGGTAATTGCCAGAGGACGCCTGGGAGTTCCAGGTTCTGGATCATTACTGGTGATAATGGATAAAAAAGGTAGAATATTATCTGCAGCCACATCACCCTCCCATATTCTACATGGTAAGAAAGTAGAAGATGCAGTCCGAGATGAAATAACCCATGCTCTTTTGAGAATTGGATTTATGGTGGTGGAATGATCATCAAGGAAAGGGGAATCACTGAAGAGGTATACACCATGTATTCCGGAATGAAAACCGGAGATATCATAAACCAAATCGGTGATGTTAAATGTGAAGCCACCCTCAACTGGGTAGAATCACTGGATGTAAATATAGATAGGACAGTTATTGTAGGGGCTTATATCACCGGGATGAAACTGGCTGAACGATTTAAAGAGTTTTCAAAGGTCACAGTTATTGATATCCACCCCCACCTTGAATCTCTTCTGGGTGATGGGGTTCATTTTACAGATGATTTAACCCGGATCAGTGATGCGGACCTGGTGATTGACACCACCGGTCTGGGGGGATTGAGCCCAGAATCAGTCAGGGAATTTGTAAATTCCGATGTATCCTTATTCATGGTAGAAGATCCCACCTCTGATGGTAGCGATAACAGTATCATGGAAAAAAGCAACATAACAGAACGCTTAGAACTGGCCAGCTCTCAGTATAAGGGAATCCTTAAAACCGGTGGTTTGAATACAAAAACTTCTGGAACCATGACCATGACCATTGAAATCCTCAGAAATTCCCTTCATGATTTATTAAAAAGTAAGGGAGTTCTTTACGGGGTAGCTGGTATGAATTTTTATGAGGGAGTCCTTTTTAAAGAAAAAAACTACCCTAAATTCACAAAACTCATGACAGAACCTGCAATGATCATATCTGCTCTGCAACCCATCTCTCCAGATGATACAATGGAAGAATACCTGCAAAAAATTGATTCTGTGGTGGCTGATGTTAGCATCTGAACTTTTCCAATACATAGAGGAAGAAGTCCCTTTTAAATTAGCTTTAAAGGATGATCCAGTAGGATTCATTGGCCCGGGCCATCCGGAGAAAATCGAGGTGGAAAACGCATTAGTAGTTTTAGATCTTATTCCTGGAATAATCCCAGATACAACAGACGCAGATCTCTTAGTTTGTCACCATCCACCACTATTTACTCCAACCATTCCCACTTACATCATCCATTCCAACTGGGATATTGTCCAGGGCGGTGCTTGTGATGCCCTGGCTGAATCCCTCCAACTTGAAGTTATCGATATCCTGGAATCTGAGACCGGAATAGGTAGAATCTGTAATACTGATAGAATGGGTAATTCCAAAAGGAGTGGTAATTCCAAAAGGAGGGGTAATTCCAAAAAAAACAGCATTAGTACAGGATATAACTTGGAAGAGTTCCTCAGAAACGTTTCCAGGTCAATCCCAGTTGATAATATTAACCTGGTAAAGGGAAACAAAAACACCTTAAAAAAAGTAGCTATAATATCTGGATTCGGTTTGAATACTCACTATATACAATTGGCCAGTGAAAAAGGTGTTGATCTATTATTATCTGGTGATTTAACCCATCCTGGAAGTATTCTTGCCAGAAAACTGGGGATCACCCTGGTTGATGCCACTCATCAGGCAACAGAAGTTCCGGGTTTAATTCGACTCTGTCAATTAATTGGTAAACTAGGAATTAAAACAGATTATCTGGACCCGGGGAAGCCCTGGGAACATATCAATTGTCAGAATTTGAAGGTTTAAGATGAAAATAAATCCTTAATTAAGATTTATTGAATTAAAAATCGATATATTTTCTTTAAAAATCATAAAAAGAAAGATGAATCCAGAGAAAAAGTAATACTTTTATAAGATAAAGTATTTATAGTACTTAGTACTATATAATTCTTTGAGGACGGTTTAGCTCATAAATACCTCCTCCCCAAGTTCAATAGAAGGATGTATTACTTTCAATGTAAAAAAAATCCGGATATTGGGTGAATGTTAGGGCATCTGATGATTATTAACATTTTTCGCTCAAATGTATCACAAGAGTTAGATGCCCTATTGTTCTATTTTTTTGTTGTTTCTACTACTTAAACTACTCAAATTCATCACTTTAAAAAAATCTATGGGTATCCAAATGAAAATCGAAGAAATTGAAAATAATAAAATCCCAGAAGGCCATGTCACCCTGGTTGGACTGGGAAGACTGGGAATAAGAACTGGGATTAATTTAGCCCAGGTACACAGGGGAGGTCCCCAGAAAATAACTGCAATTGATTCTCAAAAAATCTCCCAGGGAGACCTGATTTTCAAGATGTTAGGGGGTAAACTGGGAGAATACAAGGTGGATCTTCTGCATGATCTATGTGGCATTAAAGAAGTTATACCAATCAAGCAGGATATCACCCCTAAAAACTTAGACTTAATCCAGAGGGATGTGGTCTGTGTGGAAATAGCCGGGGGAAATACCATCCCTACCACAGCAGCCATTATAAAAAGAGCACATGAAATTGGTGCAAGAACCATAAGCACGGCTGGAGTTTTTGGAATAGGAAATGAGAAAATAAAGGTGATGGACATATCTTCAGCAGATCATGATAATCCTGTGGCTGATGAATTAAGAGCAGAAGGCATAGAAGAAAACCACACTCTAATAACCACTGGAAAATTCATCAGGGACTCAGAACCAGTTACACCATATGTGCTGGATGAGATTGCCCGGAGAATGACCATGGAAATCCTAAAAGCGTTACAGCAGATCATTTAATGATGTTAACCATTTCTAAAAAAATCCGATATTAATTTAAAGTACGTAAATGAATCATTCAAAACCAATTAGTTTAACAGGATTGAACTGTTAATAATATCCAATATATTGTTGATAAATATGACAATAACAATTGCCACTGCCGAATGCTTCACCCATGGAATCATTGCCCGAGAAATACATGCAGCTATACAGGGGTATCATGGTGAATTCGGTCCTAAATCACTTAACCTGAAATGGTTAAAAGATCGCCGTGGCGAATTGATCCTCCTTTGCGGGATGTTCATCCCCACATTATCTGCAGTTAAATCAGTCTTAAAGGTTAACCCTCCTCAACCACAAAAACTGATAAACGGTATAAAAGTTTACCAGGAGGAAGATGACCTGGAAGTGGCGGTGCTGATGGCTAGAGCAGTTAAAGAAATAACTGGGGCAGATATTGGGATAGGAACCACAGCAGGAATTGGTAGGGGAGGTATTTCTATTGTAACTGATAAATTAACAGTTAAAACTACTTCAGATGTATCTGCTGATCTTTGTTCTTCTAACTCCAATCAGCTCCTAGCAAGGCAGAAATCAGGGATAAAAAAAACATTTATGCTTTTAGAAAGTGTCCTGCGACATTATGAAATAGAAAAAAATTTTAAGTCTGATTAAAATTGTAAAACAATCGTTTTAAGTTAAAAACAGATTTTTAGGTTTGTTAAGGGGATTTTAAGTTATTCCATAACATAAACGGAAATAAAATAATTCTCCTTGAAGGTAATTTCCTGAAGATAATTCTACTAAATATGGAATTTAGTCAAAAAGAAGAGAAGAACAGTTTAATCTGTTTTATTCATGATTATTGAATTTTTGATGAGTTATGGAGTTTTGATGATTTATCTGTTCTTCTTCCAGAATGTGTAACATTTTGTGATAGTTTTCCTCACCTAATTCATGCAAAAGACGGTGATGAAGTTGATTTTTAATTAAATGCAGTAGATTATGGAAAGATTCTGCACCAATGGTATGTAATATTTCATGATACGCTTCTTCAACTGTTAATTTAACATCACAGGACACCCCATTACTTTTAAGCATATGCAGAAGTTCTGCAGATTTTGGGGGCCTTAAATGTGCTTTTTTAAGGGTTTCGTAGTTGTTGAATATTTCCTCGGGAGTACCCTGACCTATTATTTGACCCTCGTGAAGTACGAAGATTTTGTCTGCAAACTGGGTGACCATCTCCACGTCGTGGGATGCAATGATTATACTCATATCTTCATGGCTTAACTTGTAGAGTATTTCCATGATCTGTTCCACACCCTTGGGATCCAGTCCAGTGGTGGGTTCATCCAGTACCATGATCTCCGGGCGCATAGCCAGGATACCGGCAATGGCCACTCTTTTCTTTTGACCCCCGCTGAGGTGGTGTGGTGCTTTTTTTTCCAAGCCACTCATTCCCACCATTTCAAGGGCTTCTTCCACCCTTTCATCCACTTCTTCCTCGGAAAGTCCCAGGTTCATAGGGCCAAAGGCCACATCCTCTACTACTGTGGGTGCAAACAGTTGATCATCAGGGTTCTGGAAGACAATACCTACTTTCTGCCTGATCTGGAGCAGTTCCTTTTTTTCATAAACTGCGGGTTTGCCATCAATTTTTATCAATCCAGAAGTGGGTTGATTTATACCGTTGAAGTGTGCAAAGAGGGTGGATTTACCAGCACCATTGGAACCAACTATGGCTACTCTTTCACCTTCTTCAATTGCAATATTTATGTTGTGAAGGGCAGAGGTGCCATCAGGATAGGTGAAACACATGTTTTCTGTTTGAATAATTGTTCTGGTCATTTAATTTCTCCAGTGATCTCTCTGTCTGTCTATTATTGTTCAATTTAATGATTATGTTCAATTTAAGACGTGTTCAATTTAAGATCTTCATACCTAGTCAATTTTCATATTAATCTTCATAATCCATCTTCTACTTGGTACTAGACAATGTTCATCCCTAAAAATCCCCACTGGTAAAAGAAGGACATGGCTAAAATCTGTAAACAGGCTACCAGTCCCAAGGTGGAGGCAATAAAGGCGTAATCCCCTGATCCGATTTTCTTCTTTCGGTCATGGTATAGTTTTGATTTATCCGAGAATCCCCGGCTGGCCATGCTCAGATAAATTGTTTCTCCCTGTTCATAGGCCCGAAGAAACATCATGGCTACGGTATAACCCATCTGTTTCATTCTCCATTTATATGGAAGTTTTTTATTGAATGCATCAAAGCATCTGGCTTTCTGGGCGTGGGTAATCCGGTGCAGTTCATCGTAGAACATAAACAGGAAGCGGATCATGAGACTTAATATCATGGCAAATTCCCTGGGCATACCCAGTTTCCGGAAGGATTCCACAACTTCCTGCATGGGGCTTATGGAACTTAAAAGCACAATGGATGTGAGGGCTACTATAAGCCTGGACATTAAGAGTGCTGCCCACATCAGGCCTCCATCTGTTATATGTATTCCAAAGGCTCCGGACCAGATCACATTACCGGGGTGTATGAATGGTTGGAACAGGATTATAAACCCCCCGAATGGTAGGAGTAATAGAATTCGGGTTAGAGAAGTTTTGAATGAAACATTGGAAATGTAAATCAATATTAAAAGGTAAATCTCCAGGAACAACATGACCATTATCTGAGTGGAAAATACTGCATAAACAATGATGAATATCAATAAGATTAACTTAACTCTTCCGTCCATGGAATGAAGGGGACTATCTTTATCTGTTTCTTTTTCAAGCTCTCTTACTGAGCCTACTCCATTCATAAAAGAATCTCCTTTTTTTGAAAATATTATAATTTTATGGTATTTCTTCCCTTAAAAAAAGATTTAATAAAAAAATAAAAAAATATATTATGGAGATGTTTCTGGTGGGTTCCTTCTTCGCAGCAACAGTGCTACTAGGTAGGCTATTATCAGCGTTACAATGATACCTATAGCCAGAGCTGCTATTTCACCAATTTTATCCAAACCCTCTATTGTATAATCAGGGAAAGGTGATTGGATAGAAGGTTCTGTTTCACCAACACCAATGTTTTCTGCTGATTTTTCCAAACCATCAGGATCTGGTGAAGCTATAAACGGTGACATAAATGCGATTACCAGACAAACAATTAACCCTCCAATAACGAAGTATTTATCTTTGGTACTCATTTGGCAGCCACCTCACCGGTTTCGGATTTAGGTTCACCAATCTTTTTGTTACGGTTCCAAGCAAGCAGATCAGGTCTTAGTTTTTCCAGAGCCATGATTACTACAACAGTTAACACACCTTCAATAATACCTATGAATGCGTGGTATATTCCCATGGATGCCAGTCCAGCTACTAATGGGAAAGTTCCAGCCAGCCACATTTCCACAGCAACTGCTTCGGCTGCCAGGAAGATAGATAACCATGATGCAATGAATATTGCAGGATATTTTCCTATTGGTTTTCTCAGTCCTTTAAAGGTGTAAAGTCCTACAAAACCGCCTATAATTCCCATGTTAAGTACATTTGCACCCAACGCGGTTATGCCTCCGTCTCCAAAGAACAGACCCTGTACTAGTAGTACAAGAGTGAATACAATAATTGCTGCCTCTGGGGCGCAGAATACAATAGCTACTAAAGCTCCGCCTACCATGTGTCCACTGGTCCCAAATGGTATGGGCATGTTCATGGACATTATGGCAAATATACCGGCGGCTAAAACTGCTAGTAATGGAACAGCTTTTTCATCAAGATTTTCCCTTGCCCATTTCTGGGCGAAGTACAATGCTACTATAAGTATAACGTAGTAGATAGCACATTGCCACAAAGGAATAAAACCATCTGGTATATGCATATTTTTTTGCCTCCTTTTTTTACTTGGAAAGCTTTTTTAAGTATTACTTATCACCGGTGTAAAAGAGATTTAGTAATACTTATGAAAGCTTTTATCTTCATAGTACCTTAACATGATGCATATTATAAGCTTTTCTATTGGTATTACTTTGATTGGATTTTAAGGAGGCAAAGTAATAATTTTTGTATAAAAAACCTGTTAAAAAAGGGTCATAATCATTTTTTTCATGATAATCCTAGTCACATCTTTTATTTTATCATTGGAAAACCATTACTTCGTTAGCATCCTTTACATTGGTTTTATTCTCTATTAGTTTCTCCATATGAACAGTTTTAAGATGATTTTCAGTGTCGGATACTACGTGGTAACCACTGGAAATCCAGAAATCTAGGGAACCTTCAACTGTTTTATGGGTGTGGAGGTACACTTTTTCATAATCATTTCTCTGACAGAAATCTTCTGCACTGTGGACTAAGGTTGATGCGACTTTCTTCCTGCGCCAGGATTTTTCCACAAAAACCCTCCATATGCTGGCAGTATTCTGGGAATTGTAAATGTTTTTAAATAATGGGAAATTTTTATCGTAAGCTCGAATACCCAGTGTTCCTATAACTTTTTCAGTACAGGGGTCTATGGCCAGGAAAAAGTTGTTTCTTTCTGGATGGAGATAGTATTTTTCCAGATCTATTATGTCCTGGTGGTATTCTGGAACAAAGCCATAACCGTATTCTGCTTTGATCATTTTAAAAAGGAATTTTTCAACATCGTACTGGGCAAGATGCTCTTCTTGGAGCCTTTTTATTTCAAAGTAGCTCATATTCAATTCTCCATTAATTTTGATCTTAATATTATTACTATTTTGGCTGTTTGGACCTATTTTGTAATAACAATAATTTTTTTTATATTAATGAAGAACTAATATTTGGTATATAAAATTTTCGTATCAAATTAAGTGGAATTAAAAACAATGTTAATTGATAAGGTTAAATAGCTATAACCACAAAACGTATAAAAGTTATTTATAGAATTCATTAACCCATTTAATTTTAGAATTTGAAATACCTTTATAGATTGTTTGTATTGCTTTACGGAGACTGAATATGAGTTGTTATAAATACTGGGATAAAATTAAAGAAATTGCAAATTCCCTTAAAGGTTATGGGGATTATACCGTGGATGAAATGCCTCTGGATGAGATCATACCTCTCCTTGATTCTGTGGAAGAAATTGCCCATGATCAGGAGATTGATTTTGACTCAGCCAAACATATCCTAGATGATGAAAAGATGAATGAGGCACTTCAATTAATCAGAAAGTTCTATGTGGGGTTAGGGGCCAGACTGGAAACTGACAATGCTAAATCAATTTTAAAATCAGATGATCCCTGGAAAACACTGGAATCTTTCCATTTCTACCAGCGATACCAGGGTCTTTTAAGAAACGAAAACCAGCTGGTGAAATTCACCCCAGAACAGAAGGTGGTTTTCATTGGTGGAGGGCCACTCCCCCTGACATTGATCCTCCTAAATAAAATATTCAAAGCCCGGTGCGTGAGTGTGGAGGTATTGCCCGAGGTGGCTAAACTATCCCGCAAGGTTATTGAAAAATTAGGACTGGAATCTGAGATAGAAGTGGTGCTGGGTGATGAAACCAGTTTACGGAATATTGATTACACTGTGGTAATGGTGGCAGCCCTGGCCGAACCCAAGGAGAGGGTATTTGCCAATGTCTGGGAAGCAGTGGATACAGTAACTCCAGTCCTATACAGGACCTACACAGGTATGAGGGCTATTCTCTATTCTCCAGTTACCGAGAAGGCCACCCGTGGTTTCCACAAAGAAGTGATGATCCTTCCCACGGGTAAGGTTAACAACACCTCTGTGCTAATCCGAAAAGTTGTCTAAATTCCATGGTTAAACCATGTAATTTACAGATTTTAAGGATTGACCATGTTAAAAATTGGAAACTAATAGTAGTCCTGGGATTATGGGTGAAATATTCAATAATGGATTTAAAAAGGGTACTTTACTTGTTCCTGCTGGATTTATGGGCTAATTTCTAAGCTAAGAGGATAATCTGGATAGGATCAATAAGAATAAAGGACTAAAATTAGTTTTTTAATTTTATGTTTTTAATAGGTATTCAATAATATCTCCTGTGTGATTATTAAACTGTTGATTTAGTAATAACCAGTTCGCCGTGCTTTACTCCTTTAATGGCTTTTATGTGGTCTGTTAATTTTTGTATACTTTTTGATTTTCCTTTAACTACCAAAACTTCCAGACAGGCATGTTTTTCTACGTGAACATGGGTGGTTGCTATGATCTCACCTAAATGGAAATGTTGAAAATGTTGCAATTCATTGGTAACGTCTCCCACATCATGATCGTAGATTATAGTCAGGGTTCCAACGATGTCTTCATCTTCACTTTCAATATGGGCTTCTATTATTGATTTCCGGACAAGGTCACGGATAGCTTCCGATCTATTGGTGTAACCCTTGACTTTAAGCAATTTATCAAATTTTTCCAGGAGTTCTGGTTCAAAAGATACTCCCACTCTTTCTACAACCATATTTAACCCTCATTTTCATTTTAATTTACTTTTAATCCTTATATTGACATAGTGCTACTCTCATTAAAAAGTTTGCTATCGGAAGGTTTTTATATCAAAACCTATAAAGGTAGCACGATCCTGGAATAGGTGCTACCAAACTTTTAATAATTTTCCAGGATCACACTTTTTAAACTTCATTAACGGTGTTTTTAATGGCAATCCATAAAATAACCTATTCAGAGGAATTTAAAAGAGCAAATCTCCACAATTATGGGTGTAACTTCAACTGTAACTGGTGTTTGTATAAACTGGAAGGCAGATCAAAACCGGAAAAATTCCTAAAGCTTGATGAAATCAAAAAAGTACTATGTGAATTGGATATAGAACGTGCACATTTTGTAGGGGGAGAAATAACCACCTACCCTCAACTTTCCAAACTAACTGATTTTACAAAGAATGAACTGGGAGTTTATACCAAGATAGGTCACTCTAATGGTTTTAAACTACCTCCTGAGAGTATTGATGCTATTTCCGTGAGTATAAAAAGTTTTTCTGAGGATTTTTACCAGAGATTCACTGGCCAGTCCAATAAACCGGTCTTGGAAAATTTCAGAACTATTTATGAAAGGGGAGTTGATGTTGATGCCAGCAGTGTCTACATTCCAGGACTGGTGGAAGCGGATGAAATCTCAAGTATTGCAGAATTCATTGCAAAACTGGATCCTGAAATAACTTACCATATAACTGGTTACATCCCTGTACCTGGAGTTTCATGGCGTTTGCCAACTTATGACGAAATTCTCAAAGGAAAAAGTGCTGCAGAAGAATATTTAGAGAATGTTAATCTCTCCTGGTTCCCATCACCGGATGAATATGTTAAAATGATTCAGAAAAACCCTGAATATCAAAAAATTACTGTAGCTTAACATTAATTTAGTTTAATAATTTAAAAAAAATAAGAAAGGTTAACCATTTAGATTTCACAAATTTATCCTTTAGCTGGTTTCTTATTTGAGAAAAGTCTGCCCCTAAGACATATGGCTAGAATGGTTAACAGTACGTAGGATAGGGCCAGGAAGAAGTACATATCTCTGAAAGAATCAACTCCTGCAGCAGAGGCACTGAAATCCAGGAATTTACTTATTATTACTCCTCCCAAAAGTGCCCCTACATTTAAACATATACTTAACAAGGCTTGGCCTGATGCTCTTTTTGATTTGTCAGTTTCATCTAGGAACAGGTAGTAAAGGGCCTGACCCAGTATACCTGCGTTGCCTATGGCAAAAATCACTGCAGCCAGGGCAAAAATGAATGGAGTGGGAGAGTAACTCATGAGTAGCATTCCAAAAACGGCTATGGCTCCTCCGGCTACCATAATTGGTTTGGCTCCCAGTTTATCAAGGAGTTTACCCACAATTATGGTTGCCACCATGGCAGCAATGGTATGTGGCAGCACTAAGTAAGCTGCATCTGAATAACTAAGATTGAAAGCATGCCGGGCAAACGTGGAGTAATAGTAGGTTCCAGCCATGAACAGGAAACCTAAAAGAGCAACTAAACTTCCTATGAGAATGTCTCTCTGTTTCAGAAGACCAATAGGTAGAATAGGTTCGTCTGTTTTTCGTTCAACCCACCAGAATAGTGCCAGTGATATGATCAGGAGAGGGAATAAAATCATTTCATCATATGCAATTTCAGTGAGCCAGTTTCCTTTAAAACTGTATACTAAAAGAGATAATGTGCTGATGCTGATGGCTAGTAGGCTCATACCCTTCCAGTCGAAACTTCTGTGTTTTTGCAGTGGTTTACCTGCAGGGAGAAGGAAGTAACCCAACAAAACCACTGCCAGGGCTACTGGTATGTTGATCATAAACACGTAGTGCCAGTTAATATCTACGAAAAAACCTGCTATTGCAGGACCCAGAGCATATGTTAAGGATATCACAACTCCAAAAGCACCCAGTATTGTACCACGTGTTTCATCAAAGTAGTCTCCAATAATGGTAACCGCAAGTACTGATAACACAGCCCCCAAACCCTGTAATGCCCTTCCAATAAGTAAAATTTCAAATGACTGGGAAAATGAGACAGTTATGGTTCCTAATAAGAATAATATGGCACTTGTGAGGTATATTGGTTTTCTACCATATCTGTCGGATAACTTGGCAAACAAAGGAGTTCCCAACATTATAAATATCACTTCAATATTGAGAATCCAGGTTACTGTGCTCTTGTTAACTGCAAAAGTGTCCTGTATTGCTTCTAACATAGGGTATACTGTGGATCCATCTATGGCAATAAGTATGGCCCCTGCAAAAATAACTGCCAATATTCTTGTTCTAAGACTATTAAACATCCATATCATTCCTATTTTTATTCATAAATCCCCTAGCCTTTCCTAAATCTCATCTAACTTTATTTGAATGTCATTTAATTTCCTAAAATCTGTTACTTTTCCGGATTCATCAACAGAATCATAAAAAAAATGAAAATGGATAAATTGTTGATTATCCTTCAACTGTTTTTTTACTTCCTGAAATTCTGCCTTTAAGTCCCAGTGACAGAACAGTTAAGACCACGTAGGTCACTGCCAGATAGAGGTAAACATGGCGGAAGGAAGCAGCACCCGAAGCAGTAAAGTCCAGGGCCGAGGCTAAAATTGCCCCACCTAAAAGTGATCCGGTGTTCAGGAGTATGTTTAAAAGGGCCTGGCCTGATGCTCTTTCTGATTTTCCGGTTTCATCCAGGAAAATGTAGTAAAGAGCGTTACCAACTATGGAAGCATTCCCAATACCTATGAGTACCAGTGAAAATGCGAATACGTAAAGGTTGGATGAGTAGCTCAGGATCAGCATTCCAATTGCTGTTAAGACTCCACCCACCACCATTATAGGTTTGGCTCCGGTTTTATCCAGGAGTTTACCCACCACTGGTGTGGTTATGAGGGATGCAATGGTCATGGGCAGTATCATGTAGGCCGCTGTTGAATAACTGAGGTTGAAAGCCATGGATGCGTAAGTAGAGAAGTAGTAAGTTCCAGCCATGGCCAGGTAACCCACCAGGGTTACCACACTTGCAATCAGGGTGTCTTTTCTTTTTAAAAGACCAAGGGGAAGAATTGGTTCCAGGGCTTTTCTTTCCACCCACCAGAATCCAATAAGGGCCAGGATGAATATGCTCAGTGTATAATACTGAGTGTTTGCTGATGCCTCTCCACTGAGATTGAATATAAAGTAAGCAATAGATGCAATGGCTACTCCCAGGAAGGTCATACCCTTCCAGTCGAAACTAGAATATTTTTCGGTGGTTTTACTTGCAGGTAAAAGGTAGTAACCCAGGAGAACCACCAGGGCTGCCACGGGTATGTTTATTATGAAAACCCAGTGCCATCCAAAACTCACCAGGAAACCAGATATAGCGGGCCCCAAAGCATACACCAGGGCTATTATAACTCCAAAAGCACCCAGTATTGTACCACGGGTTTCATCAAAGTAATCTCCAATTATTGTGATGGCCAGTACTGATAAAACTGCACCTATACCCTGCAATGCCCTTCCAACAAGTAACATTTCAAAGGACTGGGAAAACGCCACGGTTAATGTTCCAATTAAGAATAAAACTGCGTTTAAAACATATATATTTTTTCGACCATATTTGTCGGATAGTTTAGCCATTATCGGAGTTGCCAGTAGTAAAAACAGGATTTCCATGTTGAATATCCAGGTTATAACACTCTCATTAACTCCAAATGATTTCTGTATTGATTCCAGAATCGGGCTAATGGTTGACCCATCTATTGCAATCAAAATAGCTCCGGTGAAAATAACTGCCAGTATTCTTGTTCTCAAGTTATCAAACATTTTTTACCTCCCCATGAACTTAATGTATCATTCATAAATAAATATTTTTAATTAAGTATTACTAATATGGGGGTTTTTTGGAAAACGTAATAATGAGCACTACTAAAAAAGTAAACTTAAAAATGGGTGGTTAAAATTTAGTTATAATAGTTAAAACTTATTTAGAACAGTTTCAACTTATTTATAATAGTTAAAACTTAATTTATTGCATAAAAAATGGTTTAGTCTAATAAAAATAAATAAATAGGAGAAAAAAACATTTAAATTGTATTTGGGGGCCTCAACAAGGACTTTCTGTATTTTTATTAAATTTCAAATCCTCTTCCTTTGCAATGAAAAATTTATCTTTTTCAATAAAAATATCATTCTCATCAAAACTTATACGGAAATTTTCATTACAAAGTTCTAATTCCTTCAGGGAACTTCGAATAACTGCTAGATTAGATACACTGTATGGAAAATTAGTCCAAACCATATTAGCACCGTCATCTAGTTTTTTTTCCATTCTTTCTAATTCTTTCATGACTGTTATTTTTTCAATGGATTTATTTCTCATTGTGACACCTATTGAAACTTAAATGAAATGGTATTTTGTGTTTTTGAAATTCTGGAAAATATATGAAAATAGATTATAGGGGGCATCAGTGTGGATAGGATACATTTGAGCAGATTAATAAAATTTGATGCCCCATATAATGTTGCCAGAAGGGATCTGATGTGATCCCTGCTGGAGACGTCTTGCAGGAGGAAAATGGCAAGTTCATCGATTAATACAAAAACACCTCTCATCACCCTTGAAGTAATAATTTATTTGGTGTTATTCGTACAATCAATGCATGGGACTCGCTCTTATTTAAGACTTTCTATTTGTTTTTTATTATTACTATGCTGTGCCATTTAGGGGTTGATGTATTAAAAAATGTAATAGATCGTATCATTGGGGTGGATCGTATCATTGGGGTATGATCAGTTTATGGGGGTTGATTGAAAATAAAAACTTTAAAAATAAATATCATCAGGGATCTGAAAATGTTTTTCAAGGATTGTATTGGTGGATAGTCAGATCCCTGACCCTCGCCATGTGGCAAAACAATGGGAGTTGAAATGGTTGTAGACTATTATCAGTTAGTTGATCTGATATAAATAATTAATCATTGTATAAAATAATGTATTACTAATGAATCCTGATATCTTGAATTTATATTATGATCCTGAGTTGAGGGGGTTAATGGGATGTTTAATGTTTCTTAAGATGTATCTGGATATTAATTTGTAATACTTATTATTAACTAATAACTATGTTATAGGGGGTACTATCTTGGTTATAATGGTATTTTCTGCTTGTAAATCTTAAGTTCCTTTTATCTCAAGTTCATTTTAAAATTTAGAATCATAAACGACTTGAAAGACCTAAAATTTTAAAATTTCGATCTTATATGTATTGTAAAATCTTTTAATTTGTTTTTAACTCATTAAGTTTTCTATTTATCTATATTTTTTACTTTAAGCCATGAGAAAATGGGTATTCTGTCGATGAAATCATGGTATATTTAGTACTTTTCAAATGTCAGTTCATTAAAATTTTTTGGGCTACATGTCATGATGGGTGGATGCAAAATCAGTATTACTTATAGTCGTCAGTTACCGGTTCCTAACATTATTTTATATGATATTTATCATTATTTTTATTATTATATGGTGGCGGATAACAATTTTGTAATAACAATATATAAATATAATATTATTCAATTATTTTTTTGTTTAAATAAAATAGGAGGTGAAAATGATGAAAAAACAAAAACAAATAAAAAGAAGTGGAATTCTTTTGTTCATTGTTTTGGTGTTTGCGTTGTGTTTTTGTGGTTCTGTAACTGCGCATGATTCAAATTATCCTGCAGTGACTATTACAAACCCACAACATAACACGCAGGTGAACGGAACAGTTCATATTAATGCGACGGCTGAAAGTCATAGTGAAATTACCCAAGTTGTTTTTAATGTGAGTGATGGTCATGTGGCCACCGATAACAATCCAAATGATGGTTGGAGTTATGATTGGGATACTAGTAACACTCCCAATGGGCAATACAGTGTCAAAGCAACGGCTCTCAACCTGGAAGGATTGACTGGAAGTTATACTATTCTTTTGAATGTGAACAACAGTCAGCAATCAACACAACTCACTGTAAATGATGTTCAAGGAATTCCTAACCAGAGTGCGAATTTGAATGCTCTCTTAAAAGATGCCAGCAGCAACCCCATTCAGGGTAAAGTTGTCCAGTTTTCAGTCAACGGAACCGTGGTGGGTACTGGAACCACAGATAGTAGTGGTGTGGCTACCTATGCATACACTCCTACTGTTACCGGAATATACAATTTACAAGCTATATTCAAGGGTGATTTAAGGTATGCCTCTTCTCAGGACAATGCCACTATCCTATCTCTACCTAACAATCCCTTCCTAAATTACAGCACATACTTCGGAGGAAGTGAGTGGGAAAAAGGAAAAGGAATATTTGTGGATGAACAGGGTAACATATACATATCTGGTGTGACTAAATCAGCGAACACAAGTCCCAATGACTTCCCCGCCCCTACTGGTGGTGTGACTCGAATTGGTCCAGGCGGAAACTATGATGTTTTCGTGGTTAAAATGGATCGTAATGGAAATTTAATTTACAGCACCATTTTAGGCGGAACTCTTAGAGAAACTCCTAATTCCCTGGCAGTGGATGCTTTAGGAAACGCTTATGTCACAGGACACACACAATCTGCTGATTATCCAACTACAGAAGGCGCTTACGACAGAATTTATGGTAATGTAACCGATGCCTTTGTGTTTAAACTGAACTCAACTGGAAATCTGGTTTACAGCACTTACCTCGGAGGAACAATCCTCACCAGAGGTTGGGGTATTGCAGTGGACAATGCAGGATGTGCATATATTACTGGAATAACCAATTCCCCGGACTTTCCCACCACTGAAGGTGCATTCCAAACCACTAAAGGTGGTCCTGTCTGGCATAATGGAGATGAATTTGATCAGGTATACCAGGATAGTTTTGATGCTTTTATCACTAAACTGAACTCAACTGGAACTGCTCTCATTTACAGTACCTACCTTGGAGGAAGCCAGGCTGAACAACCACTCGACATTGCAATAGACAGCGCAGGTTGTGCCTACATTGTTGGAGAAGAAACATGTTCTATGGATTTCCCGGTTAAAAATGCCTTCCAAAACATCTTTGGAGGAGGATCACAGGATTCCTTCGTAACCAAATTGAACCCAAATGGAACAGCACTTATCTACAGTACTTATTTAGGTGGACTTGGTGCTGATCAGGGAGTTAAATTAACGGTGGATGCTGCAGGAAATGCTTACATCACCGGAGAAACTTATTCTTCCAATTTTCCAACCACTGAAGGTGCCTACCAAAGAACCTACAAAGGTCCTGATGAAAACAACGGAGATGCATTTGTAACCAAACTGGATACCAATGGGGCTTTAATCTTCAGCACCCTCCTCGGAGGAAATGGGGATGATGCAGGAACAGGTATTGCAGTAAACAGTGACGGAACTATTTATGTAGCCGGACAAACGGCATCTACAGATTTCCCAACCACACCTAACGCCTACCAAACAACCAACGCAGGTAACTATGATGCTTTCGTGAGTAGACTCAGTCCAGATGGTAAAGTACTCAGTTACAGTACCTATCTAGGAGGAAACACCATAGTTGCAGGAACTGCAACATCAACAGACCAGGCAAATAACCTTGTATTGGGTCAAGGAGGATTCTATGTATATGGATTCACTAACTCAGCAGATTTCCCAACCACAACCGATGCATTCCAAAAAAATAACGGCTATAAAGGTACCGGAACCGGTGTCTGGGACATGTTCATCACCAAATTCGTGAACCCTACTCAGATCACAACTGGTAATGTTACCGGAGAGAAAGATGCAACTGTTAATCTGACTGCTACGCTTTCAGAGGCTAACACTTTAGGTTATGCTCCTCTCGCTAATAAAACGGTGCGGTTCATGGTTAATGGTGTGTTCGCTGGCAATGCTACTACTAATGGTAATGGTGTGGCTACTCTGACTTACCCTGTCAGTCTTGTTGGTGGAAATTACACAGTACAGGCCTTTTTTGATGGAGATCTAGATCATTTGGCCAGCAGTACTAGTGGAACTCTAAAAGTACCACAATCCAGTCTGCATGTTAGGACCAGTTCTAATAAGGCTAATCCTGCTGTGGGCGACACGGTTATTGTTACTTACAAATTGAGTAATGATGGGCCTGATGCAGCCCGCAATGTAGTGATGAGATTCACTGTACCTGAGGGTTTGGAATATATTGGTGCCACTAAGGATGTGGGTAACGTTGAATACGATGAAGCCACAAGAACTGTTATCTGGACAATGGATACTGTGCCTGTGGGTGACCCGTATATCAGTGTTAATATGCGTGTTTTAAGTGCAGCTGTTTTCGGATTACAGCCTCAGCTTACCACCACTACCTATGATCCAACCATTGCAAGCAGTGTATTATACCGGACTCTTACTACTCGTGAGAGAGCTGTTGATACTTCTGGTAATTCCAACGCTTCGGTTAATGCAGCCACCGCCAATGGAACCGGTTCTGGTGTAGGTGTAAATGCAGCCAGCAGTACAGTGCCAATGCAAACAACTGGATTCCCACTTGTTGGGCTGGTACTGGCAGTTTTGATGCTAGTGGGTGGAATGGCAACATCCAAAAAATAAACCATTTTCCCCTTTTTCTTTTTTTAAATTATAATAATCTTTGTGAGTTAAAAATTTTTATTTGTATTACAAATCACGATTAATTATCCAAAATCGTAATAACAAATATTATATACATCATAATAAAAGAAATTTAAATATTTAATATAAAGGAGATGATGTCATTAAATTGATAAAAAAGGAAGGTATTCTTCTGATATTATTGATAGCAATAACTTTTTGTTTTTGTGGTGCGGTTACAGCCCATCCGGGACATGGAACTCCTATAGAAGTGCCTACAGATCCTGGAACCGGGGGTGGTACGGATACAGGTACTACTGACACAGGTTCAACAGGATCTACTTCTTCAGGAACAGATTCAGGTGCTACTTCAACATATGGAGGTTCATCAAGCGGAGTTTCTACAGGTAGTACTTCAAAAAGTACGGGAAGTACAAGCGGGGGAACAGAATCTGCTCAAACTGGAACAACTAACACTCCAGTAAATGACAATAACAATGCCACCACTACTTCTGCAGGTGGTTCTGAAGAGGTCAGTGGAAATACTGGATCTTCAAATACCTCACCAGGTGGTCCTGCTGCATTGATTGGCTTAATGGTGGTTGTTGGTTTAATAGGTATGTCTTTCCCTTACAAAGAAGGTGGTGCTCTAAGCAAGCTACAAATGAGCATTTTTGGCAGATAAAAACCGTGGTTTCTTAAAAACTTTATTTGGGAGAAAATTAGGTTTAAATTTGCATTTTAGATTGTTATTAGTTCTTTTTATCTAAAAATTTCAATAACAAAAAAATGATTGAAGGAGGTTATAAATTTGCATTTATCTGATGGCCTGATACCGTTATGGCAGGCTGCAATCTACTGGATTATTACCATTGCCGTACTGGCAATATACATGTATAAACTTTCTAAAACTGAGGATAAAGGGAAAATTCTCGTCAACACAGCAATTCTTGCAGCGGTAACTGTTGTTGTATCCTCAATTTCCATACCCTCACCATTCGGGATTCCAATACACTTATTCGTAATACCCTTAGTGGTAATTTTACTAGGCCCTTTGAGTGGGGTTACAGTAGCATTTTTGTGTTTCATAGTACAGTTCTTATTCCTGGGAATGGGGGGTATAACCTCTTTAGGTGCTAATGTGGTGACCATGGGGATAGTGATGAGTTTTTCAACCTATTACTTCTACCAATTCACGAAAGAACTGGATGATCGGTTGAGTATTTTCTCAGGAACCTTCATGGGAATAATTATGGCCACCATAACTCAGATCATAATATTGCTGATTGCGGGTGTTGCCACCCTTGAGGTTTTAATGGCCACACTAGTGCCATTCTATCTCTTTGTGGGTGTTATTGAGGGCATTATCAATGTATTCATAATCCTGTCCATATTTAAACTAAAACCGGAACTGGCAAAGGTGGAACAAATATAAAGTGGGGTTATTGTGATGATTAATCTAAAACAAATAGGAATTTTAATCCTGATACTTGCTGCATTCATGGTGCCAGTGAGTGCCCATGGGGTACATGTAACCACCAATGAGTCAAACATTATCATAGCGGATAACTCCACTGGAAAACTGGCCAAATCTGTAGTGGATCAGATGGGGGTGAATGTCACAGTTTACAAGTTTGCATCAGCCGATGATGTGACCCATGAACTGGAACACGCCCTTGAAAATTCAAATAAGAAAATTCTGGCAGTTGCTTACACCGACACTGTTCAACAGTTTATAGGTCAACATCCCGAAGTTTCAAGTCGAATTATTGTGGTGGATGCCAATCAAAATGCAATCCAACAGGGTTTAACCAAGTTAAATGTTTCAGGAGCAAACAGTGCTGGCTTTTTAACCCCACTTTTATCTGGCCTGTTAATTGGATTGGTATTTGGATTGGGAATAGGTGCTGTGTGGATGAAGAGGAAATTGGTTTAAACTGGAATTTCCTATTTTCAGTGTAAGATTTTTCTCTTGAGATATAGGTATCCTTTGACTCCAAAAAGAGTTAAGGGAACCTTTCCATTAATTAGCTCAAGATTAACCAATTTTCTATGAAATAAGAATCTGAAAACTTATTAACATTCAATTTAATTATTCAGGGGGATTAATAAGTGATGAGAATTAGTATGTCTTTACCTCGAAAGTTGCTTGGAGAATTCGATGAAGTTCTACGGGATAGAGGTTATAATTCAAGGTCTAAGGGAATCAGAGATGCTCTGGAGGATTACATAATACGTTACCAGTGGATGCAGGAGATGGAAGGAGAAAGAATGGGCACTATAGCGGTTATATTTGAATACCATTACACCGATGTCCTGAAAGATCTTGCAGATATCCAGCATGATTTCAGAAAGCAGATAACTGCAGTTATGCGTACTGAAATAGGTGAAAAATACTGCCAGGAAATTATAGTAGTAAAGGGAGATGTGAAACACATCCGTGACCTAACAGAAAAAATTAAAAGACTTAAAGGTGTTGAACATGTTAAACTGACCATTACAGTCAGTAAATCAAGTTCTCACTAAGATGTAAACTAGTAAATTTGATATAATATTCTTGTTAGTTTAATTCTAATTTAGGCAGTGTTGATGAAAGGAATATCCTCTAAAATAATTTTTTCTTTTTTAGTAACTGAATTTAGTTTAATCTTCATTTTTCATGATTATTTGGCTATTATGCGAGTTTAAAGAGTTCAATTGCTTTAAAAGAACATATGCATTATGTCTTATTATCTGGTCCATTAATATTATTTATATGTTATGGATTTTTTAATATAACAATAATAATATATATGTTATTACTAAGATTAGTCTCAGTGTCTTTATATTTCTCATAAGCTTGTATAAGAAGGTGAAAATGTGATGAAAAAAGGAGTAATTGTATTGGTGGTTTTATTGGCTGTGATTTTCTGTGGGAATGCTTCAGCTATGTATCAATATCAACCAGAGACATATCAACCAGATATACCAACAGGGATAACTGGAGATGATTGGGTTACTGAAGAAGAGTGGAATAACCTTTTGGCTGGAGGCAGTGGATCAAGTAATGTTCAAGAATATATAAATGGGATACATACTTCTTCCCAAGGGGATTCGAATGTTCAAGGCGGTGATTCATCTCAGGGAACTTCCACAGGTTCATCTGCATCCACAGGTTCATCTCCCTCCTCGGATTCAACTGGATCAACGGGTTCATCTACTGATAATGCAATTAATAATTCTCCAAATACTGCCACAACAGAATCAGGGACTTCAACTGATGATAATGGGAAATCTGATGAATCTTCCAAAGTAGGAACTCCAAGCTCCAGTGGCACACCATGGGGTGCTTATGCTGTGGGGGGAATTATTTCTGTTCTGGCCATAGGTGCTGCTGGATTCTATTACAGGGGAAACATGTTTAGAAAATAAAGATTAATCATTTTATTTTTTTATCTTTTTTATCTGCCATGATGATTCATGTTAACCAAAAGCTAAGATATATGGTGGAAAGTGTATAGGTTATAGCTTTATGGAGTTGGGTTCTTTTCCAAGGGCAACTCATCGATGAGATGTCGCAAAGATCAGGTTCTTGATTTGGCTGCCAAATTAGATGGAATCCCGATCCTACAATGTGGTTACAATATCATCACCTAAAATCATTCGATGCTATTAAGCAGCCTTCCTCAAAAATTAGATACTCTTTAGGAAAAGAATTTATTTTTTAGATTTAAAAACAATGTGGTTATTACTATATTTTCAAACTAACTTCTAAATTTTTATATTTTCTTCAATGAGCAAGTCCTAATCATAAATATTGTATTTAATATCTTCTTTTCGCTTGAAACGAGTTTATATTTGTCAGTGGGAGGATTAATTGAAGATGTTTTAGTATCATTATAACTGCCTAAATCAACATAATTTTATTAATAAAATATTTATTATTACGATTTTTCATTTATTTAACCTAATGTAATAACATAAATATTATATATAGTATTATAACGATATAATGCCGATGAACATATATTCGATTGAATAGGTGTTCAAGTAAAATAAAAAGGAGGTGAAAAGATGAGAAAACAAGGAGTAATACTTGTAATAGCAACTTTGATGGCAGTAATTCTATGTGGAGCTGTATCAGCTACAGATTCATCTACTACTGGGGGTGAGGGCAATATTTCTGATGTTAATTCTTCGGGTAATGTCGATCCCATCCTCTGGGTGAATGTTGGTTACGAGTATGCAAATGATAACATAACTCCAGAAATTAAAGTTACTGATTCCAATAATAACAGTGTAGCTTTTGACAAGACAAGGTACTCAGACACACTCTACCGATTGAACTTCACCTATGCAGGTGTTACCAATGGAACCATGTTTAATGTAATGGTTAGTGCTCCGGGTTACATTACCCAGAAAAAGCAGGTGACTGTTTATCAGGCTGGCACGGATCCAGATTTTATTGGAAATCTAAATTTTGACATGAAGGCCACTGAAAACTACAAACTGGGTCGTGAAGTAACTTCCACAGCAAACCAACAGCTGAACTTTTCAACTGCTGACGCTGTTTTAGCCATAACCACTGCAGGTGTACCTCAACTCAATGGAGGTACCAGTGAAGACTGTATTGAAGGTATTTTAAATGGTTCAAACGGCCTTGTATCCTATGGTAAAGGTAACCTGTTAATGCTCAGGCAAACTGCAGTAGATCCTGTGGACTTTGCATTTATAGTTAAAAGAGGAACTTCCTTAATTGCAATCTGTTTCAGGAATGGAACTGCAACCCCGGTTTACATGGGCACCATCTCTGAAAATATGTCAGCCGCAGATTGGAACAAATTAATTGCATCTGTAGGTGGGGAAAATGCATTTTCCTTTGCCAGCCTTGCAAACGCTTGGAATGCAGGAGCTCCATCAGACCTGTTGAGAGAAGCAGCCTTCCACGGTCACGTGTGTCAAGGAACCATAAGTGGATACACCATCACTCAGGCACTACTTAAATACTATCCTCCAATACAGGAAACGGCAGGAGGATCCGGTTCTCCTGGTGATATAACCTCATACAAAGTTATAGGAGTTCCAGGTGACTCAGATGATGATGCAGCAATGTATTTCCTCGATGCCACAGCTGGAAAAGGTGGTTACACTGGATATGACACCACCCCTACAGGAGCTACTAGCAACATGGTAGGTTTCATTCGATGGTACAGTAACACCAACACTGGAGAACTCATAATCATGAGGTTCAAACGTGCAGAAAACAGACAACAGTTCGAACAGGAAACAGGAATAACTCTAAACAATGACTTAGCGGAGTTAAAATTCAACACATGGATACTGGGCAAACTTAAAACTAACCCCGAACAACTGGTTGAGTTCATAACTGAAAAAACAGGACTCACTGAAGAACAGTACTACTACATCTTGGGAACAGCAACCAACATTACCAACTCAAATGGAACAGTCCGCATACCTGCTCAGGATGCTCACGGATTAGACATGGCATACATTAACAGTCTGAACTTAACCAACGCAACCAGAGCAACTGCAAGTACCACTAGTGCTACAGAATTAACCTACGATCAGTTAAAACAGATAGGTATTGACGCAGCTAATCTAGCAAAACAGATATTCAAAGATCAACTTGGAATAGACCTTGAAAAAGACGATGCTGACTTAGCGGTTCTAACGTCTGCTGGATACGTTTACTTAAATGGTCAATCCACCGAAGCAACCTGGGATGGAATATTCGAAGTTCTGGGCTCACGACTAAGCAGATCTACTTTACTACCAATACACATGGGATTATGGAAACCATTATGGTACACATTTGCCCTTCGTGATGCAAATGGAACAACCCTCAATGCACTCTACATGAGATACGATCCAGTAACCAAACAATGGATAGTAACAAACGGTAGTGATGGGAACAAAGTAAATGATATAGGACCCGCAGCTTTAAACAACAAAACACAACTGAACAATCTAAACAAAGTATTCCCAGATGGAAACTTCTTTAATATACAGAGTATTGCCAACGCATGGAGGAATAACCCAAAATTTGACCAGTTAGTAACATTCTTGTTCCATGACCATGCCTGCCCAGGAGTACAGCCAGGATTCTTCATAACTGACTACATCTTCAACAACATACCACTAAGTGAAGGTCAAAGTTACAACTACATAGCTAACAGTATCTACTGCAAAGATGACAGTCTAATATATTTATTAGGTGTTTCTCCAGGAATGGGAACCTACATGAACCAGAGACTGCCCAATGATGAAGTTGATTCAGACCTGATACCTGGCGGAACTGAAGAAGGAATTCTGGTAGTATGGGACAACAATACCAATACGGGCAAAGTATACATAATCACATTTAGCTGGGCTGATATTGATGTGTCTGATCTCACAACCAGCGAAGCTAAACGAGAAGCCCAGATACAGGCCTATATAGACATGTACAATGGAATACCCAACCCCAGAGTTAGAAATAATCAGCAAACTACTTCAACGTATTTGGGAACCGTGTCAAGAAGTCAATTTACAACTCTTCAACAGGGAGGGGAAAACGGTGAAAATTCACAACAAACTGCCAGAAGATGGTTTGCCAGTGGTTCGAATCCATCCGGAACTGGATCTTCCTCCCCAGGAACTGGATTAATCAGTTCCTCCAATGGAAGCGGAACTGGTTTACTTGGATCATCCAATGGGGCTAATGTTTCAAGTGTTAATGTCAGTGCAGCTACTGTGACTAACTCAACCAGTGGTTCTGTTGGAACTCAACCCGGTGATGCAAAAGCCTACGAAGTCACTCAAGCTGGTGCACAAGGTTCAGAAGGAACTCCATGGGGGCTTTATGCCATTGTTGGAGTGATAGCTGTCCTAGCATTAGGTGGAGTCGGATTCTTCTACAAAGGTGGTAAGTTCGGTCGATAAAAAACCATTCCCTTTCTTTTTTTTCTTTTTTAGATAATTCATACTGTATTTGTATTTTAACAATGATTAATAAAAAATGGCATTCTTTTTTGAATATCACTCTTTTTATATGGTTTTTTTTGTTTATTTGGCTATTTTAGGTTTTTTTTACAATTAAACTATTTAGAAATTAATTGTTTTGGATAAACATTTTTCATCTGTTCTTTTAATATTGTTTATCTCATAATTATCATGTTTTAATTGTATTAAAAAACCTGCAAAAATCCTTATTTTTTTATTAACATATTTTTTTTTATTACTATTAATCCTATATGGGGCTATTAAGTAATAACACAAAGCTTATATATTGTATTACTACGATATAACGTCGTGATGAATATATATTCGATTGAATATCTGTTCAAACAAAACTAAAAATGAAAAAGGAGGTGAAAAGATGAGAAAACAAGGAGTAATACTAGTAATAGCGACTATGATGGCACTGATTCTTTGTGGAGCAGTTTCTGCTACGGATTCATCTACTACTGGAGGTGAAGGTAATCTTTCTGATGTTAATGCTTCTGAACCTGTTGACCCCATTTTATGGGTGGATGTAGGATACGAGTATGCAGATGATAAGATTAACCCTGAAATTGCAGTAACAGATTCCAATAACAATAATGTAACTTTTGACAAGACAAAGTACTCAGACACACTCTACAAGTTGAACTTCACATATGCGAATGTTACCAACGGGACCCTGTTTAATGTGATAGTCAGAGCTCCAGGTTACATAGCCCAAACTCAACAGGTAGCGGTTAATCAAGCAGGTACCGATCCAGAGTTTATTGGAACTGCAGATTTTGACATGCAAGCCACTGATAGCTATAAAATTGGCCGCAATGTCACCGCAGCTGCAGACAACTTACTACACTTTGCAACAGCAGACGATGTTCTATGTATAACTACAGCAGGACTAGCTTATCATAATGGTACCACTACTGAAGACTGTTTGGAAGGAATTTTAAACGGTTCGCATGGTGAAATAAGTTATGGTCAGGGAAACCTGCTGACATTCCAGTCAATTAGAACAGACCCTCTGGATTTCTGTTTCATTGTAAGAAATGGTAATGAACTCACTGCAGCTTTCTTCAAAAACGGTACATTAACCCCTGCATACTTCGGAACTTTCTCTGCCATTGATCAGGCATTATGGGAAAACACCGTATCGCCAACCCTAGGTGAACATGCATTTGGATATGTCAGTCTGGCAAACGCCTGGAAGGAAGGGCTCTCCACCGACATCCTGAGACAGGCCGCATACCACGGTCACGTATGTCTGGGAACTATCAGTGGACAGGCCATGGTCAGCCTTCTACTGAAATACTACCCTCCTGGAGTATATGGTAATTCCGGAGAACTTGAAGCAACAAGTTACAGGGCTATCAGTGTACCTGGTAACTCAGATGATGATGCAATAATCTATTCCTTAGATTTAACCCCGGGAAAACGTTCTTGGGTGGGATATGAAACTAGTGGTTCAGGTGCTGCTGACAACATGATTGGATTCATCCGATGGTGCGATTCCACCAATACTGGAACACTCATCATAATGCGATTCAATGAAGAAGCTGTACTTCAGTTATACAAACAACAAACAGGTAACAATGCATACACAGGTATTGCTGGTGAATTAGCGTTCAACGCATGGTTAGTCAATAAATTAGAAAATGACCCTGACTCCCTGGTGGAGATAATGTACGTCTTTGAAAACATAACCCCACAAATTCACAACAACCTAACTGGAGGAGTTGACTCTAAAAATGTTGTATGTGATGCTTTAGGGCTTGACATGGACTACATACTGGGCCTGAATTTAACCAATGTAGCAAACCAGAGAGTTGCCACAAACTACACAACTGGAAACTTGACTCAGGATCAGATCAAACAGATCGGAGAAGACGCTGCAAACATGGCTATTGCATTATTCGCAGCAGATGGCATTAATTTGGAGAAAGATGACTATAATCTTACAGTCTTCACTTCTGCAGGTTACGTACGTGTCAATGGCCAAGTAATGGATATGACTTTTGATGGAATCTATAATGTCTTAGGTTCCCGACTTTCCAGAGCAACCTTACTGCCGGTACATAATGCAAGATTCAACGACCTGTACTTCCAGTTCAGTCTGGAATATAATGGAACTGTCATCACTAAAACTATTTGGTACAATTCAACAACAGGAATACTGGAAGCTAAAGACAAAGCTGGATGTATCATAGATCAGGTAATCCCTTACGACCCACCATACGATGTTTTAATGGCATGGTTATGGCACAATCACGTTTGTGGAGGTAGTACAACTGGATACTTAATCACTGACTACGTCTATGACAACTTCCCAATAACTGCAGATGAACAGTACACCTACATATCTACCAATGACATCTGTAGAGATGATATTTTATCATATCTCTTAGGAGTATCTGCAGGAGATGGAACTTACTATAACCAGAGAATGAAATCAGCAGGTAGTGAAGTTGGAATAATCAGCGTTTATGACAGTAAAACCAACACCAGAAGAGTAGCTATCATTAATTTAGTTGCCCCTAAATTTTCAGATGGTAACAATTATGATAACTACATAAGAGTATACAAAATTCTACAAAAATACGACGACTGGAACTCACCTGAGTGTCAAGAGGAGTTAGCGAGTATACCAAACCTAATTTCTGGACCATCAATATCTCTGACTGCAGATACATTTGTAACTGAAGAAGAATGGCAGATGATCATATCTGGAGGTGGAGAATACGGTGATTCCCTGAGCTACATTCATAGTGCTGTACCTCAACGTACCCAAGCTGAATTAATTAGTTTGATGAGAGGTTCTCAGACACCTGGAGGTTCAACTCCCACAGGAACAAATTCTGGATCTTTAGTTGGCTCAACTACTGGAATTGGTAGTTCCTTATTGGGATCATCCAATGGGTCTAACACTTCTGGGGTTAATGTTAGTGCAGCTACTGTGACTAACTCAACCAGTGGTTCTGTTGGAGCTCAACCTGGTGAAGCAAAAGCCTATGAAGTCACTCAAGCTGGTGCACAAGGTTCAGAAGGAACTCCATGGGGGCTTTATGCCGTTGTTGGAGTGATAGCTGTTCTGGCATTAGGTGGAGTCGGATTCTTCTACAAAGGTGGTAAGTTCTAGTTAATAAAAACAATTTTTCCCCTTTTTCTTTTTTCTTTTTTAAAGTGTGATTGAATTTTTTTATAATCTTTAATACTCCCTATACACTCTATTAAATCAACATTTTTATATTTTAATCAAATTAGAACTCATATTTCCGCTGTTTTTTTGCTGTTTTTTAAAATGATAAGCCTTAGTTGAAAGGGGATATGATAATGGACTTATAATGGATCATAATCGAAATATTTATAAATGATAAAAAAGTTAGGTATACCTAAGAAAATTAGGCTAACCTAACTCTGACTTTTTTAGTCACAAAAATAGGGGTTAACCAAAAAAATAGGGAGGCAAATTAACCATGATAAAATCGTTAAACAATCTTAAACAAGGCGAAACTGGAAAAATAACATCCTTCAAAGGTAAAGGTGAAGTAAGAAAGCATTTAATGGAAATGGGTCTTGTAAGGGGCTCTGATATTAAAGTAGAAAGAGTAGCACCCCTGGGAGATCCAATTGAAGTTAAAATCAAGGGCTATTCACTTTCCCTCAGAAAGGAAGATGCCAAAAAAATCGAGATTGAGATACAATGATGAGTTTAGCAATGGCCTCAGAAAATGAAAACCTGAAAATCGTCCAGGTATGGCACGGGGGCAAGTTCGAAAAAAAACTCCGGGAAATGGGAATATACAAAGATTCCCAGATCAAAGTAGTAAAAAATGACATCCCTGGGCCATTAATCGTGGATGTTAAGGGTTCCCGCCTCATACTGGGGCGAGGACAGGCACAGAAGATAATGGTCGAAGCCAGTTGAATAAATAAAAGGTAGTGAAAATGGAAAAACTAAAAATAGCCCTGGCAGGAAACCCCAACGTGGGTAAAAGCACCCTCTTCAACCGCTGGACTGGAATGCGGCAGCACGTAGGTAACTGGCCCGGTAAAACCGTGGAAAAAAAGGAAGGAACCTTCAAGTACAACCAGTATGAAATGGAAGTGGTTGACCTTCCAGGTAACTACAGTTTAACTGCCTATTCAGTGGAGGAAGTGGTTTCCAGGGATTATATTGTGGATGAAAAGCCAGATGTTATTGTTAATGTTATTGATGCAGCCAACATAGAAAGAAATCTTTATTTAACTGTTCAAATGATGGAATTAGGTGCTAACCTAGTTTTAGCACTTAACATGAACAAATTTGCCCGGGATAAAGGACTTAAAATCAACAAAAAACAGTTATCAGAGCTTTTAGGAGTTCCGGTGATTGAAATTGAAGCAGTGGATGAAACCGGGGGTGAAGAACTCCTCAAATCCATAGTAAAAGTTTCAAAATCACCAAATATTGTACTGGGCAGACTGGAATATGGAAACGAGGTTTCAGAGCATATCCAGCAAATCCAGGAAATCATTGACCAGGACCTCTCTACCGATGAGAAACTATCTGTTTTAAATGCGCCTTCAAGCTGGATAGCTCTTAAATTACTGGAAGATGATCCAGAAATCACGAAGAAAATTGAAGATTCTGGAAAAGGTCAAAGAGTACTTCAGAACGTTAAAAAGATGCAAAAACATTTCAATGATGTTTTTGGTGATGATGCAGATGCAGCCATTACCGATGCCCGGTATGGTTTCATAGCCGGACTGGTCTCTGAATCAGTAAAAAAACCTAAAATCGATAAAGTCACCCGATCCGACATGATTGACCGGATCGTGACTCATAAATATTTAGGAATACCAATATTCCTCCTTATAATGTGGCTCACTTTCCAGATAACCTTCACTCTGGGTGACCCCCTGGGGGGCTATATTGAAACCGCTTTTGGCTGGCTGGGAGAAACAGTAGCTGCTAATATGGGTGAAGGATTCCTGACATCATTCATTGTTGATGGAATAATCGGTGGTGTGGGTGGTGTACTGGTTTTCGTACCCATAATCTTCATACTGTTTTTAGTACTCAGTGTCCTGGAAGACAGTGGATACCTGGCCAGAGCTGCATTTGTAATGGACCGTTTCATGCACAAACTGGTTGGTCTCCATGGGAAATCATTCATACCCATGATACTCGGTTTTGGATGTGCAGTACCTGGAATAATGGCCACCAGAACCCTGGAAAATGAGAGAGATCGACTACTGACCATGTTAATTGTTCCCTTCATGTCCTGCAGTGCCCGGTTACCGGTTTATGCACTGATTGTAGCTGCATTTTTCTCAGCATACCAGGGATGGGTTATATTCTCCCTGTACCTTTTGGGAATAGTGGTGGCAATTATAATGGCTGCCATATTCAAGAAAACCCTGTTCAAAGGAATGTCAGCACCATTTGTAATGGAACTACCTCCCTACAGAATGCCCACAGTCAAGGGTGCCCTCATCCACATGTGGGAAAGAGGAGCACTCTTCCTGAAGAAGGCCGGTACCATAATATTAGCACTATCGGTAGTGATCTGGGCCCTCAGTAGCCTCCCAGTGGGAGTGGAATATGCATCCCAGGACAGTATCACCGGACAGATAGGAACCACCCTGGCCCCGGTATTTGCACCCCTCGGATTTGGGGAATGGCAGGCCACAGTAGCTGTAATCTATGGATTCCTGGCCAAAGAGGTGGTGGTAAGTACATTTGGTATCCTCTATGGAGTGGGTGAAGATGGTGGGGCAGATGCAACAAATAGTGGAGAAACATCTTCTAATGAAACAACATCTTCTAATGGAGTAGCTCAGACAGAACAGGTATCAAATGGAACCCCTGTAGAAGGATCATCTGCTGATGCATCTAACGCCGAAGAAAAATCACCGGAAGAAGATCCAGGTTTTGTTGCAGTGATGCAGGAATTATTCACTCCCCTATCTGCCTATGCCTACATGGTATTCATACTCCTTTACATACCCTGTATGGCTACCTTAGCCACCATAAGACGTGAAACCAACTCATGGAAATGGCCAGCATTTGCTGCAGTGTACACCTTTGTGGTGGCTTATGCAGTTTCATTTGTGGTTTACCAGGGAGGAATGCTCCTGGGATTTTAGAATGGAATGTTCCGGGGATTAAATGGAATGTTTCTGGATTTTAGAGTGGATGCTCTGGGATTCTAATATGGTAAACTGCTGAATATTTGAATAAAATTTTTTGATGAATTACAGTGAAAAAAATCAAGAATCAACTTGAAGGAGGTGATTTAATGAGCTCAAGGTGTGGAATTAGTGGTAAGAAGCTTAATGAAGAAAAGCTTGAGTCTCCAGATGGAGACTCTGATAAGAAAAATGATTGAATGATAAATAAATGATGGAAAAAGGATTAAATAAAAACCCTTTTTTCATATTTATAGTTAAATAATTAACAATTAGGGGGTTCTGTTATATATCATCCTCTGCCAAAGTAAAAATCTCTTAGTTACCCCCTAATTGATTTTATTAAAACATATTAAGTGATTTATCAAATATCAAGTAATTTAAATATCCTGAAATGGATTTATTTAAATATTCTAATATGGATTGATCATTTTTAGTATAAAATTGGGTCCCGAATTTGAGGATCTTTTAGGAGTTATATATGAAATGCAAAATTTGTGGTCATGTATTTGATGAAAATGAAAAAACAGCCACCTGCCAGGGATGTCTCACACATAACTGTAAAATGATTAGATGCCCTAACTGTGGCTTTGAACATTTACCTGAGAGAAAAAGCGAATCCAATGTATTTAAATTCATATCTTCATTGTTTAAACCTTCCAATCATAAATAAATGATTGAGGTTAACTAGAATGGGGTGTTTAAATCATTGATGCTAAATCATCCCATAATCTCTGAAAATTGGTTAGATTAAACTTATTTAATTTGTTGGTGTACTGATTTTCTTCCACTAATCCATTAAGTTTTTACCACAATTTTAACAAGGAAGTAGCATGGTCATTAAGAAAAAGGAAATTGTATTAATAGCAGTTATATTAATAATCGGATTGATGGTATTTTCTACCATTTTTAGTTCCTTAACTGGAATAGGGGCGGACTGTTCCAACTGTGTAAACTGCACAGACTGTTATATTGGAATAAACTCCACTGAAGAGAGTAAACTCTTTAATCAGTTGGATGGGATAGTAAAAACATATGTTGCGGAAAAAGAGAACATAACCGACCAATCACTCATCTGGACTTCTATAGTCTTCAAATCAAAAGATGAAGCTTTTGTATCTGCCTCAGTCAACGATAAAATGTGGAATGGAACCTGGAAATATTCAGATAACCAATGGAATCCAGGGGAAGATTTCAAATGTCATTCCTAATTTTTTTTGTTTTAACAAGAATGCATTAACATTTAATGCCCATTAAGTTTAATAACTATTTTAATAAGCAATTAGTTTAGTAACCATTTTAATAACTCATTAAGTTTAATCACAAACTAAGGTAGAGTAACTAAAGCTTAATCTTTTACAAGTAATGTGTTTTGAATCCATCAAGCATCCATCCCACATGCACCTGGTTAAAATATGTAATTTTAAAGTTTAATCTACATTTTTATGGCTAAAGGTGAAATTTATGAGTTTCATTGTCAATTTCCTGCAATTTTTTTACCAGATACTCATTGAAAATTCATTTTTCATTTTGTTAGGATTCTTACTAGCAGGATTTATTCACATTCTCCTTCCTTCTCATTTACTGGGGAAATTAGTAGGTAATTCAACTATAGGTGGAATATTAAAGGGGATTCTTATTGGTTTACCTCTCCCTATCTGTGCCTGTGGAATTGTACCAGCAGCCATAGCCCTAAAAGATAAGGGGATCCGGGATTCAGTTTCGGCAGCATTTTTGGTTTCAACATCCGGTTTTAGTGTAAGTTCCATTGTGCCCTCTTACTCCTTTCTGGGTCTTCCTTTAACTTTAATGCGTCCAGTTGTAGCAGCAATTTCTGGAGTAACTGCTGGGATTCTGGTACACTTATTTGGAGATGATGGCCAAGCAACGAATAAGGTAATTTTAACCGAAAATAATCCTCAAACAGAGTCGGGTAGTTTTAAAAATTCAAATAATTCACATTGTACTGTTGACAGCTGGGATGGTGGACACTGCGGTGGTTGTAACCCGGAACTCTTTGACTTTGCAGATACTGTTACTGATAATTATAATCATTCGGAAGAGGAACATTCTGAGCCCAGAGATAGGGCAGATGAAACCACTGATAGGGCAGATGAAATATATGATAAACTTAAGGAAGTTTTTAGGTACTCATTTAAAGACACATTTTCAGAAGTTTCCACATCTCTTTTAATAGGACTTCTTTTCGCTGCATTGATGGGTACCCTGATGAGTATGGGCATGCCCTGGGATTTTTTAAGGACCTTTGCATCTGATCCAGTTTTATCCCTTTTTATACTCCTCTTGGTAGCTATTCCAATATATGTCTGCCCCACAGCTTCCATTCCCCTTGCACTGGCCTTCATATTCATGGGATTCACACCAGGAAGCATACTGGTTTTTATCTATGCTGGTCCCGCCACCAACATGGCAGCATTGTCCATGATACTGGCTAAATTCAAAAAAAGATTTTTCACCATCTACTTAGCGTCCATTGTGGTTGTGTCCCTTATTGTGGGTTACGCTGTCAATCTATTCAGTGATTTTTTCCTCAACGCAGTCACAGTCAGTGAACTTAATGCTTACACCGGGTTCATCCCTTTTTCAGCTAAACTCCTATCTGCATTCTTACTGATGGCGCTACTGGTTTATGGTATCTACCGCAGCTGGATATTACCTCGAAGATTAGTTGAAAATCATGAAAAATGAGTTACAATTACCCCGAGAATTAGTTAAAAATCACGAAAAATAAGTTAAAAAAATAGAATTCTCAGATTACCCATTCCTTCTTCACATCGCTCATGGTAATGCCATCTGGCAGGTAATCCTTAACCATCCTGTTTACGAAGGTGGTATAAAAATTATTATTGGAAAAAATTGCCCGGGGATAATCATCAACCTGTATTCCTCCATCAAAGAGCAGCATACATCTTTTAGAGTATTCTGCTGCAAAATCAATATCATGAGTGGTCATCACAATGGTTAAACCGTTGTTTTGTAAGTTTTTCATTAAATCCGCAAGATGTAACTTACTAACCGGGTCAATACCTTTGGTTGGTTCATCCAAAAACAGAATATCTGGGCGTGTTAACAGCGCTTTTACAATGGCTATTTTTTGTTGTTCGCCTCCACTACAATCGTAAGGATGTTTATCCAGAAGATGGGACAATCCGAAAAGTTCAATCAGTTTCAATTTTTCATTTTCAAAGAGGTTTTTTTCATCTTCAAATCGTATTTTTTCATCTTCAAAGAGGACACTGGGGCTTGAATTTAAAGATTTAGAACGGGTATTGTTCGAGGCTGTTATCGTGGAATCATTCGTTTTTCTGGATTTAAAAATTGATTTAAAGATTTTAAATCCCTTTTCATGATTATCTCTTTTTTTATTCCCAGATTGATGGATTTGGGTAATTTCTGGGGAGAATTCTGAAAACTCTTCCATGACTGTTTCCTGCCTGAAATGAATCATGGGGTTCTGATGGACATATCCCATTTTTAAATTTTTTCGATAATTGACTTTCCCTTTTTTTGCCTTAATAAGTCCGGCTAAAATTTGTAATAGGGTTGTTTTACCGGTTCCGTTTCCTCCCAGTATACTGATGAATTCTCCCTGGTGGATATCCATAGAAATTCCCTTTAGAACAATATTTTCTGGCACGTAACCAAACCAGATATCTTTACAGCTTATCAGGGTATTCTGGGATGAATTAACCAGGTTTTCATTTCCATTTTCATCTTTATCGTAATTTGAGGATATTGTGGGGTTTATAGATACTGTAGCGTCTAAGGGGTATAGGGATGTTTGAGATTTTTTCAATTCATCATTTAAAAGATTTAAATTGGCACGTCCTTCCCTTATATTGAGTGGGATATCCATTTCACCTAAAAAATCATATTTGGACTGGAGGAGGAAGTTTATCCGTGTTACATAGGGGAGGTAATTACTGAAAATATTATCTGTCCATGCTTCAGAACATATACTGCGTGGTTTATCACAGTACTTTATACTTCCATCCCTTAAGAACACTGCTTTATCAATAAAAGGAAACATGTTATCTATTTTATGTTCCGTGGCAATTATGGTAATGGAAAACTCCTCATTCAACCTTCTGAGAATGGACAAAAAATCATAGGCAGCGATGGGGTCAAGCTGTGATGTGGGCTCATCTAAAAGGAGTAGTCTGGGCTTTAAAACCAGGAGTGAACATAGGTTAACCAGCTGTTTTTGACCTCCAGATAGTTCATTGACCTTTTTATATAGATGTTTATCCAGGCCGAAAAATGCAGTCATCTCTGCAACTCTGTTTCGAATTTCACCGGTGGATAGGCCCATATTCTCCAGGGGAAAAGCAATTTCCTGGAGAACATTATCAGAAACCATTTGATCTTCAGGATTTTGAAACAGAAATCCAATCTCTGAGGCAGATTTTTCATCTTCTAGATCCTTTATATTTTCTCCATCATAATAAATAATACCATTTGAGTCTCCTTTGGGCCGTATTTCATTTTTAAGATTAGCTAAAAGAGTTGTTTTACCTGAACCAGAAGGTCCGCACAGTAAAATGAATTCTCCTTCATCCACATCCAGTGTGATATCAGAAAGTGTATTCTCAGTATGGGGGTATTTGAAACTGAAATCTTCAAATCTTATTAAACTCATTTAATAATCCTCCTCAACATTTTCAGTATAGATAAACTCTCAAGTATGGGTAAACTTTTCCAGGTACTGGTAAACTTAAATAATCCGACAGTAAGATTTAAAAATCACATATTACTTGATTAGTTCTTTCATTGTTCTAATCTAGCCACAACAGCCTTTCTTTTAGTTCTAAATAAATGATTGGACTCAATAAAAACAGGAATGCAAGGTAGTAAATGCTCAGAACGTTTTCTGAAATATTGAAGCTAATGGTGGGGTAAACTTCAATTCTACCGTATCCTTCCAGGAGACCAAAGATGCTTATCATGACGGTGATCCCTATAAATAGAAAAAAGATATAATCGATTCTTTGGATTTTATATGAAAGATAATTGGTTCTTCTTTTAATGCCGTATCCCCTGGCTTTCATTGACTTTGCAGTGAGCATGGATTCTTCCAGGGACCATGAAACAACTACTGCCAGCATATTTGCGGTTTTTTTAATTTTTTCAATCCGGGATTCACCTTTTCCATCGGTAGTTTTCTTTTCATTGAAACTTGAGACCTTATTTACCTCAGTTAATCTGTAGCTTAACAGGGGAACAAAACGTAGTGCCATTATGATTACCATTGAGATATGGGGGAAGCGCTTTGAAAAAAGGTAAAGCATTTCCTGATATGAAACCGCCCGATTGTAAGATGAGAATACTAACAATATAATTAACAGGGAAACACTCATTAAAATTCCATAAACCAGTGCTTCTAGTGTGATGGAGAAGTTTCCCACAATATATATCTGGGTGGTTCCCACGTGGGATGTTAACGGATTCAAGATGATAATCAGAATGGACATGGGAATGAAGAACTTGATTATGCTTTTAAATTCCTGGCTGATGCCCTGTAACGCTATTAAAACTGAGATTAAAATTAAAAATGATATAAGATAGTAGGGATCGTTGTATAAGAATGCGAATATTATCAGGATGAAGTAGTATAGGACATAGACTGCTGGATGGATGATGGTTAGTTTCACTTTCTGTCCCCAAAGTTTGTGGGAATTCTTTTTATATTAAAATAGGGTTAAAGGGACCCGTCTGGTTTTTAGGTCCCTTAATTTGACACCATTAGGAAAACTAAGGAGGTTTACTGGACCCTACCGGTGTCATATTTTTATTGTAGGTATAGGATGTCAACCATTCCTTGGACTTACTATTATATAAACTTTACTTGATTTTTTTTCAATTATTATGGAAAAATTTATATTAAAGAATACTTTAATCACTTTCAAGCATTATTGAATTTAATCAATTTTGCTTAAAAAATACAAAAAGGAGGTGAAAATCTTGAGAAAACAAACGATTTTACTAGTAACGACAATTGTTTTCGCACTGCTCCTGTGTGGAGCAGTATCAGCAGAAGATTCACAGGAGGTAATGGGCAATGGGAATTATACTCAAAATTCAAGCTATAATAACAGTGAAACAGTAATTGACCCCGAGATAACACTGAATATAACCCTGGAGCATCCTGAGGCACTGGCGGATAATAAGTTACCATCTGTTAATGTAACTGACAGTAACGGGAACGTGGTTAATGGTGTAACCGTAACCAGTCTGGGCAATAACCTTTACCGGGTTAATTTCGCCAGCAGTCTGACCAGTTTCATCCTGAACATAAGTGCCCTGGGACATGTACCTCAAAGTGTGAATGTACAGGTATTTGTCAAAAATTCCACAGATCCTACTCTTTATGGTCAGGCTAATGTAACTCTAAGAGCTTACAATCTCTTGATATTAAGTGGATCACCCAATGTTTCTCCCACGTTTGTTAACTCCAACGAGGCATTAAGGGAAGAAGGTTACTACTTCAACCTGAACCATTTCACCAACACGGAAATAACCTCTGGAGATGCAGATATAGAAAACAGGATAAGGCAGATGGCTGCCAAGGCAGACATTATTGTAATTCAAATGATAAGTGAAACAGATACAGTGGCCAAATTAAGAGAACTCATTGCAGGTACAAACGCCACCATACTGGCTATAAAATGTGGTGTTACATTCATAAACGACCCTACCATAGATTCCAATGATACAGAGCTACGAACCTACTGGGATCAATCTGGTGAAGAAAACATGGCCAGATTCCAGCTCAAAGCACTTCAAAGAGTGGGAATGGCTGTTGATCCATCCAGAGATTTAAGTGCAGTTATTTATCCCACCGAGTTCATCTACCACCCAGATTCTACGAAACCCATGTACACCAGCTGGAGTGATTACTACAACTGGTACACCCAACAGAGTGGTCATTACCATGAAAATGCTCCCTGGATTGGAATGGTTGCTTACAATACCATTTTCCTCAATGGAAATGGTGCTATATTGGAAGCAATCTTGAGAAGCTTGGAAGCAAAGGGGCTCAACGTAATTTTGGTTATAACCAATGGAAATCCCGGACGAATAAATGCCATCAACAACTTCTTCATGGATGGCAACAACACCAGGATAAGTGCCATGGTGGCATGTGTTGGTTATACCATGGTCTACACCAGTAGTGACATGGTATCATCATTGAACCAGAGTATAGATTTACTGGAAAAGCTGGGTGTACCCATATTTGCACCGATCTATGCGTCTGATCTTGAAAACTGGGAGAATGACTCTTCCGGACTTTCCAGTGAGATCTACTGGCAGGTAGCTTTTCCAGAGATGGAGGGAAGGATCGAACCTATTATGCTGGGAGGAGTTGTATCAGCCGAAACAGATCCTTACACGGGGATCAGTGTTAAAAGGTACATACCTTTAACCGATAGGGTGGAAAGAGTGGCCAATCGAGTTTTTAACTGGACACAGCTCCAGACACTACCTGATGCGGAGAAAAAAATAGCAATTATCTATTACAATCTTTCAGGTGGAAAAGATGGAGTGGAAGCATCCTATCTCAATGTTCCGGCCAGTATAGCTGAAATACTCAAAGCTCTAAAAGCAGAAGGTTACACCATCCCTGATGAGTACTCTGTTGATTACATAATCAATGTGTTAACCACCGTGGGTAACAATGTTGGTTCTTGGGCTCCTGGAGAACTGCAGAAACTGGTGGAAGCTGGTGCCATCACCATACCTATAGAACAATACATGCAGTGGTTCAGTACCCTGCCTGAAGAACTACAGCAGGAAGTCATTGCAGCATGGGGTCCTATCCCTGGAAGTGTGATGGTTTACAATGGAAGCATTGTAATTCCTGGTATCATGTTGGGGAATATATTCCTGGGTGCTCAGCCAATGCGTGGCTGGGGAGAAAACTCCACAGACATCGCCCACTCGGCAACTCTACCACCAACACACCAGTACATAGCATTTTACATGTGGTTACAGAACTCAATGCAGGCCAATGCAGTGATACACCTGGGAACACACGGAACACTGGAATGGTTACCTGGTAGAAGTGTGGGACTCGGTGCAGATGACTGGCCAGATATCCTCCTGGGAGACATACCTAATATTTATCCCTATATTGTGGATAACACTGGAGAAGGAACCCAAGCCAAAAGAAGAGGATACGCAGTTATTATTGACCATTTAACTGCACCATTAATTGCTTCTGGTCTATACGGTGATCTGGCAACTCTGCAGGATCTGATGAACAGTTACGACAGTACCAGCGATCCAGAAAGAAGATCCATTCTTCAAAATGAAATTCTGGCCTTGATTGCCAAGTTGAATTTGAATGAGGATATCAACCTTAACCTGGAAACAACTCCATTTGCAACCATCAAAAATGAGATCCAGCATCATCTAGAAGATATTGCAGCAACACTCATGCCTTATGGATTGCACACCTTCGGTCTTGCCCTTTCTGGTGAAATTCTGGATCAGATGGTGGAATCCATAGTGAGTTTCGATCCAGCTAACCGGGACAACGATGAATTTCGGGAAATGCTCAGGAATTTATTGGCTCAGAATTATGAAATGCAGAACTTACTGGCTGCACTACGAGGAGAATATATATCACCGTCATTGGGTGGTGATCCTATTCGGAGAGCAGAAGATGTTCTGCCCACTGGTACCAATTTCTATTCCTTTGACCCCCGATCAGTACCAGACAAAACTGCATGGGTTATTGGTTCCAAACTGGCCGATGAAATGTTAGCTGCTTATTATGCTGAACATAAATGTTTCCCTGAAACTGTGGGAATTGTGGTCTGGTCCACAGAGACCATGCGAACCTGTGGTCAGAGCTTGGCAATGATTCTCCGATACATGGGGTTAGAACCAAGTTACGATAAATACGGTAAATTCACTGGAGTTAAAGTCACTCCTTTGGAGAACTTAACCCTAAACGTAAATGGTGTAACCATTAACCGACCTCGAGTAGATGTCTTAATAACCATCAGTGGTCTTTTCAGAGACACATTCTCCTACACGGTGGGAATACTCGATCAGGCAGTCCGACAGGTTGCCAATCTGCAGGAAAGCCCTGAAGATAACTACGTCCGGAAACATTACCTGGCAGATCTGAATAAATACACCCAGAGTGGAATGAGTTCTGCCGATGCTGATATTCTGGCGGGAGCACGAATATTCGGACCACCACCAGAAGCCTATGGAACTGGACTTGGTCAGCTAATACCCTCCACATCTAAATGGGATGATGATGCGGATTTAGTGGATACCTACCTCTCCAGAATGTCTTACATCTACGGTAGTGGTGTTTATGGTATCAATGGTTTGGAAGCTTTTAAAAATCAGTTAAAAAATGTCGATGCAACTGTAATGGTTAGAGATAACAACTATGGACTTCTAGACAACGATGACGTTTTCCAATTCCTGGGTGGTATGACTTTGGCTGCTAAAACTCTTTCAGGTAAGGATGTGGATGTTTACATTGCAAATACCCGATCTAACCCTCATATTGAGACTCTTGGTCAGTTTTTATCCACTGAAGTTTGGACTCGTATTTTAAATCCTAAGTGGAGAGAAGGTATGCTTAACGAAGGCTATTCTGGGGCTAACCACATTGCCAGTGAAATTGCACATTTATTTGCATGGGCGGTAGTCACTCCTGGGGCAGTGTCCAATAACATTTGGAATCAAATTGCCAGTGCATACTTCTTTGATTCTGTTGTTAGTGCGAAGTTTTTGAATGCCAATCCTTACGCATTTGCTTCAGCAGCTGCTTGGTTACTGGAAGCTAACCGAAGAGGATTATGGGAAGCAGATTCAGCAACTATATCTCAGCTCAAAGATATCTATATGAAAGTTATCCGTGATTATGGGGTTGTTTGCTGTCACCACACATGTGGAAATGTGGAATTTACCAATTATGTGGTTGTTGGGTCCACACTAAGTTCAGAACAGATTCAGGAATTTGTGGCTATTATGGAAGCTGCTACCGGTAAAACTGTGACCATGGGTTCAACTGGAACACCTTCCCAGCCAACCGGTTCAGCTTCATCCCCCGGTGCATCCTCTTCTGCTGGTGCTTCATCGGGAAGTCAACCCGCCACAGAAAGTGGAGCTCAAGGTGCATCTGAATCCCAATCTACATCTGAACCTGCCCAAACTGCTGGCAGTGATGGATCTTCCAAAACATATGAAGTATCCCAGAAGAGTTCTTCTTCTCCACAGTCCAGCATGCCCATAGTTGCTATTGTGGGAGTGTTGATACTGGTAGGCCTGGTAGGATTTGGTTACTTCAAGGGAGCGATATTTAAAAAATAAAATATTTTTACCCCCTTTTCTTCTTTTTTTAGGGAGATAATTATGATTTTAAATTTAGGATTCTAATTATCATGGATAATTATTGTCAATGAATGTGCAGTATGTATTACAATTACTGCTGAAACAATTGAATAAGTATTAAATTAATTCAATGTATTACTATAAGACCTGATATTGCCAGGAAAGTAATAATACTTAACTGATCGAAAATATTATAAGCTATTTGACTAAATTCTTATTGTGGTTAAATGAGGATGTGTGATTAAAAATGATGGATTTACTCTGGCAACTGGGAATACTCTCAGTGGTAATGGTTTTTGGAATAAAAATAGGATTGGCAATGGGTTTTGCCGGCCTTTCAAAGAAAGTAACAGCAGCTATAATTTTGGGTTATGGTGGGGGCATATTGTTACTCACTTACATTGCGGGTAATTTTATTGATCAGGTACAAGGTTTTGTCTATTCTTACAGTTCTGTCTTAGGTATTGTAATGGCGGTTATCATTCTTTATGCAGGATTCCATACCCTCAAAGAATGGAAAATACACAAAAAGGATAGTATCACCGCCACCTGCATGGCTATGATTGCACCATGCCCCTGCTGTTTTGGAGCAGCGGTGGCAGCAATTATCATTGCCGCACCAATGATCGGTGCTTCTGCATTTGCTGTGGGGGAATACGCTGCGATATTTTTAATGATAACCATGACTGTTTGTTACCTCATCTCAGGATTATTAGGTAAAGCTCTAAACAAGCCCTATCCTGTCCTTTTGGGTAACTTCATGTTGTTTGCAGGTTTCTACTTTTTAACCTCTGCCATAGTCATTCCCAACATCAGCACAGTTTTAACCCAGCAAATGAGCCCAGTTGAAATCCCGGATATATGGACATTTGTCTATGCAGTGGTCACCATCATTGTCCTTGCAGTGGCTGGTTACTACATATCCCGCAAGCGAAGCCCTTTCCTGGATCAATCATCAACAACCAATCAAAAATAGTAACAATGGTAAATTTAGGGAAAAAAGTGAAAAATAAGTATAATTTCAAATTTTTAGGTGATTTCAATGGTAGCGATTCCAGGCAGTGAAATGTTGAGTTCAGCTCTGCACGTTATATCCCAAAGCCTTCTCATACCGGTTATTGTAGGGCTTCTAGCCTTCATGCTATATGCAATCATAAGCTTTGGTGGTTTAATATCAGAGTACACCAACCGTATACGAATAAGTACAGATGAAATAGAGAAAATTATCAGTGATTTTACCAATACCGGAACATCCGAAGGAATTAAAGAAGTAATGGATAAAAGTAGCGTTCCCAACAATTATAAAGCCATCATTATCAAAATTGCATCCCACCCTGAACTTGGTAGTAAATCCCGGGAAGCACTGGCTAGAAAACTCATTGAAAAGGAAGAGGCTATGGCAGCCAAGAGCCTGGAAAAAACAGATATTGTCACTCGTTTAGGGCCTACTCTGGGTTTGATGGGAACCTTGATCCCTATGGGTCCTGGTCTGGCAGCATTGGGTTCTGGAGATGTTAACACTCTGGCCAATGCAATTATAATAGCATTTGACACTACTGTTGTTGGACTGGCAGCAGGAGCTATAGCTTATGTAATATCCAAGGTTAGGAGACGATGGTATGAGGAATACCTGTCCAATCTGGATGCTCTATGTGAAGCTGCACTTGAGGTGATGGATCATGGTAAGGCGCAAGCACCGTCGTATGTTGGATGATAGTCAGGGAGAAGACCCATCTGCAGGATCAGCCAACCTGGTGGATGCCATGCTGGTACTGGCAGTGGGGTTCCTGATATTCCTGGTAATGTCCTGGAACATGCAAAACGTGGTTTTTGCCAACATGACCCAGGAAGAACGTCAAGAGACCATGGAAGCCATGAAGCAGATGGCTGAAATTAATCAGGGCAGTGAAGTCAATGACACACCCCAATCAGAGTCTGGATCGGGACAGGGATACTCTAAGAAAGGAACGGTTTATCAGGATCCCAATACTGGAAAATTGATCATGGTGCAGGGTTGACTTATCTGGTGGGAGTTTCCCACCAACCAGATTTCCTCTATTTTTTTTTATTGATTGTTGCCTATTATTTGATTAAACTATTTATCCTAATTAACTCAAGTAATATATTCACATCGCCTATTTATTCATATTAATCTATTTATCCATTATTTTAACTTATTTATTCATTTTAATCTATTTATCCATTATTTTAACTTATTTATTCATTTTAATCTATTTATCCATTATTTTAACTTATTTATTCATTTTAATCTATTTATCCATTATTTTAACTTATTTATTCATTTTAACCTAATTCATTATTTTAGGCATGTGCAATGGTTTTGATTATGTTTTCAAGGTAAAGGAAGTAAGGTAAAACATAAAAGTGATTCAATATAAGTTGGTAATGGTGAAGTTAATTGATAATACCAGTTTTAGATATAAAAGACGGAATAGCTGTTTCTGGAAAATCTGGAAACAGAAAGACATACAAACCACTTCAAACAGTTTTCCACCCTTCTTCTCATCCCTTTAAAATTGCTCGTTCTCTTCTGGACAAAGGAGCAGAACAATTGTACATTGCCGATCTGGATGCCATTGAAGGGAAAGGTTCTAATGGGGATTTAGTGAGTGAGATCAACCAGTTCATCCCGGTGATGCTTGATTGTGGTGCCAATGATATTGATTCAGTATCTGATGCTCTTCAAGTTGCAGATAAAGTAATAGTGGCCACAGAAACCCTGAAAAACTTGGAGGACCTCCATGAAATATTTTGCAGGGTTAATAGGGAACGAATTATCCTAAGCATTGATGTGATGGATAATAAAGTTTTAAGCAAATACATGGAACTTGATTTTAACATTTTAAGAGAAAATTTGGAAAAATTAAAACCATCCCATATAATTCTCCTGGATATCTCCAGGGTAGGAACTGAAGGTGGAATTAACTGGGGATTAATAGATGAATTTACAGGACTAGAAAACTCTATTATTTTAGGCGGGGGCATCACTGAGGATGACATGCACCAGCTGGATAAAAAAGGTGTGAATAAAGTTTTAGTTGGCACTGCACTCCATAAAGGCCTAATAAAACTTTTTTAAAGAGTACATGATTTTTTAAAGAGTACCTGATCAATCACTTACTTCACCAAATCAATCCTTAAGCTTATTAATTCCTCTGCCCAAGATATTTTATGGCTAAATTTTTGATTATAGGTCCTGTAACCCGTGACACCATTTTAAAAAGTGGGTCCAAATGTAAAGGTATTGGAGGGCCAGTTTACTACCAGGCTGGAGTTTTATCAGCACTCAAATCCGATGTAACTGCCCTGGTAACTGTGGGAAAAGATGATATTAATTTATTGGATTCTTTTTCTCCAGATATAAATCTAAATCCCATATGGGGTGAGGAAACCACTCAATTTGAGAATTTCTATCCTGATGAGGATCCTAACCACCGTTTGCAAAGAGCTTGTATACCATCCAACCCTATTGAAATTTCTCACCTTTCTTCAGTTGATTGGGATACATTTGACGCGGTAATGGTTTCACCCCTTTCCCCACATGACGTACCATTTAAAACCCTTAAATACATTTCAGACCAGGAAGTACCAGTATATCTGGGAGTTCAAGGGTATCTCCGTCACCTGGAAGATCAGAAAGTAGTTTTAAAACCGCTAAAAGATTATAAAAAGTTTTTATCATGTGTTGATTTCCTGTTCCTGGATGAAGTTGAAGCTGGTGTTATAATTGGAGATTCCTCCCTTTCTCTGGATGAAATTTCCAGGAACCTTTCTCTTCTTGGCCCTGATGAAGTGATTATCACCCGAGGAGATAGGGGCTCTATTGTCTATTCCAGTGGGCATGATGACACCTACCAGATCCCTGCTTTTCCCTCCAGGGAAAGGGTGGATCCAACTGGTCTTGGTGATAGTTACCTGGCAGCCTATGCATTCAGGAGGCAGGAGGTACCTGATCCTCAGGAGTGCGGAATTTTTGCTTCACTGGTATCTTCTCTGAAATTAGAAAATAAAGGAGCATTTCAGGGTAATAGAAAATCAATTGAGAACAAGCGTTTTGAATTTAAATATTTGATCTAGAGTTTAATCAGTGATTAATGGGAGGTTTTTTTTAATCAGTGATTTAAGGTTATTTTAATCTAGCTTTCACAGGGGGATGTGAATTTTTAAAATGAAAATTTGATTTTTTTAGGTTTTTTATGGAAAAAAAGTATTTTAAAGGAAAAAAAGTATTTTAAAAAGTTTATGATCCTATAACCAGGGGCAATATAAGGAAGGGTAGTAAACCTGCACCAAAGAATATTGCAATCCCTGCAAGGGTGTAATTTCTTTTGTTGTCCATGACTCCGGAGCAAAGCAGGATTATCCCTATAAATGCCATTATAGGTGGAAGTATGTGGGAGTAAAGTAATGATCCGAATATAATTGCATCTGCCATATTATCCAATCTCCATCTGATTTTATGTATAAGCTGGTAAGTATTATTTGCTGAAATTATGTTATTCTAAACTATGTTATTTTTTTAATTTTTTATTTAGTCCTATCCTTCTATAATTTCTTTATCTTTTATAATCTATTAACAATTTTTGGTGAAACTTTTCAATATTTAATTTAAATTGAGTGAATTAAAGTTAAATCAATAGATAATTTCTTAAATTGCTTAATTTAACTTAAATTACTCAGATGTAATCTAATTTATGTAATAAATCCTTTCCGGGCCGATACTGTATAAACCATCACTGTATGGATAGAATGTGTTAAGGATGGTGTGTATGTTGTAATAAACCTGGAAGGCGCTTTTCTTCTTGGCCGCGTACTTATTAACGTTTACATCGGTGTAGTTTTTGGTTAATGCACTGGTAGCTGCCCTGGTAGCATGGTAATAATAGATGGGGAACTGTCTGTACTTCAGGTTAGGATATTTATCTTTCATCATTGCCATTCCCTGCTGACAGGCCAAGTGGTCACCATTTCCATCTCCAGTGGTGGTGTAAAAGACTGTGTATCCCTCTTTAAGATACAAATTTTCCATGGTGGTAAATACTGCATTCGCATTCAATCCACCATCCTCATAGCTCTGTATATTATAATTAGTACAGCCCCAAATGGCCATGACCTGCTTGAAAGAATCTTCTCTTATTAATTTCTTTTTATCCTCTGCAGTAGCATTTGCAGGGATTGCTACATTGTAGTAGTTAGTTACACTAAGTAGTTTGGATGTTATGGCATCACCAGAGGTCATGAGCTCGAAGTGAACTGTAGATCCATTCTCCATAATTCTCTGGACGGTTCCTCCGGCACCAATGGTCTCATCATCTGGGTGTGGTATTATAAATGCCACTTTCTCTGGTGAAGATGCGTTGGTTGTTACTGTTTGGTTTCCGGTAACATTCCCACCATTTGAACTGTTATTTTCTACTGAAAATATGGGAAATAAAGCAATAAATAAAATTAAGGGTATTGCCAGAATTAAAATAATGAATGTCTTTTTCATATTCATAACCTTGATCTGATTTGTATCTTAAATTTATAAACTAATTGGGATTCTATAATGTATTTAGGACTAATGAAATATAAATAGGTTATTATATTTCATTTCATCAAATCTATCTTGTTTTAAGGAGTGGTTGATTGTCCATTAAAAATTGTGCCTGATTTTTTGAAAAATAAAAAAAGGATTAAAAAAAGATTCTATTCAGATCTCTTTTTTTAACAGGTTACAATGGGTCTACTGCAGTTAAATTACAGTGAACGTACCTTTCTGCTGATGTATAACCTGGTGGCCAGCAGGTTCCCAGTACCAATTCTTTTTTACCTGCAGGGAATGTGATGACGTTGGTGGTGTAATCGTACCTTATGTCATTGTTGGAAACCACCTGGTAGGTGTATTTTTTCTGGGTCAAATAGTCGTTGATGTAGACTTTATCTCCCACCTGCATGTTTTCAATATGATTGAATGGCGCCGAATACCTGGTGTGGTGTCCGAGTAATCCCATTGAACCTAATTGGCCCGGATAGAAGCTTTTTGATAGAGTATCACCTGGTGCAGAGTAATGATAAACTGCACCCATCACGTTTAAAGTGTCGGTGCGTATATTCCAGGTTACTCCCAGTCTAGGTATGGTCACAGTTCCAAAGGCATATGTATCAGTCAGTTTGGTGGAATTGATCTTCAAACTGTTTTTAATGGTATTAAATGCAGTACTACTTGCAGATCCTTTGAAACCGTTCAGTAAAGATTCCACTTTGAATCCTTCATCAGGATAACTGAGTATGACACTGTAAAGAGCTCCATTGGTGTTTACCCATAATTCTCTCTGTTGGGTGGTAGAACCATTTTTCTGGACAGTGTAAGTGTTATCATACCCTGAAGTTCCATTTAGATCGATTTTATTACTGGATGTGAGTTTAAGGTTACTTTCAGACTCTTTAACTACATCTGGAACAAAATCCTTTGATGCATTGTATCCAGCGGGTATAACCTGGCGGCTGACAGTTATATTCATACCAGTTTCCGGGTCTTTAAAAGCAGCTATTTGAGCTCCTTGTGTTTGAACTTGCTGCCAACTGGCAGGGTAATTAAAAGAAATTTCCCCATTCTGGTAATGTTTGGTTTCGGTAGTGGAAGTGCCTCCTGCTGTCACGGTAATAACCAGTGCGACAATGACCAGAATAGCAATTCCAATAATAATATATTTCTTCAAATAAAATTCTCCCTAAAACGTTTTTTTATTATTATTTAATAATTTGAATAGTTATGCAGTTCTAATAATTTGAATAGTTAAGTTTTTAATAATCTGAATGTTTATTAAATGATTGGAAATGTTTTGAAATGGTATGGTAATTTGAAAAATTCCTTATTTAAGTTCCCTTTTTATATGTTTTATCTTGTGTAGGAGGTCCACATTTAAATAAGTTGTGGTTATCACCAGGGGTGATCACCAGTTTAAAAGAGTTCTCCTCAGTTCTTTCTCTGATTCAGCGATTAAATCAATACTTTCAACTTTGATATTTTTACCACACAAGTAATTTGCTAATTCTACTGGACTGGTACTTTCATCTACATCAGTGATTATGGAGTTATTCTCATAGCACACTAAACTGGCACCGTAGTTGGATAATTCATCATAAGTTCTTTCCAGATCATCAGTCTTCAACCGGAAGGAACGTGTTTTATGAGAAATCTGTGCTATATCAATGTTCATCCTCTGTAGAACCACTAAAACGTGCTTATCCAGAGCTGCTTCCAGGACTTCAGTATCTATAATATCCTTTTTCTTGTTAATGCGCACGGACTGACAGATCTGGGCTACATCACGGGCATGGGCGAAACTGGGTTGTAAGCCTTCACCACCCTCTTTTTTGGACTGGTACACTTTCATGAATCTGGTCAGGACTTCAGGCTGGAAACTTTCCTTGAGATCCTCCAGGTTTCTGCGGAAAACCTCGGTAACCTCTTCAATTTTTGGATTTTGAAGGAAAATATGGAGGGGGGCACGTCGAAGGTGAGCTTCATCCATTATACTGATATCCAGGTTGGTGGAGAATGCAGGAATGAAATGGGTGTGCAGGATAACTGGAATACCGCGCACGTAAACCACGTCTTTCTTGTTTTCCATGGGTACAATTAGACGGTTGAGGATGAGTTCATGATCATCACGCTGTCTTCCCAGATCATCAATTAACAGGATACCCCCATTGGCCTTAATCAGTGGAGATGTTTCATAAACCCCCTTGTTAGGATCATAATTAGTTTCCAGCTTGTTTAAGTTAAGTTCCGCGCCGGTTAGAACAAATGGGGCGTAAATCTTCACCCAACGGGGATCATTGGGTTGTTCTTCGCACATTTTATGAAAATCAGGGTCGTAAAGTTGTATGATTTTCCCACCGAACTCAATGTATTTGGGAATTACCAGTGGGGGTAAAAGATTGGGCATGGTACTGATGATGAATGTTTTACCAGTTCCAGGAGGACCATAAACAAAAATTCCCTTACCGATTATGGAAGATTCAATCAGGGCCTCTTTAGCATAATCCACACCTACAACTTGATGGAAGGTTTCCTGCACTACTTCTGGAGGTATTTCAAGGGGATAACGATGATGCATCTGGATCTTCATGATCTGGAAGTACTCTTCATAGGGAACAGGAGCAATACCAATATAGGGATTTTCTTCGGCAATACCACGAACTTTTTCACGTCCCTTCCGAGTTATGGTATATTCAACACTGGAAAAAAGGAACCCTCCACTAACCGGGGCGCAAAAACCACTTTTTTCCATCTGACTTAATGATTCTTCCAGAATGTCCCAGTGAATACCGGTTAATTCATTGATTGTACTGGTTTTCACTGTCCCATAGCTGCTAATGATTTTGAGTATTAATCCCTTAACTAAACTATCTGAAAGTTGCAGATCATCCAGATTTTTGGGTTGTTTCAATGCTTGGAAAATTTTTTGCATTTTTTCATCGTGATAGTAATTCATTGTAAACCACCGAAAAGCTTTATTCGGGTTTTAAGATTATTATTAAATTCTTAGATTATTATCATGTGTGTATGTGGTTTTTATGCACATATCCCTCTTTTTATGCACATATCCCTCTTTTTATGCGTGTATACATATTTTATGGGATTATTATCAGTATCAACATATTTATTTTCAGGTTATTATTCGGTACAACCGAGGTACAACCCGTTATTATTAGTACAATTAAATTTAATTCCCAGTTAGAGCATATTTTAATTCCCAAATTAAAGGATATTTTTCACATGGTTGATGTCAGGGACCACTGTGACCTTTAAACCTTCTTTTTCAATAAGTTCTTTTTCAGCTTCAGTTAGTTTAGAGTTGACCAGTATTGCAGACATACCTGCCTGGGTTGCTCCTAATATATCTTCACTGAATTTATTTCCAACCATAACTGATTCTTCTGCCTGGCATCCCATACGATCCAGAGCAAGCTGGAATATTTCATGGTCTGGTTTTTCAGATCCTGCCTCCTGGGAGGTTACCACTTCATCGAAAAAGTGATAAAGACCCAGTCGAATGAGTTTCTCCCATTGTTTAATGGTTAAACCATTGGAAATAACTCCCAACTGATAGTTACTTTTTTTAAGGTATATTAAGGTGGACATGGTGTCAGGGAAAAGTCTCAAAAGAGCGAATTTAACGTTATGGTAGGTGATCATACCCAGAGCAATGAGCAGAGGTTTTTCTTCTCCCATAACTCGTTTGGTTAAAATGTTGAAGTGTTTATCATAGTTAGATCCCTTCTCTTTGATGATCTTCCTCAAAAGAAGATAGGCTTCCTGTTGTGACAGAGGTAAACCTGCATCTATCATGGCTTGCAAAGCAGCTTTGCGGGCTCTTTTGGCAAAACCAGATGTATCATATAGTGTATCATCTATATCAAAAAAAACAGCCTTGATCATTTACCCACCCTTTTTTTATACATATCATTTTTTTTAAATTCAATTAATTCATGATAAGTCCATAAACACATATAACAATGATCCATGATCTTGGAATGTAAATAAAATTAATAAATTTAATATTAATAAAATTCTGAGTTAATAAATTTTTAATTAATTAAAAAAAGGTGATTAATTAAAAAAGGCATCTAAACTGGTCTGTTTTTCCTGGTGAACAATTTCTTCATGGGAATAACCCAATGAGTCAATTATTCTGGAAACTGCGGGTAGGACTTGATTTTCAATGTAATAGTTGGGGTCATAATTGGCCACATCCACATCTTCTAATGGTTCTGCGCGCTGACTTATGGGGCCCTTTCCTTTAACCACTATGTATCGTATAATGGATCCACGCCCTACTTTCCGGCCTCTTGCAATGGCTTTTTTAGCAGCAAGAACATGTGGTGCCATTTGTTTGTATTTATCTGGGTTTTTGGTAAGTTGAGTGTGGATTACCAGATCTTCAAGGGGTGTTTTACCATTTTTAATCTCTTCAACTATTTCTTTAATAATTTTAGCAGCTTTGTCAGGAGATGCATCCTTTAAAATGGCCATCATCACCTTTTCCTGGGTTTTTTTAGCAACAGGTGCCCAATCCCGTCTAACTAACTCCAAACCCTTAACCACAATTTTGTCATCCTGTATCAGGGCATACCTTTTTTTGGTGACAAAAAAACCCCTTTCGTAGAATCCTTCGAATTCTAGTTCCATTCCATGAGGTAATTCATGGTTAACTGAAAGTAGAAACTGGTCCACATTTTTTTTTATAGATTCGTGCAATGGTCACACCCAGTATAAAAATTCAAGTTCCCTCTTAATTAAAAAGCTTTTTTAGAGGATTTATTAATAATTTTAATGAGTATAAGTAATGATTTATGAGTATTTTGCATATCTAGAGATATAGATCTAGATAAATATTATTGGATAATTAATTTTAGGATACGTAATTTTAGATAATTTTAATTTAAAAAAAGGTATTAAAAATAGGATTAAACCTATTCTTCAACGAGGATACCGTTGATAATACCATCTTGTCCTGGGCGGGAGGTTACTTTAACCTTACCTGCGCTGGTTTCAACAACAGCACCTTTGGTGATGATATTCCTTCTTACAAAGTGAGTGTTGGCATGGTTTTCCACCACACTGGTAATATCGGCTAACTGCACCTTCTTGGTTTTAGGATCAACCACGTTGATCTTCTCCTCGTTGGTGAGTCGTATTTTCTCGTTACCACCTTTAGTTCTGATGGTTTTGATTTTCTTTTCTCCGATTTTGGTTTCTGCAGGTTCCCTACCAAATTCCATTTTTCTTTTGTTACGATTAGTTTTAGCCCGTGCGCCAGTGGCTTTTCTCACGGATGTTCCTTGCCAAATTGCCATTTAAATTCACCTCTATTAGCTTAACTTCTATCTGTTTTATAAATAAGTTACGGAAATATCATATTAAAATGTATTCCTATTGGAGCGTAAAAAAGTCTCAAACAAAGTCTTCATCTCCAGATGTAATGATTTTGCCAAAGATGATATATTAACCTTTCCCTACTAATCCCATAATTTATCATTGTTAATAATTATTCGTTAAATAATATTCATTAAATATCTAGTAATTGGTAATAACATTTATGAATAATTAGAATTAATTCCCCCAGACTAACTTATTCTCCCACACCAGACTAACTTATTCTCCCACACCAGACTAACTTATTCTCCCACACCAGACTAACTTATTCTCCCACACCAGACTAACTTATTCTCCCACACCTGATCAACTTATTTTCCACAATCCTATCCTCCAAAATATCCTCAGGATATGATTTAAAGAATATAAGAAGAAATCCGTGACTAGTGGAATTTATAATTATTTGCAGAATATTAATTTATAGGAATCTATAAATTTGGTGGGAATCTATAAAACTATTATTATAAACTCTCTGGTTCAAAGTGTAAGACAATTGAACAGAATTTATTGGGAATTTAGTTTGGAATGAAATGAATTTAGTTTGTGAATGAATTCTTGATTTTGGGCGGGAATACCATGGGCAATGTATTGGAATTACGGAAATTTGTAGCTCCTGAATTTATCTTTGGTTCGGGTGCACGATTACTGGTGGGAAGATATGCCAAGAATTTCGGGGCCCGAAAAATATTGATTGTCACTGATCCTCATATACTGGCTTCAGGATTGCTTCGTCCTGTTTTTAATGTACTGGAAGAGGAACAAATTAATTACGTGATTTATTCTGATATTAAATCAAACCCCACCGCACTCCAGGTTATGGAAGGAGCTAATTTTTACTTGACTGAAAATTGTAACTTCATTGTGGCAGTGGGTGGTGGCAGTGCAATGGACTGTGCCAAGGCCATAGGAATTGTTAGTTCGAATAAAAAAGAGATATATGAATTTGAAGGTGTGGATAAAGTTCCAATTCCATCACCACCACTGATCTGCATCCCCACAACCGCAGGAAGTGCAGCTGATGTTTCGCAATTTGCAATTATAACTGATTCAAGACGAAAACTGAAAATGGCCATAGTCAGTAAAGCAGTGGTACCGGACGTGGCATTAATCGATCCGGAAACAACACTCACCATGGACAAATCTTTAACTATTGTCACTGGTTTTGATGTTTTAAGTCATGCAGTGGAGGCATTTGTATCCAATGCCAGTTCTCCCATTACTGATCTGCATGCACTGGAAGCCATCAAACTGGTTGCCTCGAACCTGATTCCAGTCAGCAATGATCTGGATAACATTGAACTGAGAGCTAAAATGATGTTAAGCTCTTTAAATGCTGGATTAGCCTTTTCCAATTCAAGTTTAGGATTGGTACATGCAATGGCACATAGTCTGGGAGGTTTCCTGGATTTACCTCATGGGGAATGCAATGCACTGCTCCTGGATCAGGTGGTTAAATTTAACTTTGAAGCAGAAAGTGAAAAATACAAAGAAATTGCCAGAGCATTGGGACTGGAAATTGACGGAATGAATGATACAGAAATTAAAACAACTCTAATAAATGGGATAAGGGATTTAAAGCTTGAAGCGGGGATAAATTACTCTCTTAAAGATGTTGGGGTTGCTACCAGTGATATTCCTGAACTTGCGGGTAAAGCAATGAATGATGCGTGTATTATAACTAATCCCCGGAGACCAACCCAGAAAGATGTAGAGGAGATATTTAAAAATGCACTCTGATCTAGAGGATAATTGGGATTCTGTCCGTGAGAAAATAATAGGATTAGGGGAGCAATCCATCCGGAAAAGTTACTATCCTCAACTGCAGCAGAGACTCTCTGAACTGGAAAGATTCAGGGCACTGTTGGATGAAACCAATGAATCAATTTTCCTTTCAGAAGTTCCATCTGGGCATTTTGCTGATGTGAATAAATTTGCCAGCCAGCAACTGGGATATTCTACTGAAAAAATGCTTGAAATGAAAGTGGAAGATATAATTGATCCGGATAAACTGGATGAAATGAGAACAATTATTTTCAGTTTGTTCGATGGGAAGCATCTCAAAAACCGTAAAACCATTGAAACAGTTTTAAAAAGAAGTGATAACTCCCAGATCAATGTAGAAATGAGCATTAGTCTGGTGAAGTTCAGTGATGTTTTCTACATTGTAATGGTGGCCCGGGACATTACCGAACGAAAAGAGTTTGAAAACGCACTCAAATCTTCCCTTAATGAAAAAGAAGTCTTGATAAGGGAGATACATCACCGGGTTAAAAATAACATGCAGATCATTTCCAGTTTACTCAACCTCCAAAAACAGTACGTTAACGATGAAGAGGCAGTAGACGTCCTGAAAGAAAGCCAGAACAGAGTTAAATCCATGGCCATGATCCATGAAAAACTCTATAAATCACGTAATTTCTCGGAAATTAACTTTGCAGACTACATACGTAGCCTGGTTTCTGATCTTTTCTATTCCTACGGTGTGGATTCAAACCGGGTTAAAACCATCATTTTACTGGAGGAAGTGATGATGGGATTGGAAACAGCCATTCCCTGTGGTCTTATTGTAAGTGAACTGGTGACTAACACCCTGAAATATGCTTTTCCCCATCAGGAGAAAGGTGAGTTTAAAATAGAACTCCATTCGGAGAGTGATGGTTTTTATGATCTGATAATCAGTGATAATGGTGTGGGAATGCCTGAAAACATCAACTTTGATGAGACTGATACACTGGGATTGCAACTGGTAAACAGTCTGGTGAATCAACTGGAAGGCACCGTTGAATTGTCCCGGGATAAGGGGACCAAGTTCAACATCAAATTTAAAGAATTGGAATATAAAGAAAGAATTTAAAAGGATTTATACAAATTATTTCATGTGAGAACTCTTACATTACATTTTTTTTTGGATTGATATTATTTTTAATCATTGGATAATTCTTCCTTTACTTTTTTAAGCTTACCCTTTAATTCTCCTTCTTTTTCCTTAATTTTGCCCTTTAATTCCCCCATATTAATCAATCCTCCCCTTTTTATCTGAAAATATCTAAGAAACTCTCTAATTGGAAATAATCCATGGAAAATCTAAACTTATCTATAAATATTTTTTTTCCAAATGTGATTGTCTTTTATTTTCTAATTCAATCTTGGTATCTCCAACTTATTACTACTTAATTCAACTAATTTCACTAGTTATTATGTTTATCCCACTTTATAACAGTATATCTAGAGAAATACATTTTTTAGTTCTTTGAATATCTAATCCAAAACATCCCAGTCACGAATTTCTATTTTTAAATCCTTAAGCTGGTCCTCAACTGAGTTTTCAGGACTGTATGGCAGTACATGTCCAGTGATAAATGGTTTTGGTAGATTTAATGATTTTAAATTTTGTTCGGCAACTTCCTGCCAAATTTTCAGCCAACCTTCTCTGGGCTTTTCAAGGGAGGAACTTCCCTTAATTCCCAAGTGTTCAATCCATAGGGAATTTCGCAGTTTTCCAATATAATTACTTGAATCGCTATCCAATCCTGGCAGTATAACGTTGATTTCCATATTTCTATGGAATTTGGTGTCAAAAAAACCTTCAAGTTCATTAACATAAGTGAGGGATGAACCATCAAGGTTGGCAGTGCCCACAGTGGCCCATAAATCATCCACAACACCCACTTTGGCGTGTACATAAACCGGTTGTATTTGGAACCTTTGTTTTTCCCATCTTGTAGACCACAGTGTAAAAAAACCGATCTGAGGATGTTCCAGAATATCTTCATAGGTTTTTATTCCCATTTTTTCAATGCACTGGTTCTGCCATTTTTTGTATCCGGGGTTATCCGGGTTTTCATTCATCAATACTATCACTTGAATGTCATCATTATTCTTTAATGTATTTTTCAAAGCTTTAACAATAGTTTTATTGGTAAAAAACTGGTTTTCAAGGTATATATAATCCTTAGCATTGGCCAGGGCTTTTCGATAGCCTTCAAATATTCCCAGTTCCCCTTTGTCAGTTAATGTTTCTGGGGTTACTGATCTGGCCACCTGAACCGGCGTTTTTCCTGAACCCCGTGTTTTCAGATGTTGATCCATTCTTCCATGTCCATTGTAATCTTCCCTGGAAATGTAATTCCACATCTGGGTGAAAAATTCTTGCACATGATAAACTGCCCCTCCTTTTAATTTAATCGACACATCATGAACCGGTCTCACACCACTAGGCTCACGTCGGGGGTCGTTAATTAAATGCCTCGATGAGTCCCAGTAATCTTTTTTAAAGGGAGATCCAATAATATAAGCTTCTTTATCATCAACAATCAGAGTTTTAGCATGCATCACATGCAGACCATGAGATTTGAACTGACGGATTTCAACAGAACTCTCTTTGAAGAAATCTTTTATCTCTTTGTAACTATCCGGCACCGCCAGGTTTTCATTTAAGATTATTTTCACCTGGATTCCCCTTGAACTGGCATTTAAAAGGGTTTGGGTTAGAATATCCTGGGTATGGAAGGTACCATCAGTTTCAGAGGTGAAGGTGGCGGTGAAATCTGGCTCAAATTCGAACTGTGTGAGATAAACATATGAATGTGCACTGTTAATGGACTGGACCAAACTTTCAAGTTCGCTCTGATTATCAACCAGAACCTCTACCTGGTTATTCTCTGTAAATCTTGACTTTTCAGAATTTCCCAGGGTTACGTACCATCCAGTTGCCCAATTTCTGGGGATTATTATGTCTCCAATATTCTTCATGGTTTCAGATACCGCGATGTATTGTTCTGTTTTGAAAAGTTCAGATGCCCCCAGAACATCTTTGATCACCACCTGAATAGTAGGTTTATCATCTAAAATATTTTGATAACTACTTGGGGGATATAAAACCTCATAAAAACCATTTTCATCAGTTTTAGACTCATTTAAAACATGATAATTTTTAATTGCTACTGGGGAAATCTTATCAATAATTTCCACAGCAGGACTACGCTTTAGGGAGTACTCGGTCTTTCCAGCACCTTCCACTGAAACCACCAAACCCTCCAGCGGGTCACCATTTTCATCTAAAACCTTTCCCTTAACTCCTCTGTTGGGACCCTTAACCTTCACAAGTCCCAAATCTATTGTTTTACCTTTTAAATTAACGGTTAAAATAGTTTCATACAATTTTTCATCTTTAAATCCAACTTCCAACTTTATTTTCACAGGGGAGTTTTGATTTTTTTGTTTTTCTGCTAATTTCAGTGATGAAACGTGGAAGTTACCATCAGAATTGGTTACGGTTTCTGCAATTTTTTGATTCATCACCAAAGGATTGGAATCAATCCGCTCTATAATCAGATTGTGATGTGACAGTGGTTTCCCATCAACTCCTACTAAACGCCCTTTAAACAGATTACTTTCCATTTGGGTCACTTCCAAGGTTTGAATATCTTTAAAACCAAAAAATTACCATATATTTTCATCTTAATTATTCTGTTAACCTATTTTTAAATAGTTAACAATAAAGTAGTTTAATTTAAATTCCAAAATTCAACATCTTTTTTATGCAGTTTTAATCTTTTTTATGCAGTTTTGTATAAACTACATAAAACTACCTTTTTATTATTATGTTTATTCAGGTTATTAAATGGTAATATGCTCAACCTCTTAATATCCTTCTATTTCAGTCTTTTTTTCTATTTCGGGCTTATTCATGGATTCTATTCAATAATTTAGATATAAGGAATATTTAAATAGACTAACATCCCAAGTACCATCAAGAATATATTTCAAATTCTATTCTCGCTACTGGCTTATAGAATGGTGTAAAAGCCAAAAAAGGCTTTAAAATATTGAATATTTAGTTTAAACCAAATAAAACTGGTGAATCAATGAAAATCGGAATGTCACATGGGGCTGGCGGAGAAATAATGCAGGGCCTCATCTCAGATATAATACTGGATAACATAAAGAACAAGACAGTAAATGGTGGAGTGGGCCTGGCAGACCTGGATGATGGAGCCACCATCCCTCTGGGTGAAAATGAAATTGTAATCAGCACAGACAGCCATACCATTGACCCATTATTCTTCCCGGGGGGAGATATTGGTAGAATTTCAATGGCAGGCACTGTAAACGATGTCTCAGTAATGGGTGCCCGCCCCCTGGCCATAGCCAATGCCATGGTCATCAGTGAAGGTTTTGATGTGGACGAACTGGAACGCATAATCAAATCCATGGATGAAGTATGTCAGGAAACAGGTGTGGCTATTGTAACAGGGGATACCAAGGTAATGGAGAATGACAAGTTAGATAAAATGATTATTTCCACCACCGGGATTGGTATTGCTCCTAAAGGTGCCATAACCCGTGATTCAGGACTTGAGGTAGGGGATAAAATCATCCTCACTGGAAGTGTGGGGGACCATGGAATATCCTTAATGAGCTACCGTGAAGGTTTTGGCTTTGAAACAGACCTGAAATCCGATGTGGCTCCGGTTTGGGGTATGGTAGAAGCAGCACTCGATATTGGTGGAGTGCATGCCATGAAAGACCCAACCCGTGGTGGAATAGCCAACGCCCTTAATGAACTGGCCTCCAAGTCCGGTGTGGGAATGTTCCTGGATGATGAGAAGATACCAGTTAAAAGGGAAGTTCACGCCGCATCAGAGATGCTGGGAATTGACCCGTATGAAGTTGCCAATGAAGGTAAAGTTGTTATGGGAGTAGCTCCTGAAAAAGCCGATGAGATACTGGAAGCTATTCGTAAAAACAAGTACGGTGGAGAAGCACAGATAATTGGTGAGGTAACCACTGATAAACACGTGATCCTGGAAACATCACTGGGTGGTAAAAGGATACTGGAAGCACCCATAGCAGATCCAGTTCCCAGAGTATGTTAACCCTATGTTGATAGTACCGGGTAATTCCACTAAGGAGATGTTCTGACGGAGTAAGGTTATTATACCAATAACCTAATAATCTTATAGCAATAACTAAATACTCATTCACATCCATGGAAAATAACAGGTGATTATGATGCAGGAATTTTGGGGTAGGCGGCTGGTGGCGTTAATTGTTGACGTGATTTTCATCACTCTTTTAATGTGGGTTTTAACTGCCATAGTTTATCCAGTACTGGCATGGAATAATCTATATTCAGTTTTAAATTATTGGCTTGTACTGTTGGGTGTGTTGATAGTTCTATACTTCACAGTAATGGAGGGCAAATGGTCTTCAACCCTGGGCAAGGGCTTACTGAAACTTAAAGTCCAGGCTGCTGATGGAAATATGAACTGCAAAAAGGCATTCCTGCGAAACATCTCCAAATTCCTGTGGGTCCCACTGGTAATTGATCTTTTAATTGGAGTGGTTGTGAGTAAAGAAGGAACACGGCAAAGATATCTGGACATACTTGCCAAAACCACTGTAATTAAAGTGGAATAACTTAGAAAAGAATTATTTTAACTGGGAATACTTTAATTGGATATTATTTTAAACTCTATCTTTTTTGGAAATACATTGAATCTAAAAAATTCATTTTAAAAAAATTCATTTAATCTGAAATAATATAGACTGATCTGGAAAACAAAAAATTGGAAAATAGGATATAACGATTAGATCTCCATTTTCCATTGTTTTATTGGTATTTTTTCCTTGTTTTTAATGTTATTCATCCACGATTTTAACCAGTTGGACCTCTTCTGGTTGAGCTATGGCCCTGCCGATTATTATGGTTGCTACCACAGCTATGATGGTGATCACCACTGCATATATTAATAACCCCCATAAATCGCTTCCTTTTGGAAGAAACTGTAATATGATCGCTTTTATTGCTTCATTCCATGCCAGTGCAGCAATCAATCCAAACGCAGTGGTGATTAATGTTGCAATGGTTTGAAGTACCTGTCCCTTAACTTCGTTTGCCTGCTTTTTCATATGTTCCCCTCCTCACAAGAAATACTTACTTATTATTTTTGTATGATAATTTATATAAATTTTAAATCTGGAAGATAATTTAAGGATATTATGTGGACTAATTTTTCATGGGGAAGGTTTTACCACAAGTTAATGGTATAAATTTTTGTGGTTAATTAAAAAATAATTTGCCCAGTAAAAAATCCATCCCAGTAAAATCTATCAATAGACAAACGTAGATCTATTAAAATAATAGAACCGGAAAACATAATGTAAAGGATTAATAGGATCTTTTCGGTTTACCCTTTTGTATCAATTAAACTGGAAAAAATAAGGAATAAGAAGTACGGAAAGATAAAATGAAAACAACTTTCATGGGTGCATCTACAAAACAGGGTTATGAGATTGCTGCTAAAAGTAGGGAGATTGTAAGGTCCCTTATTGATGAAAAGACCAAAAATTTGACACCGGAGGAGAGATCCATTGTGGAGCGGATCGTGCACTCCACCGCGGATCCTGAATATGCGGATATAACTAAGATGAGTGGTGATTTTGTTGAAAAAGGTCTCGAAGCAATCTCCAAAGGAAAGGACATCCTGACCGATATCAGCATGGTAAAAGCAGGAATAAACAAGTATTCGGGGAACATTAACTGCTATATCAACGATGAAAGAGCCATAAAACTTGCAAAGGATCAAGAAATCACCCGTGCAGCTGCCGCCATGGAGTTAGCAGCTTGTGATGGTTTTGAGGGGGTGGTGGTTATTGGAAACGCACCCACCGCACTGTGGAAAGTAATGGAACTTGTTGAAACCGGATCAATGAATGTCAAAGCAGTGGTGGGAGTACCGGTTGGATTTGTGGGTGCAGCAGAGTCTAAAAAAGCACTCCATGAAACTTCAATCCCTAATCTGGTTACAGAAGGCCCTAAAGGGGGTACTCCAGTTGCAGTGGCTGCGGTGAATTCTTTAATCAATATTATAAGGTAATGCAAGTAAACAACCATTAAAACTATTCAGGAGAATTATAATCATCTGGGGATTTATAACCCTTCCTGAGAATTATAATTATTTAGGATAATCATTTAGGAGATCTATAAACAAATCAGGAGAAGCTGACATGAAATCTGAAGACCTATTCAAAGATGCTAAAAATTATCTTCCCGGAGGAGTTGACTCCCCAGTAAGGGCCATTAAACCATACCCCTTCTTTGCCCTTAAAGCAGAGGGCCCACGATTATTTGATGTGGACGGGAACAGTTACCTGGACTACTGCCTGGCCTATGGGCCGCTGGTTCTGGGCCATGCCTACCCTCCAGTGATGGAAACAGTTTCCAAACAATTATCAAATGGCTCTGCCTATGGTGTTCCCACTGAGAACGAGATCAAACTGGCTAAGGAAGTTGTAAAACGGGTGCCCTGTGCAGATATGGTCCGTTTTGTTAACTCCGGTACCGAGGCCACCATGAGTGCCATTCGCCTGGCCAGAGCAGTTACTGGTAAAAATAAGATATTGAAATTTGAAGGAGCCTACCATGGTGCCCATGACTATGTCCTGGTAAAATCAGGATCCGGAGCAGCTGGTTTACCTGACTCCCCTGGAGTCCCAGAAGAAACAACCAAAAACACATTACTGGCACCATTCAATGATGCAGAAGCCATTACCAGCCTGGTGAAAAAGGAGAAGGATGATCTGGCAGCTATTATCCTGGAACCAGTTATGGGTAACGTTGGCTGCATACCTCCTAAAAGAGAATTTCTGGAATTTTTACGGGAAATAACTGCTGAAAACGGCATTATACTCATCTTTGATGAGGTTATCACTGGTTTTAGAATTGCCAAAGGCGGGGCCCAGGAATACTTCGATGTGACCCCTGATCTGGTGACCATGGGGAAAATTTTGGGAGGAGGATTCCCAATGGGTGCATTTGCCGGTAAGAAGGAATTCATGGAACGCATAGCACCTCAAGGAGATGTATACCAGGCAGGAACATTTAACGGAAACCCCATATCAATCACTGCCGGCCTGGAAACCATGAAACACCTGGATGAAAAATTCTACCAGGAATCCGAAACCAGCGGACTGAAGATGCGCAGGGGACTGGAAAACATCCTGGAAGATGCATCCTTAAATTATCAGGTGGCAGGTCTATCATCAATGTTCCAGATCTACTTCACTCAAAGTGAGGTATGGGACTATGCCCAGGCTAAAACTGCCGATACCGAGAAATTCAACACCTACTTCCAGACCTTACTTGCCAACGGAGTTTTCATTCCACCATCCCAGTTTGAGTGCTGTTTCCTATCACAGGCCCATTCACCTGAGGATATACAGATAACCCTGGAAGCAATGGAAAAAGGAATCAAAGCTGCCGAAAAGTAATAAACCATTACTTTGTTTAACAAAATTCCTTGTATGTTCTTTTGAGTCGGGATTCAAAGGGATGTTCATTTTTTTTACCTATCAATAAAATATTTTATTAGTGATTGGCATTTCAATTTTTAAGACCCATTAACATAGGGAGCTTAACATAGGGAACTTAACATATGGAAATATTCGATTGTACTTTTGTTAAATACGTTCTAATAATTATTTGTGCGTGAAATTAAACTCAGATTACCAATAAAATTTCACGCTCAAATCAGACCCCTGTTTATTTAATTTATATTTTTGTATCTTGTTAGTGCTCCTGTTTCTACTGCTTTTTTGATACAGTAATGTATGAGATAAATATCTGAGACTATCCATTCAAAATATTGTTTAATTTCTTTTTGTTCTTGAAGAGTATCAGAAAGTTTACTGTAAATATGCATATCTGGTAGTTCTTCTGGTATCTCATCTTTCTCAATTGCAACTACTAATACATCCAGAATTTTAGAACTTAAATCTATAAGTGGAGAGAAATCCAGTTTAGAATCATGTTCATAACCCACAATTGCGGAAATATCCTCTGTAAGATTGTAACATGCACCGGATATTTCTTTATAAATTTCAAGATCCTTGGAAACATCTTTAAATGTATCTTGAACCTTTTTTAATGATGATTCAAGGTTATTGTATTCTAATAATGCTGTTTCAAGTTTTGAAGTTGCAGTTTTAATATCATAGTTTCCAGATAATACAAGCTCGGAATAATCTTGATTTACTTTCAAAACATTAGAAACCTGGTCCGGCAAATTTATCATCAATCTTTTGGGCAGTACACCGTAAACGAGTATAATTGACACAATTGAACCAATAAGGATGTCTATTATCCTAGCAGCAGCATTATTAATCACTTCACCCTGTGGCCAAACAAAAACTGTAAAAACACTTACTGCCAGGATCGAAAGACCAATATAATTGGGTAAAAATGCTCTGAAGAAAAAAAGTGCCACTAATGCAAATATCAGTAGCATATAATGTGGGAAAATAAATGCTAAAATTATAGCTAATATGACTGCGAAGAGATTGAATGAAACCCTCGTAATCATGTTATCCCACGTGCTGGTAACATCAGGTTTGAGTACTATAAGAACACCCATAGCAATCCAAGCTGGATCTCTTGAATGGTCGATGAACACAAAAGATAGGGTTATCACCATTGCAATTGTAAATCTTAATGCATGACGTATGTATAATGAATCCAGATTAAATCTAGATTTTATCACCTGTTTAAATGACATCTTATTTAGAGGGGTGATTTTAACAGTTTCCTCTTCATTTTGATTTATTGGTCCTGAAAGTATCCGATTTGAATCTTCAAAAAGCTTTATAAAATTATCTGTTAAAAATTTAACAGATTCAGCACCTTTTTCATCCATATACAAATTTAATTCATTTAAATTTGATTTAAAATTTTTAAGATTAACTTCTCCTTTTTTATTTACTATATGATCTGCTATAGCGCTACTAACAGAATTAGATTCATTAAGAAAGTTCTCAAATAAAACTGCTACTTTACCTGTAAGTCTTGACTGAACTGTTCTCCCATAATTTCTGAGTCCGGTCAAATACAATCCATAATCAAATAGGTGATGATATGATTCATTAATAGGAACTCCTGCTAGAATGCGTCTTACTGAACCTATTTTGTTTATAGATGTGTTAGGATCAAACCCTGATGCAACCATTTTCCTTTTATAATTATCTCTTTGCATAAATTTCCACACCAGAAGTATGGAAGCTACAAGATAAGCAAATAAAACATAAATAATCAAATCAAAAATATTTGTACTACTTTTTATAAGTACCGTTGCGGTATAATATGAAATAAAAATCAGATACCCAAATAATCCCTCAGCCTTTCCAAATATATAGAGTGTAAATGGGAAAAAAGACCATATTATAGTCAAAACTATGAAAAATGGTAATCCAAACATATGTGCTACTGAAGCACTTACAAATGCCAAAGACATTAAAATAAATCCAATAACTGAAAAAGTAACAGACTTTTGGAATGGAATTGCTTGATCCATTAGAACAGATGCAAATAAAACTACCATAAAAATAATTTCTATACCTTGCCTTAAACCAATAAAATAAGCTATAATAACACTTAAAATAGCTAAGCCTACTGCTCTAAATGCATGGCCCCATAAAGGTTTTCCGGTGGGAGCTGAAAGTCTTTTAAATCTGCTAATAAATCCTTTTCTTTCCAAACCATCACATCCTTTTAGTTTAGACATATGTTAAGTTGGCATGTTTAGGATACATCCTCCTAATATGCTTTTTAAAGATTTAAATGATGATAACAGTTTGCTGGGAGATTTTCAGATTGTTTGGAACATTTCTCAGGTTGTCCCTTGCTCATAAGCTTATATTAATTGTATTCATAAGTTTTTCTTGAAATTAGATAGTTGGGTGGTTTTTTTGGGAAACAATGTCACTCAGTAACACATATCCTTTCATAATTATGTTTAATATTATGATCATCACCTCATATAAAAACAAGATATTTTTTGGCTGTAAATTAGTTGGTGTTGACATTTTTTATGGTGGTTGGTCCATTTTTTCATGGGAAAGATAATTATTCTCTTTATCCTCCTGATGTTATAGATGAAAAAAATGTTGTCAATGCTTTAATCACACAAATTACATCCATTAATGCATAAATTCATTCACTGATCTATGTATGGGGGAAAATGACAGAGTTCTTGCAGATTGTAGTCGATAGCATGATATAACGAAGGCATGAATAGAATAATAGCACTAGATTTCAGGAGCAGTTACTATAAATAATGTCAATAACAATTACCTCTTTAAATGAAAAAGTTTAACTTATAGATGCTGTATTCATATTAGTAGTAAAGAATTGGCTTAAAAATATTCCAAAATTCTAGAGAAGTTATCGTTGGGAGCAACCCTCTTATGAAGAAAGTATTTTTATGGTGGTTAATTGCCGGTAGCAAAGGTGGAGAAAACCGGGCCAGGATGATACTTGAACTAAAACAAAGACCATACAATGCCAATAAGCTTGCTGAGAAGCTTTCACTGGATTATAAGACAATAAGGCATCATATGGATGTTTTACAGGAGAACCAAATAGTTGAATCCACCGGAGAAAAATACGGTGCATTATATTTTCTCTCAGATGAAATGGAAAAAGATTATGGTACTTTTCTGGATATTTGGGAAGAATTTATGAAAAGTGATGAACAAATAAAATAAGAAGTAAATAAATTATCACGTAACGAAGGCATAAAAAATGTTGATGGAAATTAATCTATTTGGACTGTCAAATATAGTACCTACTTTGTATGCACTGGTTAAAGTGTCTGCTTTAATAACCAGCATAGCCAATATCATCCTTTTAATTGGAATGCTCTACGTGTACGTGGAAAGATACCGTAAAGTGAAATCCAAATTTACCACAACCCTGGTTTCATTTTCACTCCTATTCCTGGTTCAGAACATACTGTTCTCATTTTATTTCATATTTAACCTTCCAGAGACCATTATTAATGCTTTACTGCCATTAATATTTTTAGGACTTGAATTCACGGCTTTAGCACTACTTTTAATGATAACGAGGGATTAATACATTTTTTTTTAAATCTAACATTTTCCCCAAGTAAAATTTTATTTTTTTCCGCAAGTAAATCTATTTATTTCACGTGAATTCTTAATTGAAGGTTTTTTAAGTCAAATTTTCTTTTTTAAGATACTTTCAGGGTTATTATAACTCGGAATGAATTTGGAGGGAAAAAAGAGGAAAAGCTGAGTAAATTTTGGAAAAATTACTTTTAAGTGTTTAAACAAGATTTAAGTAACGGTTAAGGATTTAAAAAAAATTCAAAGGATTCCTTATATCGTGCATAGGTAAAACCATCCTTTGGGTTTAAAATTTAAAATGGAGGTTATAATATGGTAGATGTGAGAGAAATTAAATCTTTTAAACTGACACCTTTTACCAAGATGTCAGCGTCAATATATGGAATTTTGGGATTGATTGGTTCCATATTGATGTTAATAGTACTTGCATTTTTGCAGGCTACCGGAGTAATTCATCATTTAGGGCAGTTTAATCTGGTCACGGGGCTGGGAATACCTTTAATTGTTCTCCTTCCAATAGGTGCCTTTTTAAGTACTATAGTGGTAAGTTTTGTCTCAGTGATGCTTTACAATGCATTGGTACCAAAATTAGGTGGAGTGAAATTAGAATTAGAGGGTAATGAAGTGGAAAATATTCCAGTGATTTCATTTTCCCTGATACTCTCTGCCATTGAAGCAATCTGGGCATTTGTTGTAGGATTGGTCTTAGCAGCAGTGATTTCCCCACTATTCTCGTTAATAGGTGCAATCAGTACCATGCCAGCAGCAGCCAACATAACTGCTAACATAACAAATGTTTCTGGAGCAACCATGCCCACCGGTGCAGAAATTGGAACAGCAGGAATATTAATGTCCCTGGTTTTAATAATTGGGCTTCCAATAATAGTATTTGTATTTGGATTCATTTGGAATGCTTTATTTGCAATATTATACAATTACATAGTCACCAGAGTAGCTAAAATCCAGTTAGAATTTGGCCAAATCACTGGAAACTTACACGAACTTAAACACATACCAGTACTACCCACAGCTCTGGCAGTAGCCCTTGTTTACATGTTGTTAGGGCTTATTGGGATCCTGTCGGGTAACTATGGAGAATTCATATCTAACTTCATAATCTACTTCATAGAAACCGCATTAATTGCCATATTATACAACTACCTGGCACCTAAGATTGGCTCAATTAAATTAAATCTAGAATAAATCTAGATTAATTTTTTTCTTTATTATTTTTTAAGAATAAAGATCATAACATGCATTTTCAAAGAATAACAATAATCGGGGGTTAATGGGATGAAAGCAGTATTATACACTAAGTATAGTTCTCCCAAAGTTCTTTTTCTAGAAGAGGTTGAAAACAGCACTCTAAAGATAAATGCGGTTATGAATGTGGCTATGAAAGATGACAAAACCAAGAAATGTGCAGAATTTGTTGATAAACTTTTGCAAATAGAGAATATGGTTAAAGCTTCAGAAAGCGAAAGAGTTTGCTTTAAAAGTTAAGGAAAAGCTAACGAATTGGGTTAATTATATTTTAAGGGATTATTCAAAAGTGAGGTGAAATAATGGAAAATAAAGGGAAAAAACAAGGGATGTGTTGCTTATGAGATCTCTCATGGTATTGTATTCATACCACCACCATAACACTGAAAAGGTTGCTGAAATGATTGTACCGGTTTTAGGTGCAGAAATAAAGTGGCCGGAGGATGTCAATCCTGAAGAGATTAAAGAATATGATCTTATCGGTTTTGGATCTGGGATTTACGGTGGAATACATCATAAAACACTACTCGAACTAGCAGATAAATTACCTGAAACCACAGATAAGAAAGCATTTATTTTCTCAACCAGTGCAGGAGTTGAAAAATCTAAAACCATCAAATCTCACTCCGCCCTTAGGGAAAAACTACAATCGAAGGGGTACATAATTGTTAATGAATTTCAGTGTAGAGGATTTTTAGGGAAAATAGGATTGGGAATAAGTAGGGGTCACCCTGATGCTCAGGATCTCAAACATGCCGAAGTATTTGCTCAAAACCTTATTAAAGCAAAAGATTAATTCCTAAAATGAGGGGAAATAATGGAAGAGAAAAATAAATCATTAATTGTTCTGTATTCATACCATCATTATAATACAGAGAAAATAGCTGGAGTCTTCTCTAAAATTCTTGATGCAGAAATAAAATGGCCAGATGAAATAAATCCGGAAGAAATTCTAAAATATGATTTAATAGGTTTTGGATCGGGAATTTATAGTGCCAAACATGATGGATCTCTACTTGAACTTGCCGATGAACTATCAGAAGTGAATGATAAAAAAGCATTTATTTTTTCTACTGCTGGAATCAGTGGGGAATCCAAAAAAATCAAAGATCACTCTAAACTCAGGGAAAAACTAGAATCAAAAGGATATATAATTGTTGATGAATTTCAATGTAAAGGATTCAACACCAATAGTTTCCTTAGACTGTTTGGTGGAATGAATAAGGGCAGACCTAATGATCAAGACCTTAAAAATGCTGAAGAGTTTGCTAATAAACTAAAAAAAGAGCGTAAGAATAAATAGGAAGAACAAGAACCTATAAAAAGAACTCAAAAACGAGGATTTATCATTACTTATAAACATTACAAATTTAGTGGGAGATAAAATATTATTTTAATTTATAAGACAAAAATTTTATGAGGCATACTCAATTTAAAATAAAAGTAAAACACGACTTTTTTTTATCTGATTTATAATTTTTCTGGTTAATAATATTCATTTTAATTAAAAAAAATTGTTAAACTAATTCCCCTGCCAGGGTTAAGGCCAGAACTGTTATTAATAACACTATGGCTGCGCTTAAAAAGCCAATAGGACCCATTCTAGTGGAAACTGATTTCATTTTAGACGAGTTGTCACTTTCTTCAAGAGCTCTTCTCTCATCAACCATCATCATCAAACGATTAACTTCAATAACATCATCCATGACCACTTTTCGATGTTCCACATTATTTTTGGAATTAAATTCAGCTACATTGTTCCATAAACTTCCTTTATCTCGTTGAAGAGTGTTTAAAACTTCATCCGATACTGGATTTTGTTTTGAAAAACGATTCATTATAAATTCGTTTTCTGATACCTCACCCGTTTTAAAGGTGTTGGTTTGGTCCTGTTTTAATGGGTTAAACTGTTTGGAATCTATTTCATCAGAAGGTTTAAAAGATTTAACAGAATCCTGACCGAGATTGGTTGAACTGAACATCAAACTACTTTCAGGGGATGGAATTGATTCATAATATGTCAGTAAACTTCCACATTCGCATTTCTCAAAGTCTTCTGGAGTTTCATTTTCTTGTAACTTATAATAACCGTTACATTCAGAGCAAACTAAATATCCTGTGGAATTATCTGAGAACTGGACGGATTCACGGTTTCTTTCAGGTTTTAAAACCATTAAAGCACCTTCATTTTTTTTGGTGTTACTTAATATTATCCTTCACAAACAATTTTATTAAATAATTGCTATCATTTTTATGACTTATATTAATTTCTAAAATCATTGATGATTCTGCTAAAATTGAAAAATAGATTAATAGTATAAATAGGTACACACGAAAATATTAACAATGAAAATCGCAGCTGGTGTGGGTGAAAATCAGGCTATAATCCAGGCAGCAGGTAAAGTTGACTTTGAAGTTGTTTTAACCGAATCTGAAGAGGAACTGCTGGACTTACTATTAAATGGAGAAGTTGATGCTGCAATTAGGGGGTCCCTTAGTGCATCCCATCTACTTAAAATGCTCAGGGAAAAGTATCCTGAAGTCTACCGTGCATCCTTACTGGAACTTAAAGGACACCATGTGCTCCTGGCTCCGGTGGGCATAGATGAGGGAGACACCCTGGAACAGAAAAAGAAACTTATTGAATATGGGGCTCAATTTCTGTATCGGCTAGGTTTAAATCCTAAAATAGCAGTTATTTCTGGGGGAAGACCACAGGATATAGGTAGAAGTCCACAGATTGATAAAAGTATCATGGAAGGTGAAGAGTTAACCCGGATCACAAGGGATAAATATGAGGTTAAACATTACTTTGCATTAATAGAAGATGCTGTTGATGATGGAGCCAACATGATACTGGCACCAGATGGTATCTGTGGGAATCTGATTTTTCGCAGCCTTGTTTTACTGGGTTTTGTTAAAAGCCATGGGGCAGTGGCTCTTGGTATTGATGAGATATTCATTGACACTTCCCGATCCCAGAGTGAAGAAGGATACCTGTGTGCTTTGAAACTGGCAGAAAAACTGGTTAAAACAAAATAATAGATTTACTTAACAAATTATAATTTATCACTAATTAAAATCAGAACATCCACCTAATTTAAAATGGAATAAAGTAAGTATTTTAATCACAAATATTTCCACATTTAAACGAAATATTTCCATACTTAATATTCTACCTATCCTCACATAATTTATCAAAATAATTAAAGGAATCTAAAATGTCAGCATTAACACCACTTTACAGGATTTATGAATGGTACATCTCCCGTAACCTCCGACCAGAGAACATGCCCAAACATGTAGCTATTATTATGGATGGAAATCGTCGTTTTTCTAAAATCCAGGGAAATCTTGATGCCATTGATGGTCATAAGAAAGGGATTGATACCTTAGAACGGGTTCTGGACTGGTGTGTTGATCTGGGTATTGAAATCGTAACTGCCTATGCTTTCTCCACTGAAAACTTCAAAAGACCACCCAAGGAAGTGGAGGGGTTAATGCAACTTTTCAAGGAAAATTTCGAGGGAATAGCCCGTAACAAAAAGATTCACGACAACCAGGTCCGGGTAAAGGCAGTGGGTAAACTGGAACTTCTACCTGAAGATGTCAGGGAAGCGATCCGTATCGCTGAAAAATCAACTGCCCACTACAATAAAAGACAGGTGAACATTGCCATAGGTTACGATGGACGTATGGAGATTGTTGATGCCATAAAAAAGATAGTTAAAGAAGTTCAGGAAGGAAAAATAACCACCGATGATATTGATGAGGAACTGGTAAACAGTAACCTCTACACTGCTGGTCTGGAGGATCCTAACCTGATTATCAGGACCAGTGGTGAGGAAAGACTCAGTGGATTCCTGTTATGGCAATCATCATACTCTGAACTCTATTTCTGCGATAGTTTATGGCCAGAACTCAGGAAAGTTGACTTTTTAAGGGCTTTACGTTCTTATCAGGAGAGGGAAAGGCGATACGGGGTTTAGGTGTTTTGGAATGATTGACAGTCACTGTCACATTGATTTTAAAGTTTACAATAAAAACAGGCAGGAAGTTATAGGACGTGCACAGGAGAAATTAACCGCCATTGTGAACTCCGGTGCCACACTGGGGGGCAACAGACGAACCCTGAAACTGGCCAGAGAATATGAAAATTTTTTGTATCCTACACTTGGATTTCATCCATCCAATGCATCTAAGTCTGATGTTTCGGTAATAAAACAGGCTTTAGATGAAATTGAGGATAATATCGATGTTGCGGTAGGTCTGGGTGAAACCGGCCTTGACTTCAATGATCCCGGTGGTGAAGATGATAAAAATAAACAGATAAAACTCTTTGAAACCTTCCTTGAAATGTCAGTGGAGTACCAGTTACCCCTGGTGATACATGCCCGTGATGCCGAGGAAAAAGCACTGGAAATGGTTAAAAAACATCCCTCCATTCCCCAGGTAATATTTCACTGTTACGGTGGAGATATCCACACTGCCCATAAAATAATTGAAGAGGGATATTTCATTTCCCTTTCAACCATTGTCTGTTTTTCAGAGCATCATCAAAAACTGGCTGCCCAACTACCATTATCCCAGTTACTCACAGAAACTGACAGTCCCTATCTTTCACCATTCAAAGGACAGAGAAATGAACCTGCTTTTGTTGAAAAAACTGTTAAAACCATTTCCAGGGTTAAATCAATCCCTATGGATGAAGTTGCCAGTGTAACTGATGCTAATGCTCGGAAAATATTCAGATTTTAATAGGGATTATTTATTTTTCAAACTTTTCATTTCGCTCCTCAAAAACCTCTTTAGCTGCATTTAAGCCGTTAATTGCAGCAGGAAAACCTGCATAAACTGCCATTTGGATTATGACTTCAATTATTTCAGTGGGAGTGCATCCTACATTTAAAGCACCATGCACATGGCTTTTAAGTTCTGGTTGGGCATTTCCCAGGGTGGTGATTGATGCAACTGTAACTAGTTCCCTGGTCTTCAGATCCAAACCTGGTCTGGAATAAATATCTCCATATGGAAATTCAGCGATGTAACGAGCCATATCCGGAGCCACATCATTTAAACTTTTTTCTAAATCTTTGTAAGAATCCGGGTTCATTATTTTTAAATTTTCCATGCCTTTCTGGTATCTATCTTCGCTCATGATTACACTTACCTTTAGTACATCTTATTGTATGGTTTTAGGCCTATTTTTAACGTATAATTTAAGATAACCTTCTTTTTAAAGTAACATCGTGGTATACATTAATATCTACGTTTTCATAATATAGTTTAGTTATAGTGAACTCATTGAATTAGGATGTACCTTTAAATGAGTATATATAAACCTTAAGTAAAGCGGGTGGTTAATGTGAAGAAGTTACTCACGAGTTTTTTATTATTAATGGCACTTTGTTTAATGTTCCAACCAGTTATGGCTGTAGACCAGTCCAGTCTGGGAGACGTGAAAAACACAGCAGATCAGGCAATTCAGAATGCAAGTAAAGCAACCAATGACACAGCACAGGACGTTCAAAATACTCTAGGCCCTATACAGGATATTCTCAATACAATCAGCTCTATTATACAGCAAATACAACAGATTTTCCAGAGTATATCTTACATAATGGGTGGTGGCAATCAATAGGTTCCCCTTTTCATATTTTTTCACAGAGAATTAGGGTTTTCCGAGAGAATTAGGGTTTTCCTAGAGAATGAGGGGTTATTGGAGTGAATTTGGTTATTGAACTTGCTATTTCCGTTTGAACTTAATAATTCAAGTCATTGGGCCTATTATCAAGTATTGAGCCTATTATTGAGCTAATGATTTATAATCTGGTGTTGGACTCATTATTCTAACTATAGGTCTATTATTCAAGTTATTAGGCTTATAATTAGAATTACTGGGCCAATTTTAAAGAAACTAACTATGGAGGGATTATCATAAAACCGAAAGTGATACTCAATGCAGCCATGACTCTGGATGGGAAAATCGCCACCAGAACAGGTAGTTCAGAAATTTCAGGTCAAGAAGACCTTTTAAGGGTACACAAGCTCCGGAAAGAGATGGATGCCATAATGGTGGGGATAAACACGGTAATGGTTGATGATCCACGTCTTACAGTCCACAAAATCTCTGCAAACTCCAATGATAACCCGATAAGGGTGGTGGTGGACAGTAAAGCCCGCACACCTCCAGAATACAGGATACTTAACCAGGAAGCTCCCACTATCATTGCTGTTTCCAGTGAAGCACCTTCAGATAAAATAAAGGCTCTTGAAGAAGATGGTAAGTCAGAAGTGATTATCTGTGGGGATAAACAGGTTGATCTGAATTGTTTAATGGATGAACTGGGAAATAAAGGGATTAAAACATTGATGCTTGAGGGTGGGTCCACCTTGAACTATTCAATGCTCAGTGCAGGTCTGGTAAATGAAGTAAGGGTGTGCATAGCGCCTATGATCGCAGGGGGAAATAGGGCTAAGACTCTGGTAGATGGGGATGGAGTAGATTACATGAAAGAGGCATTCCGTTTGAAGTTTAAAAAGAGTTATAATCTGGGGGCAGACCTCATAGTTGAGTATAATGTTTTATGAAGTTTCAATGGACTTTTCAGCATATAAATTCTTTATTTTTCATGTTAAACTAATTCCATTGCACTCCCTTTTTAAAAGTCTTTAAAAAAATTTTTAATTTATAATATGCCTTTTTTCTCCAGTATATGGAGTGGATTATCTCTTAAGACTTTTTTAATTTCATTTTCAGGCAGACCTGCTCCTAAAGCTATTTTTTTAGCCATTTCACAGTTTACCAGATCCCCTGGTGCGTGGGTGTCTGTGTCCACCACCAGATTGGCACCTACTTCCCGGGCTACCTGAACAACGTGTCCATTACCCAGGCTGTGGCCTCGTCTGGCACTTATCTCCAGGGCTATGTCATTTTCTTTAGCAATACGTGCTTCTTCATGAGTTATAAGTCCAGGGTGTGCTAATACATCAACATCAGCACAGTTAACCGCACTCCAGTTGGTTCCCTCAATCACTGGTTCCACCAGTGTTTCACCGTGCACAACAATAACCTCTGCACCTAGTTCCTTGGCTTTTTTGGCCAGTTTTGGGATTATTTCAGAGGGTGCATGGGTTATTTCTGCTCCTGGAACAATTTCAATGTCCCAGTTATCTCTAATATCTAGAACTGCGTTAATCACGCGGCCAACACAGTCCAGATTGGAAGCATCCACGTGGTCTGTGATTGCCACTGCCTGATGTCCTAGAACACAGGCTCGCCGTGCTATTTCTGAAGGTAAGAGTTCACCATCACTGAATATGCTGTGGGTGTGTAAGTCGATTCGTTTTCCCATATAGGGGTCTCCTGATTTTGTTACATTACTTGTTATTTAATGTTAATTTTACCATTTAACCTATTATATCATTTAATTCAATTTTACCATTTACCTATTAATTCAATAATCATTAATGTCAATTAAATTACCTTTATTATTTATTTATCAGGGAATATAATAAATGTGGTGATAAATTGCAATCGTTAGTCTTTGCCCCCTCTCACATAACTGGTTTTTTTGAGATCATTGACCATCCTAACCCTTTGATTAAGGGATCCCGTGGAGCGGGAGTGGTTCTGGACCAGGGAGTTCTAACCAAGGTGGATGTATGTGAAGGAAACGGTGAACTCATTATCAAAACCAATGGAAAAACCAATGACCACAACTCTCCACTGGAAAGTTCAGTAACCTATAAAACTATGGATTTGCTTAAAAATCATTTTTCTGATGGAATAGAATGGAATAACCTTAAAATTACTATTGATCATGAGATCAACGTCCCCATAGAATCTGGATTCGGAGCATCAGCCGGATTTGCACTGGGCACATCAATAGGACTTTCAAAACTCCTCAAACTACCTTTAACCTTTAATCAGGCCGCAGCGGTTGCCCATAATGCAGAAGTAGACCTTAAAACAGGTCTGGGTGATGTTATTGGATCAGTGGTTGGAGGGTTCCCCATTAGAATTGAACCTGGTGCCCCCGGGCAGGGGAAGGCCGATAAACTTCTTGATGGTTGTGATGACCGTACTAATAATGAGGAAGGACTCTTTGTAATATCAAAAAGTTTAGGAACCATTGAAACAGCATCTGTACTGACTGATCCTGCTATGGCAAGTAAATTGAGTAGTATAGCCCGAGAATTACTTCAAAAATTACTCATCAATCCCCAGGTTACACATTTCATGGATTTATCCCTTGAATTTGCCCAGAAAACAGGTTTAATTGATCCGGAGGTGATGGAGATTGTTGATGTCCTGAAAGATGAGACCCTGGGCGCATCCATGGCCATGCTTGGAAAAACAGCATTTGCAATATCTGATACTCCTGATTCCAGTGTGGAAGGATCAATGGTTGCCAGGGTTGACCACTGTGGTTGTAGAATTGTTTAAGAAAAATAGACCGTATTTGGGGATAAATAAAGATTTGCAGAACTGCTTAAAAGAAATTAATGGGTTTAAACGAGATTTAATAGTCTAATTGTTAATTCAGATATGTTCTTTGTCTTAATGATTGTTTTCGTGTGATATGATGTTTTTTTGTATCTGAGTATGTTTTTTGAGGGTTTATGTGGAATTAAAGATTTAATTTAGAAACTTGGAGATTTAAACGTTTTGTGTTATGTTTAAATTAAATCTACCTTTAGGTTAAAACATCTTCAATAATGTAGTTGATCCCTTCTGCATCCATTCTATTGGTTAAGGTCCGGGTCATTTTACCCACTGCAAATATTAAAACGTTTAATCCACGATTGGCAGCAGCAATTGCTGCTTGAGGGGTGGCAAATTCAAAATCTGGTTTGATTTCCAGTTTATCTGCCATGGATCTGGAGACAGTTCCCATGATACCTACCCTCTGGATACGATTTTCATATTTTGCCAGAATCTCCTGAACATTTTCAAGATCACAGACACGGCTACCACCCTGGTTAATGGTGGGGAGTTTGATAATAACTACAAATCCTGGTTCAAGTTCGATTGTCCCACCTAAACTGACCAGAGCTACATCTTCACCCTTTTTAGCATCATGAAGTACTTCAGCATGGGCAGAAGTCTTTTCTTTACCTGCATACAGAGTTCCCTCATCCATTTTAAGCCACACTGCTTCCCCTTCCTTCAGGTTTTCACGGGCAATGGCTGGCCATACAGATTTGTAGGTGTTCATGGTATCTATGACCTGATCTGCATATTTACGGAGATCATTAGCACCAGTTTTCACCTTTTCAATCCCACGTTTGGTGATCTTGTAACGTGCCTGGCCACTGCCTGTTTCAACCCATCCTTCATCCACTAAACTCTTTAAATTCTCTGAAACCGCTTGAACAGTGATGCCCAACTGGTCGGCAATATCCTTTTGACGTAGATGTGGTTGGCCTTTGGCAATCTCTGCCAGGATCTGAAACTTGGTAAGTTCACCCTTTTTCTTGAAAACTTTCATATGATCATCCCTTTTAGGATTTTAACATCTGAATTTTTTATAATATTTATATTTTTATAACTTTTTTTAGTTTTTAGTGGTGTGATTTTTTTTAAAAGGTTTTTTAGCAGAATTTAATTAACGGGGTTAGTCCAAAAGGATGTAAATTCAATAATTTAATGTGTAGTTTATCAAGTGTTTATATTTACTGGACATCAACCGGTTTAATGGAGGTATCTCAAGTTTATAAAACACCGTTTAATGTTTCATCAAAGAGTTTCAGGAATTGTTCCTGTTTTCCACCAGGGATGTAGGCACCGCAGGCCACAGAGTGTCCACCACCACTACCCCCTACCTTTGCTGCCACTTTACTTATTATGTGGCCAAAATGAATCCCGTCAAAGGCTAAAAGTCGGGAACAACGGAGAGAAACCTTCAAACCATCGTTTTCATCATTTATTTGTGTGAAACCAATCATTGGTTTTCTCCAATCACCATAGCTTAAGATCATGCCGGCTATGGTCCCAATAACCTCGCTTTTTATCTCATTACCCTGGAAGTACTGCAGGTTCTTCATGCTCTTAATTCGATCCTCTTCCTGGACCCAGTTCATTTTTTGGGCCAGGTACTGGCGGTGTTCTTTACTTAACATTTCCATATCATCCAGGGCCATTCCCCTATCTCCTTTAAGTACTTTTAAGGCTATTTCTGGATGTTTGTGTCTGCTGCAGGCGTTGATGGCTGTTGAAAATTCACTGGCATCACGCAGGGGGGAGTACTCCTTTTCTTCTAGAAATTCATAGGCATCCCCTGCCACCAGGCGGGGAATGTACTTAACATAACGGGGTGGCACTTCCCGGCTCATCATCCGCACCAGTTCCGTGAAAATACGTCCCTTCTCCTCCTGACTTAAATCGTAGAGTGTGCGCTGTTTTCTGCCATTTTTAATGGGTATGTCCAGATTTTTCAGAAACTGCATGGCTTCATTACGATTGTTGGTTATAGGAAGTTTCACATCGCCAAAATAGGATAATGCCACAAAAATGGGTCTGGTCTGTCTTCCATAGATAGCCAGATCATTGAATGATCCCACCAGTCCTTTACGAACTCCATCATTTAATATGCCCTCATTTATGCCCACTAATTTCCCGGATGAACTATTCTGCATGTCTCCAACAGCACTCAAAACACCAATCCAGCTTAAGTTATGAAAACCAAAAGTTTTAGCCAGAAGGTAGCACATACCTCCACCGGAAACTTGGTGTGAGCCATCTATGCCGTAGTAATTGGGGTTTATTTCCAGAAAACCGTTGTTTCCCCCTGATATATTCCTTAATGGGGGGTGATGGTCTAGTATGAGAATTTTGGACTGGGAGCTTTGAAAGTTCTCTAGATTTTGCCCTGAACCCAGATCTGAGAATATGGTCAGTTCATTTTCTTTTTTTAGTTCTGGAATCCTGTCCAGGGTTATAAATTCTATTTCATGGTCAATTTCCAGGCGGTCCAGTGTTGATGATAATATTGCCCCAGCAGATATTCCATCGCAGTCGATATGGCTGTATATTTTAACATCTTCTGCATTTTTTACCATTTCGTTAGCTTTAGCCAGGGATTTATCCATATCTTTTAGAGTGACAGCCATTCATCGTTCCTTCCATATTTAAAATCGTTCCTTCCATATTTAAAATCGTTCCTTCCATATCTAAAATCGTTCCTTCCCTATCTAAAAATAGTTCTATTTATCTTTTCTGGAACCATTAATGAGGTTGCTCAGTTTAATGAGAACTTCCTGTTTGCTCATGTTCCTATCAATTATTATCCTTCCTGATCCTTCCCACCATGATGGGGGGTAAGATTTGTACTTCTCAACAGAAGGATTTAATCTCAGTTTTTTAGCTGCCTGAGTAATTTCACGTAGTTTTGGTGAGTTTACAGCCTGTTTTTTCGGGATTTTTCTTCCTTCAGATTTACTCTTTGTAGAATCAATATAAGCAGGCCAGATGATTGTTTTAGTTTCATCTTTCATAGTCACGGCTCCTTTTAAACGGCTTATTTGAATATCTTGATTTTTAGTTTGACAGGTTAATCACTTAGTCTGAGAGTTAATCACTTACTCTGACGGATTAATCACTCATTTCTTCCTTTAACTGCATTAACATGTCTTTCACAGTGTACTTGGGTGGTGCGATGGATGGTATTTCCAATTCTTCCAGAGGTTTCTGAGTAATAGGGCCAATAGCTGCCGCTAAAACTTTCCCTTCTTTAAAAGAATCTATTAACTCTATTCTTTTATCTCCAGCCATTTCAAAGAGATTGGTGACAGTGAGGGGGCTGGTAAAGGTAACTGCATCCACTTTTCCCTGGATTATTTCATCAACCAGCAACTGAACCCTACTGGTATCGTGGGGTTTGGTGGATTTGTAGGCCTCTGCCAGATAAACAGTAGCACCCATCTTCTTTAAACCTTCAGGAAGCACATCTCTTGCTTTAAATGTACGGGGAACTCCTACTTTTTTCCGATTAAGATCTATTTTTTGGAATTCCTCCAGAAGACCTTCAGCAGTGTAATCCTCAGGTACCACATCAGCTTTAATTCCATAATCATTCAAAACTCGCTCTGTGCGGGGTCCAATAACCGCCACCTGACATTGAGGATTGAGTTTTTCCCTAAAACCTTCACAGTATTTAAACAATGATTCCAGTGATGCAGGAGATGTGAATATTAGCCAGTCCAGTTCACCAGCCCGATTGCAGAGATCCATCAAAGATTTGCTGGCAAACGCCTCCAGTTCAAGGGTGGGAACCACCAAAGGAATTCCACCATTTTTCTGAACTATGTCTACTGCCGCTTGGGAACGTTCCACTGGTCTGGTTATTCCAATAACTTTACCTTTAAATCCATTCATACTGGACCTCTCTACTTTTAAATCATTTCCTGCCGGATTTTTTACTTTAAATCCATTATAAAGGTTTAATGAATATTATGGTTTTTTATTTTGAATATCCTTAAAAACATCCACCACGGGTCCTATTATCACCAGGGCAGGGGGATTGATATCTTTCTGAGTAATGTTTTCCAGAGTACCGGTTATAATCCTCTCATCCGGGGTAGTTCCCTTTTCAATGACACACACTGGAGTTTGAGGGTCCTTGTACTTCATAATTTCTTTTATATTCTCCTCCAGGTGTCCCACACCCATGAGAATAACAATGGTATCTGCGTTGTAGTTCCACTGTACCTGTTTTTCTGATTTAGTGGGGTCTTCGTGGCCGGTTACCACTGTGAATGAAGTCGCCACTCCTCGATGGGTTACAGGAAGTCCTACGGTAGTTGGAACTCCAATGGCGGAGGTCACACCGGGTATGATTTCTACGGGTATTCCTTCTTCCTGCAGGGCCAGTATTTCCTCTCCACCTCTACCAAAGACAAATGGGTCACCGCCTTTGAGTCGAACCACTGAATCGTATTTCTTTCCCTGTTCTATGAGGATCTGGTTTATTTCTTCCTGCTTTTTGGAGTGGGCTCCTGCTCTTTTACCCACGTAGATCATGCCCGCGCCGCTGGCGTATTTGAGTATTTCTTCATTGGCCAGACGATCGTAAACCACAACATCTGCTTTTTGCAGGGTTTTAATGGCTTTAAGGGTCACCAGATCCGGATCCCCTGGTCCTGCGCCTACTAAATAAACTACCATTAATTCACCATGTGAAATTTTTTTATAATCTGTTTTTAGTATTCGTTATCCTTTATATTATGGAATAAGGCTTTTTTAGGAATTAACTTTTTTAGGAATTAACTTTTTTTTAGGATTGGCTTTTTTTAGCAATTAAACAAATCCTAGAAATCAACAATTCCCTTGAAAAACTTCAAACCATCATCTGATCCTAAAATAGATTCTGAAGCTCTTTCAGGGTGGGGCATGACCGCACACACCAACCCTTCCAGGTCGCATACTCCAGTGATTGCATCCATAGAACCATTGGGGTTTTCCCCTGAGAATCCCAGTACGATCTGATCCTGATCACGAAGCTGGTCAATGTACTCGGTGTAGTAACGACCTTCAGCATGGGCAATGGGCATCTTGATGACTTCATCCTTCTGGTACAGATGAGTGAATGGTGTTCTATTGGTTTTAACCTCTAATTCTACCCATTCACAGATGAACTGGGCTTTTTGGTTGAGGGTAAATACTCCTGGCACCAGACCTACCTCTGCCAGGATCTGGGCACCATTACATATGCCTAAAACTGGTTTTTCCTCTTTAACAATATCTTTAATTCCCTCAATTACTGGGGTGATGGCTGCAATAGCTCCTGCACGGAGATAATCTCCATAAGAGAATCCTCCAGGGATAACAATTGCTTCAAATTGGGATAGGTCCCTCTGGTTCCACCAGACATAGTCCGGTTGGGCCCCCGCAAGCTCCAGGGCGTGAAACACATCCCGGTCGCAGTTAGAGCCGGGGAAGCGTATGATCCCCACTTTCATTTTAGTCACCTGCAGCTTCAATCTGGATCTGGTAGTCGTGAATCACCGGGTTGCAGAGTAATCGCTCGCACATCTGGACCACTTCTTCACGAGCCACATCAGGGTTTTCTGCTTCTAGAGTGAATTTCACTATTTCGATGGTAGCAGTATCCTCCACCTGATAGTCTAAAAGGGCCAGTGCCCTTTGGATGGTGGAAGCTTCTGGATTGAGCATTCCTTTTTTAAGACTTATTTCAACTTGTGCATGGTATTTCATAGACATCACCAGTGATTAAATTAATCAATAATCTTCAAATATTCAACCAACAATCCTCTATAATCAATTAAATAAATTCTATCTAACTTTATTCCAATTATCCGAACTTATAATCTCGTTTAATTAAAAATCCAGGTTCCATTTCTTCTTATCCTCATCATCCAGGATTATATTGGCAACTTTCTGGTAGGCCTCAATAACTCCAGATTCCCCTTTCCGGAAGAGATCCTTGTCCAGAATATCACAGGTTTCAATATCCCAGAACCGGCAGGTGTCAGGGCTGATTTCATCCCCCAGGACAATGTTCCCATCTATGTCGCGACCAAATTCGATTTTAAAGTCAGGGAAAAGTAGTCCTCTGCTTTCTAAGAAGCTTTTCAGAACTTCATTGATCTTGAGGGTTATTTTTCGTATTGTTTCCAGGTCTTCGCTACTGGCCAGATCAAGGGCCAGGATAATGTCATCGTTGAGCATGGGGTCGTGATATTCATCATTTTTGTAATCCATCTGGATAATAGGGGGATTAAATGTCTGCCCATCCTGGAATGGGAATCTTCGAAGCAGACTTCCTGCAGCTATATTTCGAGTAATTACTTCCAGTGGTATCATATCCAGTTTATGGGATATCATGTATCCTGGCTCGGGTAAATCAATGTACTGGGTTTTTATTCCAGCATCTTCCAGTAGTCTGAAAAGCTTAGCCGATATCAGGGAGTTGTAATAACCCTTTAAACTCATAATTTCCTTCTTTTCTCCATCCCCTGCTGTAATATCATCTCTAAATTTTACTAAAACCTGCTGTGGCTGGTTGGTCTGGTACACATCCTTGGCTTTACCCCTGTATAGGAGATTTCCCGTATCAAGATTCATGTTAAACTCCTTTTCATTATTTTATTGTCAAATGTTTATATAGATATTAAACTACATTAAGATAAAAACTACATTAGAAATTATTATAGCTTAGGATTATAATAATAGATTAGGATTATAATAGAATTATAGTTTGGGATTATAATAATAGATTAGGATTATAATAGAATTATAGTTTGGGATTATAATAATAGATTAGGATTATAATAGAATTATAGTTTGGGATTATAATAATAGATTAGGATTATAATAGAATTATAGTTTGGG
>NZ_AMPO01000007.1:0-97500 GCF_000302455.1 Methanobacterium formicicum DSM 3637
TTTGGATAGTTATTGAGTTTGGATAATAACGAGTTGAATAACAAGTAACTAAGTTGAATATAAGTTAAATAACGTTAAACAAATTAATAGTTAAATGTTTGGAGTAAAAGCCGGAACTAAATGAAGTTCAGCAAATGAAGCCCTGGACATGTAATTAGTTTCTAAAAATAAAACGTTAAATTAAAAAATATAACCAAAAAAGAGATAAGATTAATATAACTATCAATCTTTTTCCAGTTTTTTTATGCGCTCGTTAAGTGCTTTTACAATGTGATCCTGGGCGTTTTCCAGGTTTTCTTTCTTCCCACAGAGTAATGGGCCGTCGTCAGTGTTTTTAAGTTCCAGATCAAATTTGCCTACTACTTCTGCTACCATTCCTTCAGTAACTCCTGGAGGAATTCTCATTTCATACATCATATCTTCATCCATGGTATCACCTCAAGCAAATCACAATTTTAAGTGTTAAAAATCAAAATTTTATTAAAATTATCTTTTCAATTTATATTGATCTTTTTAGAACTTTAATATTTTTAGTTAAAGTTTACCATTACCCTTAAAAGTTTAAGATTTTTTATAATTTATAAACTTCTTAAGAATAATATGAATCCCAATACTACGAATTCTTAAGAAAATCTCTTACTGGTTCCAGAATCTCCGTCAGGCTTTCAGCAACTCCATTTTTCAGATCAAGGGGATGTAATTTGCCATCTCCATACATCTGTATCAGTTCTTCCTGGGTCAATTCCAGGTTTCCCCCAAACTTATCTGGCCTCGTTATAAGCAAGGTATCTTTTTCACTGAATATGAAGTGATGTGCTATTTCCAGGACTGGATTTCCCTCAACTTCACCTGCGGGACAGTAACTCTTTTTTATCTTTTTATTAATTACCTCAGGTTCATCATCAATGGCTATGAAGTTTTCTTTACTGGAGGACATTTTATCCGAGCCATCGGTACCATGCAGTAGTGGGGTGTGAATACATACTGGAGACTGGAATCCCAATTTGGGTAGGTTATCCCTTGCCAGCATATGGATTTTCCTCTGCTCCATACCACCTACTGCCAGATCCACCCCTAAAAACAGCATATCAACTACCTGCATCAGGGGGTAGATAACCTCAGCAACCTGGTGATCCTCAGCATCCCGGCTTATCTGGGCCATACTCCTCCTGGCACGGGTCAAAGTAGTGGAGATAGCCAACTGGTAAACTTTCATGGTGTAATCTTCCTCTGTCTGAAAACTACTACCTAAAATAAATTCAGTGTCTTCAGAAAGTCCTAACGCCCGAAAGCACTGTTTATTGTATTCAGAAATCTCTTTGATTTCTTCTAAACTTCCTTTGCCATTAAGGTAAGCATGAAGGTCTGCCAGGAGAATTTTTATCTTAAAACCCGCCTTCTGCAGGTCAATCATCTTCTTCACGGTGATGGCATGTCCCAGGTGCACCTTCCCGGATGGTTCGTATCCAATGTAAGCAGTTTTTGGATCTTTTTCCAGTTTCTCTTTGAGTTCTTCTGGAGTTACCACTTCCAGTGCACCTTGTTCTATAGTCTTCATTGTTGAATCTGTATCCATTGTAGTCACCATCAGTATTATCACAGATTTTAATTAAATTTTATCTAAATTTGAATTTTAATAAGGATTTGAATTAATAATTAATCTGGGTATCCATAATGTTATATCCTACTCTTTTGGTGGGATAATGTAGAGTTTTCCCCTAATTTCAATTACTTCTACCTCTTCCCCTATATTTATCCTGGTCAGTTGGCTCATCATGTTCATATCCACTGGTTGATACGTTTCAGGGTGGAGTAACTGTATTTCAGTGGGTGTTTTGGAAGTAACTGTGGTGATCTTCACATCTTCCCTGCCAGCCACCTTTTCCAGGTTAGAATATTCACGCCAGGATATGGATACATTTTCCAGTGTCTCCAGATCCATGATAACGATCTTTCTACCGTTCACATCAATTACCTGACCCACATGATCGTCATGGGCCAGAAAGTCTCCCTTCAGGAATAGGGGTAGGCGAAGAGATATCCATATTCTATAAAGATCTTTTCCTGCGGATTTATCCCTACCCATGAGTCGGGGTGATTCTCCCATAATTCCGCCCATCTGCTCTTTTAAGGCATTTGAAATCTTCCGGGCAGCCTTGTAGGATCCAAAGTAGTAATCAATTCCTTCTTTGATCCCAACTCTCTGTGATAGGTAAGCCATTCGATTGATGCGGGATAATTTTTCAAGGAGATTTTTTATAATCCCATCAGCTTTCTGGATTTCCTCATCTTCCAGGGATCTTTCATCTGCCCTTAGCTGCAAGACTGCTTCATAGTATCCTGAAGCGTACTTACTGCATTCTGGACAGGCATTACGGTTGATTTTAACATTTATCTTAAATTCCCGTTCTATGGGTATCCCCAAAACATTACCCCTGGCAGTTACCAGCATTTCCAGAATGGAACCCTTCTGATTAATGAGATCTATTTCCAGAACCACATCCTCTGCATCTTCATCAGGTACAGACTCCTGGGCTATGGTCTGTGCAACTAACTCTTCCTCTGAAAGGTCTGTTTCAATCCATTTATCACCCACGTGGATTGATGAACAGTGGGCACAGGATTCCACCTCCAATTCAGGGGGAATGGTGATTAATTTATTTCCAGCAGCAAAACAGGAATAACATAGGCCCTTAAACAGTTCTTGGTCTTCTTTACCGCATTTAATACAGAACATAGTATCTAATCTTGTAATTTTTATTAATAAAAATTTTTTCCAATTTCAAAAAAGTAATAGAATAAAAAAAGGGAATTTAAAGGGTTTTTAGGGGTGCTTTGGCTCCGCATGCCTCACATTTAAGGAGGAAGATGCGGTCTTCCCTTATTATTCTTGTATCTGGCCGGTTGCACTCGTGGCACATGATGAAACGTTGCACGTAGTCATCCATCCGGTCGTTAATCAGGTAATGGGTGAATTTTCCCTGCATAATAGCCCTGTTTCCTTCCAGGTTTCCTGCAGTACCCAGTTCCCTTAACAGGAATTTAAGGATGTGCTGAGGGTCACGGTTCATGGCATCGGCTATTTCTCCGAAGTTCTGAATGATGGTCCGGTTTCCCTGGATTATTGAGTAAGCCTTGGGTACTGAGAACCTTTTGGTTTCCAGTGCCTGTGGTGGTAATTGCTCAATGGCTCGGTCCAGTAATTCTTCATAATCGCTCATATTTAATACCTCCTTCAAACTAAAATTCGTATAAAACTGTTTTAAACTGAATTTGATTTTAATAAAGAAAATTTAAGATAATCCCAGTTCAGGCAACTTTTAAGTAGCCTTGCTGGGGTTCGTAAATGATTCCTTTACGTTTCAACTGGCGGATAAGGTCTTCTACCTTTTCCTCGCTCATATTATATCTATCTCTCATTTCAGTTATAAGTATGTTGGTGGGTGCCCGTCCGCCGTACTCTTCTTCCAGTTCTTTGATAATTTCCTGAACCACTCTGATTTTATCCCGATCAGATTTAGGTGTACGCCCTTCAACCTTGTCAATATCCACTTTACCTGTCTCTGGATCGTAGCCTACGTTTTTCAGACAATTTTCCTGAAGGGTGACAGCACGCTTTGCATCTTCACGTGTTACTTCACTACCTAACCTAATTTTAGAGCTTGCTTCGGCTAATCGAACCAGTGCTTCCAGTTGTCTGGCTGTTATGGGAACTGGTGAGTCTTCTTCTGCGGATCCGCCACGCATACCCACGTAAAACTCTCGAAGTACATCCATAGCTTCATTGGTCAGGTGTGGGTGGACTTCTCTCCGGGCATACGCAATATATTTTCTGAGAAGTTCTGGATCGATATCATAAGGTACTGCAGTATCCCGGTGGGTGTTAAGAATGTGGCTGGCCAGTGCACTGTCTCTTTCAACATCTGGCTTATCTTCAACCACAAATATGAGATCAAATCGCGATAAAATTGTTGAAGGAAGATTAATTTGTTCTGCTATTGATTTGTAACGATCGAAACGTCCGAACTTGGGGTTTGCTGCTGCTAAAACTGAACAACGTGAGTTTAATGTGGCCATGATCCCTGCTTTGGCTATACTGATGGTTTGCTGTTCCAGAGCTTCGTGAATGGCGGAACGATCTTCAGGACGCATCTTGTCCAGTTCGTCAACACAAACATTACCTTTATCTCCCAGAACCAGTGCACCTGCTTCTAAGGACCAACCACCAAATTCGTCTCTTACAGCTGCAGCAGTCAGACCGACCCCACTGGTTCCTTTACCACTGGTGTAAATACCCCTCGGTGCCAGTTTAGAAACGTATTTAAGCATCTGGGATTTACCTATACCCGGATCCCCTACAATGAGGATGTGAATGTCTCCCCTGATTCTGGTTTTATCATCCAATTCTTTAGCTGAACCACCGAATAACTGGAGGGCTATTGCCTCTTTAACATCCCTGTATCCTTTAATAGATGGTGCGGTGGAATTAATAATTTTATTGTAAACATCCGGATTGGCAGCCAGTTCTTTGATTTTTTCCTCGTCTTCCGGTTCGATATGTAACTCTTCAAACTCCTGTTCCAGGGCACTGATGTAGTTACCATAAATGTAATTGTGAAAACGTTTTGTTTTTTCATCACGGACTGTTTTCATGGTTCCTGTGATTCTTATCACATCTCCAGGGGTTACAGTGTCCACCAGGTCATCTTCCAGTATAACGTTAATCTGGCGGGGTTGTTCACCTCCAGAGAGGTTTTCCAGGGGTTCTTGGACCTTGGTGTTCTGAGTGTCTAAGAATTCTGATTCTTCCTGGAGTATTCTGAATGATCGGCCTCCACATTCCTGGCAGAGTGCAGGTTCAGTGACTATGTTACTTTTTTGCTGTACTTCATGGAGCCGCATACAGCTACGGCACTCGAAAATAGCCTTTTGGATTCGAGGGCGGATTTCATCAGTTTTACGCACGATTCCATCTACAGCCACGAATTTACCAATGTATTTACTCCTCAAATAACGCAGAGGGATGTTGTTACGCACGTTTTCGAAGCGAATATGTAATTCAGCGTTTTTCCTGAGGGGGTCAATGTTCTGCACAGCCTTGGAAGCAGCTTTAATCACTTCTTCTGGTTTTTCAATTAGCAGATCTGCTAGATCTGGGTCGAACATTTCTAGTTCCACATAATCCACTAGCACTGATCTATCCTCTGGGTATTTCTCCAGAGCTTCATAAACAGTGTCTTTATATTTGGTACTAAAGAATTCCTCGAACTTGGCCACAGGATTTTTAGTTTTGTCAGTTGTAGTTTCGGCTGAAGTTTCCATTGTCTAACCTATAATATCTTCTATTATAAAAAAATTCTCATGAAACCAAAATTATCCTAAAAGCTAATATGGGCTTTAACGTACTTAAAAACCATAAAAATCGATTAAAAATTACTATAATTTATTGCAACAACATTAAATTCCTGTTTTTTGGGATTAACTATATTTAAATAACTATTAATTAGTAATATTAAATTATATATTATTAATAATTTCTGGGGTGGTTTGGCTAATATAATTTTATAAAGTAGTTATCTAGATAATTTATTTTTGGTAAAATTTTTATACAGTAATGTATATCACAGAATATTATAGCTGCTTTAGATTATTATAATAACTTTGATAAGGGTACAAAGATAAGAAACATATTAATTTAATAAGAATTTTAAATTATTAAAATTGTTTATATTAAAAATTTATTAAGTTTAAGAATTCATTAGTTTAGGGATTTATTAAGTTTTTTTAAGTGGAGATATGTTAAAAGAGATATACTTTCCATAGATTAATTTAACATGAATATAATAATTTATAACAAGGTTAGAATCCAATAGGTGCAATCCATGAAGAGATCAAGGTTAAGAATGTTCAAAGCTACATCCATGACTATTTCAGTTATGGGGGTGTTGATGATAGTGGCCACAGTGGTCATACTGGCTTACCTGGGATTCCAATCACTTTCATCGTTCATATCTGCAGATGCTAGTTCTGGGAATGCTAATGAACAATTAGCAACACTTCAATCTCAGTATGCAAGTTTAAAGGCTCAGTATGATGGTGTAAGGGTTCAGGTGCAAGCTACCAGTAATAATCAATTAAAAACAGATTATAATAATGCAGAGCTGGAACTGGTTAAAGCTCAATCTGCTATTAATGATGTTTCAAGTGCCATTTCAGTGGGTAAACCCTCTGCTGAGGTAAATTCAAGGATTCAAACAGCCCAACAACAAATGCAAACAGCGAACTCTGCTTTAGCTAACCTAAAATCAGAGATGTGAATGGATTAAATTGGAACAGGGACCAACAATGAGAATTAATTTTCCCATCCCTGTCATAATTCATTTATTCTGCTTTTCACTATTATTTTAATTATATTTTGATTTGAGAAAAAAAGTTAATTCTGCTTTCCTGCTCTCCTATAACCTCTACCAACTACATACATTTCCCCACTTTTTTTCCGGGAAGACGGAGGTTTGGTGGTCCTGACGGTTTGAAAATTTTGTTTAACCTCTTTCAGGAGTTCAGGATATCCTTCACCCTGGAAAACCTTCATAATCATGTTACCTTTATATTTCAGGATACTATCACTTATTTGAAGCACAGTTCGTGCCAGATCTATGGATCTGAGCTGATCCAGGTCTTTAATCCCGGATAGTTTAGGGGCAGCATCGGATATGATCACCTGGGCTTTACCCTGCAGAGTACGCCTAATTTCATCTAAGGTTTCTTCATGGGTGAAGTCTCCCTTGATACTCCAGAAATTTTCTTCAGGAAACGATTTAATCCGGTTAAGATCAACAGCAACCACTAAACCATCTTCACCGGTAGCTTCTAAGGCTACCTGGGACCATCCACCAGGAGCAGCCCCCAGATCAACCACAGAATCCCCTTTCTTAATTATTTTATATTTACGATTTAATTGCAGTAGTTTAAAAGAAGCCCTGGAACGATAATCCTGTTGTTTAGCCTTCTTATAATATTCTTCATTCTTCCTTTCTTTATTCCATTGAGTCATTTATTCTCTTTCTCCTCTAAAATTAAGTGCTTTACAGGTGGGATCCCCAATTTTAACTATATTGGCATCTAATTTACCGTCATCCAATTCTATGATCATCACTGAAGGATCTGATAGTCGGGGCACAGTTGGACTTCCCGGGTTGAGTAACAGCATATCTGGTAACTCTTTTATGAATGACCAGTGGGTGTGACCGGTTATAAGAACTTCAACCCCCATTTCCAAACCAATATAACGTAACTGTTGAGTGTCTCCCCTTGGATAAACCTCACCATGAGCTAAACCAATCTTTATCCCTTCAAGATCCAAATTTTTCCTTTTTGGGAGATCTAAACCCATGTAACGATCCATATTTCCCTGAACACAGATGGTGGGTGCTATCTTCTCCAGCTGATCTTTAATCTGGAGTGAAACCAGATCTCCTGCATGTAATATCAGATTCATATCTTTAAAAATTTCAAAAACTATCTCTGGGATATGGTCTGTTCTTTCAGGAATATGAGTGTCAGAAATAACGCCTATTAACATTTCAATCTCCTTCCAACTGATTTTCTTATGATTAAGGTAAAACTATAAAATTAGTATAGGTGAACCTATGATATGTGATTATTTTGTGATGGGATTTTATTTCCTCGTGGAAATTTATTAAGAATCTACTAATTGCAATATCAATCTACTGATTGTAATATCTTATTTCTTATTTTATTTATTTTTTAATTATTTTCCTCATCTATTCTAGTTCACTTACTTAATCTTTTCAATATTAAATCTGCTTTTTAACCTGCTTATTTTCGTGATGGAATCCGATGAGTATAAATAATGATCATGGCAAAATTTGAATTTTACAAAATTAGTATATATTATAATATTATACCATAACCAACCATATTATTATAATCTAGATTCATCCATTATATTTAGATAGTGATGTAGCACTGCCAAGTGTGCAATTATAATTATTATCAATCGTTTAACAATTATTATTTAAGTGATTTTCATGCACGAAGTTATAGTATGCGAAAAACCAAAGGCATCAGAGAAGATAGCCGCAGCCATACCAGGTAAAGCGGTAAAAAAGAGTTATAAAAAGGTACCTTACTATGAAATAGATGAAGGTGGGAAGAAAACTACAGTACTCTCTGCTGTAGGTCATTTATACTCTTTATCTCCCCTGAAAAAGGAGAAAGGACGCATGTTTGAGGTGGGATGGGTCCCACTATATGAGAAGGATAAAAGCAAAAAGTACGTTAAGAACTATATAGATGCCATTAAAAAATTCTCTAAAAACGCAGACCGATTTATTCATGCCTGTGATTACGATATTGAAGGGACATTAATTGGTTTTAATGCATTGAAGTACGCCTGTGGTGAAAAAAGTATTGATAATGCTGTGCGTATGAAATTCTCCACCCTCACCAAAGAGGACCTGTTGAAAGCATACAATGAACCCATTGACCTGGATTTCAACCAGGTTGACAGTGGAGAAGCAAGACACGTTCTGGATTTCATTTTTGGGGTGAACATATCCAAGCACCTTACTGATTCAGTGATGAAAGCCACCAGTCGTTACATACAACTATCTGCAGGGAGAGTGCAAACCCCAACACTAGCTATTCTGGTTGAAAGGGAAAAAGAAATTCAGAGCTTCATCCCGGAGCCTTACTGGCTCATCAAGGCCAAAATTGAAGGGGACATAATTGCTGATCATAAAAAGGGAAAGATCTTCGATAAAAAAGTTCAGGAGGAGATACTCTCTGATTGTGAGGGGCAAGATGCGGTAGTAAGTAAAATAAACGTTAAAGAAACCCCACAGTTACCTCCAGTACCATTTGATCTGGGTTCCCTGCAGTCCGAGGCCTACGGGGTATTCGGATTCAGTCCCAAGAAAACTCAGTCCATTGCCCAGAATTTGTATTCTGAGGGTTACACCTCCTATCCACGTACTTCATCCCAGAAATTACCACCTAGCATTGGTTATAAAAAGATATTGGGGCAGCTGAAAAAGAATGCAGCGTTCAGGAAACAGATTGAAAAACTCCCTGAACCTATTAAACCCCATGAAGGTAAAAAAACCGATGAAGCTCACCCTGCCATTCACCCCACTGGCCTGGTACCGAAAGGACTGGGACGGGATTATCAGAAACTTTACGAGCTTATTGTATACCGTTTCATCAGCGTTTTCGGTGAAAATGGTCTCCTGGAAACCATGAAAACCCAACTGGATATTGGAGGTCAGGAATTTGCCTTCAGCAGGAAGAGAATGGCAAAAATGGGCTGGAGAGAACACTACCCCTACCGCAAAGTGGAAAATGATGAATTCCCACTACTCAAAGAGGGGGATCGGCTGAATGCCGAAGCATACTCTGAAGAAAAAGAGACCAAACCTCCTGCCAGGTACAACCAGGCTTCACTTATTAGGGAACTGGAAAAAAGAGGACTTGGAACCAAATCCACCCGTGCTAATATAATATCTATCCTCTATGACCGGAAATATGTTGAAGGTAAAAAGATATCAGTAAACCAGCTGGGTGAACATCTCATTGACACATTGAAAAAATATTCCCAGAAGATAACCAGTGAAGAGCTAACCCGAGAATTTGAAACCAAGCTTGAGGGCATAATGCAGGCTGAAGTTAAAAAAGATGAGATAATAACCGAAGCTAAAGAGGAAGTAAATTCCATACTGGATGATATTGACGTAAACAAGATGAAAATTGGACAGGAACTCTACGCAGCCTACCGGGAAAGTATGATCGTGGGCAAATGCAAGTGTGGAGGCAACCTCATCATGATTAACTCCCCTAAAGGAGGTAGCTTTGTGGGTTGTACTTCTTACCCAGATTGTAAATCAACCTACTCCATGCCTAGGGGTGCCACAGTTCTTAAAACAAAATGTGAAGAATGTGGACTGCCAATGATATCCTTTGGAAAACCCAGGCAGAGGGCCTGTATGGATCCTAAATGCGGGCGTGAAGGTGAAGAACCTCTAAAGAATGAGGTGGTTGGTATCTGTCCAGATTGTGGAAAAGAACTAATAAAAAGAAGGGGAAGATACGGTGAATTTGTGGGATGCAGTGGTTTTCCACGATGCAGATACACCCGTTCACTGGAAGAAAAACAGGAACAAACAGGGCAAACTTCTGAAAAAACGTAAGATTTTTTTTATCCCCATTTCTCCATTCTTTTTTAACCCTTTTTTTATTCTTTTTATCCCAATTTTTCCTACTAATTTATCAATTCTCCTTAAATCTTTCAATAGTAATAGATATTCAGTTTAATGATTTAATTTAGTTATTAATCCATTAAGATGAATGTTCTTCATTTTCAAGGGGTTCATCATCAAAAATGAAAATATCGTCAATTTTAGCTTCTAAAACTACAGCTATATCATGAGCTAGTTTTAGAGAGGGATTGTATTTGCCTTTTTCAAGAAAGACGATAGTTTCTCTTCTAACACCTACTTTTTCCGCCAATTGGGCTTGAGTAAGGTTATGGCGAGCTCTATATTCTTTTATTTTGGTTTTCATTCCACATCGCCTGGCATTAATCTGAATTAATCTACGTCTCATTCACTCCTTGATTTAGTCGCCATCACGGCTTAATCTATGTCTCCTTTACGGTTTAAAATCGTATTGACGATTAACATGGTGGAGGTCATGACAAAGATGGTAACACCCATTAATTCAATGGGATTATGTATATTCTGCGCCCAGTACATATTTATTACAAGGAAAGAGATGAACATTAGGGTTATGTACCATGAATAGGTTGTGGCGAATGTTCCTATCTTTCTTAAACGTTCATCTTGGGCTTTTTCATCCATTCCGACGTAGATGAAAAAATTGGTTAAATAAGCAGTTGCACCCAAAAGAATGATAACAACCAGTAAATCACTCATGGTTTTGGTAACCATCATGATTAACCCGGAAAACATTAAAGCAGCAGATCCAAGCCATATACTTATATTTTGCAGGTTATAATTTTTACTTTCATTAAGATCAGGATGTTTACCTTTATTTTCTTCCTTTTTGCCTATTTTATTGAAAATTGGCACCAGTAATAGGAGGAAAAATGCAAAAAACACGTAATAAATCTGATTTTCAAATATATATCCCAAAAATCCTAAAATACCAAGTAGTCCCCAGAAACAATTGAATTCTATTTTCATTCTTTTCACCTTCATTTCGTTTATATACACAATATTCCATTCATGGATGTTGTTTATTTACAACATTATGTTATTTATTTAAAACATAATGTTAGATTTTTATAACATTATGTTTGATTGATCTAACATGATACTATTAAAATCTTTGGGTTAGTAATTATATCAAGCTCATTAATTCAAAATTCAATAAGATACAACTGATCATTAACTGGCTGAAGAATAATAATCATTAAAACGCTTAAAGCTCTTTAAAATCCTTAAAACTAACTATGATCCTGTAAAAAATCCAAAAGCAATAAGCGACATGTTGTAAAATACAAATCATGCTTGTGGGGGTGATGGGAGTATCATTAATACTTAAAACTGTCCGGGATTTATAGGGGTGTAATACCAAAATCATTCAAAACTTATACTTTAAATAGTAAAAAGAGCCCAATATAAGATAATATGATAAACACGTTTACAAATCAATCAGGAGTTACATAGTCAGGTAACGGGGAATAAATAATATGGATACAAAGAACATCTTAACCAAACTAAAACCAATCATAATAGTCCTCCTTATATTTTCTTTAGTATTCCTCCTTCGGGCGGAGGCATCTGGCATCCCTGGAGTACCAGACCAGATGAAAACTTATTTCCAGGAAGACAACGGTCTTCCTTATTTCAGTGAAATGGATTCATACTATAACTACCGTTTAACTAATAATTTCATAAATCACGGTTATCTTGGGGATGCTATTGTAAATGGTACAGATTGGGATTTGCATTCCTATTTCCCTCCAGGAAGATCCGCTGAATACCCTCCACTGCTTATATGGGTCACGGCGTTCTTCTACAAGTTAGCGAATCTATTCGGGGACTTCCCATTACTGGTGGTCAGTTTCTGGACATCAGCAATCATAGCCTCACTCTGTGTCATACCTGCTTATTTCTTTATCAAGAGTATAAGCAATGAATATGGGGGTATTGCTGCAGCAGTGCTAGTAGGAGTTTCAACATTCTACTTCTCCCACACCTTTGCTGGTTTCTTTGACACAGACATGTTTGGTATGCTCCTACCACTTCTGGTGATATGGTTCTTCAGTGTAAGTATCACCACAACCAAAAACCGGAAAAAAATGCTTTATGCGGCTTATTCAGCTATTTCAATGCTATTATTTGCCCTAGCATGGTCCGGATGGTGGTATATATTCTATCTGGTGATTGGTGTTGCCTTAGTGTACATGTTCGTCTCAAAGTACCTATTTAAGATGGATACCTTCAAATCATGGAAAGGATATTCCAGCAAGAAACAATGGTTACTTGAACAACCAGTTCTACTTCCATTACTCATATTCGTGGTTTTAAGTTCAGTACTGATGTTCATATTCTGGGGAAATTTATTCTTCTCCCAGCTAACCGAACCTTTAAGCGTACTTCAACTTCAATCAGCTACCCAGGGCACAGCCTATCCCAATGTATTCATATCTGTAGGTGAACTGCAGATCCCAAGTGCATCCACAGTGGTGGCAGATGTGGGTGGAATATTCCCATTCGCCTTTGGAATACTGGGACTACTGGTGATCTTCTGGAACCTGAGGATCAAAAACGACAAAGGGAAAAAAGCTAAAGCCCAAGGAAAAAAGAAACCTCCTAAAAAGGATAGAAAGCCTAGAAGGGCAAGAAAATCCACAAAAAGTGAAGAACCCAAGGAAACTAAATCTGAACAAAAAGGATTTGGAGGGATGATACCTCCTGAAAAAAGGGCTAATTATCTATATTATGCCATCCTTTTCTCAGCATGGTTAATACTCACGGCTTTCGCGTTTACGAAAGGTGTAAGATTCGTGGAAGCATTTTCGCTCCCTATAGCACTCTGTGCAGGAATTTTCGTGGGATTCCTTGCTGATTACCTGAAAAATCAGATAGAAAAACCAGCATACCAGTATATAGCAATTGCTTTAGTACTGGTCCTGGTCTGTTACGGTCCAGTAACTTCTGCCAATGCAGTTTCCAACTCTGTAGTGCCTGGAACTGATGATGCAATGGTAAATACACTTACCTGGGTAAAAAATAACACTCCTTCCAATGCAGTAATGACATCCTGGTGGGATTATGGGCACCTGTTTGCTGTGAAGGCAGATAGGGGAGTCACATTTGATGGAGGTTCTCAGAACAATGCACGTGCATATTGGGTTGGTAAAGCCTTATCCACCAATAACGAAGCCCTTTCTGCAGGTATACTCAAGATGTTAGCTTCCAGTGGTGATAATGGTTATATGGCTGTGGAAAACTTCACTAATAACACCGGTAAAACTGTTGAAATTATGGATAAAATCCTGGTTGTTGATAAAACGTCAGCCCAGAACATACTGACCTCTCAGTATGGAATGACCACCCAACAGGCACAGAATGTCTTACAGTACACTCATCCGGATAATGTTACACAGGATCTATTTGTCACCAGTCTGGACATGGTTGGTAAAGCTGGCTGGTGGTCCTACTTTGGAAACTGGAACTTCACCAGTAAAAATTCCACCAACTCCATCTATTCACTGGCCCAGGCTAATTCCACCAGTGAAAACAACGCAGCTACCATTCAGGGTGAAAATAATGTAACCGTCGTAATCAATGGTACCAATGTTACTGGCGGTCTGCAGGTGAGTAAAAACAAGATCGCTCCACCTCATCGCATAATAATAGTTACTGATGGTACAAAAGTATCGGACACTGTTGTTAACAACCAGAGTTCATTTTCCATACTGGTGGTTAAACAGGATACCAACCTGATTACAGTGGCGATGAGTAAGGACCTGGAAGACTCCATGTTCACCCGATTGTTCTTCATGCAGGGAGCTGGATTAACCCACTTTAAACTGGCCCATAAGGAACCTGCTGAAGGAATATCCGAAGTTATGGTGTGGAATGTGAGTTAACTAACCCCATTCCCCCACCTTCTCTATTTTAATTAAAACTTTTTTAAGTGGAAAATTCAATACTAGAATTAATGCAAGTTTTTAAGAGGATTGCAATACAACAGTAGATATAATAAATTTTTAAAATATTGACAGTTTATACTCTTATTTTAAAGTGAGCTTTATGGACATCGAAGACAAGATCCGCAAGATCGAAGAGGAGATCACCAAAACTCCCTACAACAAGGCCACATCCCACCATATTGGGAAACTAAAGGCAAAAATCTCGAAGTTAAGGGAAGAATCAATTAAAAGAGGCTCATCAGGCACTAAAGGAAGAGGATTCACCCTTAAAAAGAGTGGAGATTCTACTGTGGTTCTGGTAGGTTTTCCTTCAGTGGGAAAATCAACTATACTCAACCAGCTCACCAATGCACAGTCCAAAATAGGAGCTTATGAGTTCACGACCCTGGATGTCATCCCCGGAGTTATGGAGTACCGTGGAGCTCAAATACAGATATTTGACATTCCAGGTATAATCGCCGGTGCTTCCAAGGGAAAGGGTAGGGGAAGAGAGATCCTCTCCGTAGCTCGTAATGCAGATCTTATAGTAATGGTTCTGGATGTTTTCAACCCGCACCATCAGGAACTGATCATGGATGAACTGATTAACATTGGAATCAGACCTAACCAAACTGCCCCTGATGTTAATGTGAAACGAAGAAAAATAGGTGGAGTTAAAGTAGCATCCACCGTACCCCTCACCCACATGGACGAGGGAACAATCCGCTCCATACTCAATGAGTACGGGGTGCACAGTGCAGATGTACTGATTAGGGAAGATGTTACAATTGATCGTTTCATAGATTCCCTGGATAATAGCATTGTATACGTCCCGCTCTTACTGGTAGTGAACAAAATAGACCTGGTAAATCCATCTTACCTGAATGATCTTCAGCAAAACATGCAGAATGCACTTTACATAGCTGCAGATAAGGGAATGATGATGGATGAGCTTAAAGAAGAAATTTTTGACCATTTAAAACTTATCCGGATTTATCTTAAGCCTCAGGGTAAGAAAGCTGATCTGGAAGATCCCTTAATTGTGAGGAAGGGATCCACTGTGGAGGACGTGGCTGGTAAGCTACACAGAGAATTCCTTAAAAACTTCCGTCATGCGAAAGTATGGGGCAGTTCCGTGAAATTTCCGGGTCAAAAGGTTGGACTGGATCATGTGATGGAAGATAAGGATGTTTTACGTTTAATTATCAAGAAATAGTCTTAATAATCATGAAATAGTCTTTATAATGGGAAATAGTTTTATAATTAGGAAATAGTCTTAATAATCGTGAAATAATTTAATTTAGAACATACCGTATTTATCATTTTATTAATCACAAGTTATGAGGTGGAAAAAAATGAAACTGGATGATATCATAGTCTCTAAGGGAATAGTAGCTGGATACATGGAAGAACTTTTAGATTACATGGAAATGGATGTTGCCATTGGTGGAGGAGGACCTTCAGGTCTCACCGCAGGATATTACCTGGCTAAAGCAGGATTTAAAGTAGCCCTATTTGAGAAAAAGCTCAGTATGGGTGGTGGAATGTGGGGTGGCGGTATGATGTTCAACAAGATCGTGGTCCAGGAAGAAGGAAAACGTATTCTTGATGAAATGGGCATCCGCAGCCAGGAATATCAGGAAGGATACTATCTGGCAGATTCAGTAGAATCAGCTTCCACCATCTGTTCCAAAGCATGTCAGGCCGGACTCAAAGTCTTCAACCTCATGGAAATCGAAGACGTGATGATCAAGGAGAAAGGTGTGGAAGGACTGGTAATCAACTGGAGCCCTGTGGAAATGGCAGGACTACATGTGGATCCCATCACCATCGGAGCCCGGGCAGTGATAGATGCCACAGGACACCCCTGTGAAGTGGTAAAGGTCCTGGAGAGAAAAATGGAAGCACCTCTTAAAACTGAAACCGGTAAAATAATGGGAGAAAAATCCATGTGGGCTGATGTTGCTGAGCAGAGGATAATGGATAACGTTACTGAAGTCTATCCGGGAATGTATGTCACAGGTATGGCAGCCAATGCAGTGCATGGTTCACCCCGTATGGGTCCTATATTTGGTGGTATGCTATTATCTGGGGAAAAAGTAGCGGAAATCTTGATTGAAAAACTGAAATGAGTAACTATAATAGTTACTCAATGAACAATTTACTGACAATGTGTTTAAAATGATTATACTCCTTACTGGAACCCCTGGAACCGGTAAAACTACCATTTCCCATTTGCTGGCAGAAAAGTTAGGCTGCCCGCTGGTGGATATCAACCACCTGGTTGATGAAAAACATCTATACACAGGTTTAGACCCAGAAAAAGACTACAAGATCGTGGACATGGATGCTTTAGAGGGAGAGCTTTTCAAGGTTGTTGGTTTGCAAAATGCAGTTGATCTTAAAAAAGATTCCCTCAAGGATTCCACTAAATCTTCCATTAAAGCTTCCACTAAGGATTCTATTAAATCTTCCATTAAAGCTTCCACTAAGGATTCTATTAAATCTTCCATTAAAGCTTCCACTAAGGATTCTATTAAATCTTCCACTAAGGATTCTATTAAATCTTCCACTAAGGATTCCCGTAATGATTCCAGTAAAGATTTCTCTATAAATCCCACTAAAAATTCCTGTATAATAATTGAAGGCCACCTCTCACATTATTTTCCTCAGGCTGATCTGGTGGTTGTTTTTAGGACTGAACCTACTACTCTCTCAGAAAGACTCCGGAAAAGAGGATGGAAGGAAACTAAAATCCGTGAAAACCTGGAAGCAGAGGCCCTGGATATTTGCACATGGGAAGCCCATCAAATACATCAAGAGAAAGTACACGAAGTTGAAACCACCACGATAACCCCTAAAGAAGTAATTGATGTTATTTTAGATATTATTGATGCTAAAAAATCATTCCCTGTGGGCAATATTGATTTTTCAGGATATCTGGGAGGATAATGCTCTTGAAAGTCTCAAAAAATAGGATTACCTCTTACAGGGAAAGCTTTTTAAGGGGTAAAAAGATAAACTAATACATTATTCTTAAGTACAGTTTCAGGTTTTTGGGAATCAACCCCTAAAATTCACACTCTCTGAAAACTTAAGATCTCCGTATTCTAGCATTTCTAATGTTTCACAAGGGGCATATACTTTGAGAAGGGGAAGAAGACCGCGATGGATGATAAAAATAGCTTCAGAACGTATGGAAATCCTTTTCCAACGTGCTGAAGAGGAATTTGCCCTTCACCCAGAACGTTCCAATAGATACGTGGAAATGTCTCGAAAAATAGCCACCAAATATAACCTGAAAATGCCATCCTCATGGAGGGGAAGGTTCTGCAGGAACTGTAATCACTTCCTGAAACCTGGTTTTAACTCTCAGGTTCGCCTGAAAGACTCAATGGTAAACATAAAGTGCATGGAATGTGGAGAAATCATGAGAAGGCCTTATATAAAAGAAAAAAAGGCAAAACGGAGGAATAAAATTGAATCCCGCACATTCCAAGAAGGAACTGATGCATAGATCCCTTTCAACCATCACCTTAAACATAGGAAAATCAGGTGTTAATCCTGGTGTTATGGATGAAATAAATCGCCAGCTTAAAGAAAGAGAAGTGGTGAAGCTCAGATTTTCCAAGGGTATATCCCCAGAGAAAGAAAACTATATTACCCACATCATCGAAAAATCAAATGCTAAACTCATTGATTTTAGAGGTAACGTTGCAGTAATCTTCAAAAAAAAGAGATAATTAGGAGGATAATATGACTACAATTTACGATGTACCTGCTGACTCGCTCATTAGTGAAGTCGCCAAGGACTTAAGTGAAAACAAAAAGATAACCCCCCCAGAATGGACTCCATTCGTTAAAACAGGGGTTCACAAAGAAAGAAGACCAGAAAACCCCGATTGGTGGTACGTACGATGTGCATCCATACTTCGCAGGGTTTACATAGATGGTCCAGTGGGAATAAACAGTCTTAGAACCTACTACGGTGGTAAAAAGGACAGAGGTACCAGTCCTGAAAAATTCCAACGAGGCAGTGGTTCTGTAACTCGAACTGCCCTTCACCAGTTAGAAGAAGCAGGTTTTGTTGAAAAACGAGAAGATGGTCGTGTGATTACTCCTGCTGGAAGATCTTTCATGGATAAAGCATCCTTCGAGTTAAAAAAGGATATTCCAGAACTGGCAAAATATTAATTGAATAAAATTGAATAATTAAGTTGAATAAAAATTATTGGCATACTTTAATCGGATAGGGAGGTATTAGATGAGCGATATTGAGGAAATTAGGCGTAGGAGAATGCAAGAACTGCAACAGCAGGCAAATCAACAGGCTCAACAGCAAGCTCCAGATGCCCAATCTCAGGAACAGATGCGTAGGGAGTTGGAAGCTCAGAAGAGACAAGCTATGATGCAGATACTCACCCCTGAAGCGCGCAGTCGCCTGGCTAACCTCCGCCTCACCAAACCCGAGTTCGTGGATCAAATCGAACTTCAGCTTATCCAACTTGCTCAAATGGGCAGGGTATCGTCAAAAATCACTGATGAGCAGCTTAAAGAATTACTCCGTAAGCTAGCTGGTCAAAAAAGAGAAATTAATATCACCTGGAAATGAAAGCCGCAGTACTCTACAGTGGAGGTAAAGACAGCTCATTAATGGCAGTCATACTAAAACGCTTAGGATACGAGGTGGAACTTTTAACAGCCAATTTTGGTGTTTTCCCTTCTTGGAAATCAGCAGCAAACTCTGCATCATGTTTAGGATTCAAACACAGGATCCTGGATGCAAAATCCTCCCTCCTGGAAGGAGCGGTGAACATGATACTGAAGGATGGTTTTCCCAATAATGGAATTAACCACCTGCACCGGGAAGTCCTGAGATTGGCTGCAGAAAACTATTCCTTAGTGGCCGATGGCACCAGAAGAGATGATCGGGTGCCTAAACTAAATTCAGCGGAAATACAAAGTTTTGAAGATTCTAATAATGTTCAGTACTTGAACCTTGCAGGATGGGGTCATAAGACCATAAATCATCTGTCACAACAATTTTTCAGCGTGGTGAAAGAACCCACCAGTATGGAAAATAACTCAGATTATGAGATTGAAATAAGATATCTCATAACCAGAGATGAAGGCGAAGATACAGCTTGTAAGTTATTTCCCCCACACATACAATCAAGAGTAATAGGATGGAGAGAAGATGAGCAGAAATAGACCATTAGCCAAAAAATTAAGATTGGCAAAAGCAGGCAAGCAGAACAGGCGTGTGCCTCTATGGGTTATGATGAAGACCAACCGTAAGGTCAGGACTCACCCTAAAATGAGACACTGGAGAAGAAGTAGTCTAAAGATATAAATCTGAATATAGGAGTGAACAGAGATGGAAAGAGTTTACGTTATACCCCTTAGGGATGCCAAAACAGCTCCCCGTACCAAAAGGTCACCTAAAGCAACCCGTGTAGTAAGGGAGTTCATCCAGAAACACATGAAATCCGACGATGTCAAAATGGACGAATCGGTAAATGAAAAAATATGGGAAAGGGGAATTCAGAAAATACCCCCTAAGATCAAGGTTAAGGCAACCAAAGATGAAGATGGTTCCGTACTGGTCACCCTGGCACAGTAGGTGATCTCCTATGATTAGGAGAGTTAATCTGGCAGGCAATCCCAACCTGGGTGTTTCAATCGCAGCCACTGATAAAGTGGCTCTAGCACCACCTAACCTGGGAGAAAAAATGGTGGGAGTGGTTGAAGAAGCCCTTCAGGTTCCTGTAATAAAAACCCCCATCAGTGGAAGTAGCCTTGCCGGTGCCCTGGCAGTAGGAAACTCCAGGGGGTTCCTGGTATCCAAGTATGCCTTTAACACCGAAGTAAATGCCATTAAGGAATTTGGGTTAGAGGTGGAGAGGATACCCGACCGACTCACTGCAGTGGGTAACATCATCCTGGCCAACGATCACGGAGCACTGGTAAATCCACTACTATCTGATGAAGCAGTGGATGTGGTCTGTGAGACCCTGGATGTGGAAGTGGTCCGAGGCAGTATAGCTAATTTCAAGATCACCGGTTCAGTAGCTGTTGCCACCAACAAAGGCGTGATGGTTCACCCACAAGCAACATCAGATGAATTAGATTTCCTGGAAAAAACCATGAAGGTTCCTGTAGATGTGGGGACCGTGAACCAGGGAACAAAACTGGTGGGCGCAGGTGCAGTTGCCAACTCCAATGGAGTGCTGGTGGGCGAAAAGACTACTGGTCCTGAAATGGCAAGAATAGAAGAATCATTAGGTTTTCTTGAGGAATTATTATGAAGACAAAAATATTTAGAGTTCAAGGTAAGTTCGTCATGGGCGACAGATTTAAACCTTTCACCAAGGAACTGAAAGCAACTGGTGAAAACGACATTAAAGAAAAGATATACTCTGAATTTGGTAGCAAACATCACATTGTGCGCAATCAAATACACATAGAAAAGATAGAGGAAATTTCCGCTGAAGAAGTTCAGGATACCCTGATCAAAGCACTGATTTCGGAGTGAACAACATGGAAGACCGACAAAGGCTAGAGGAGATTATAAACGAACTCAACGCCTACAAGGCACAGGCTGACATGCTGAACCAGCAAGTGGAAACCCTTAATGCCACTATATCAGACATGACCATAGCCCAGGAAACTCTGGAAGCTATTAAAGGGGAAAAGTCACCTGAAACCCTGGTACCAATTGGTGCGGGTTCATTTTTAATCGCTGAAATCAAGAACACTGAAGAAGTGATTGTTGGTCTCGGATCCGGTGCTGCGGTTAAGAAAACTATCGATGATGCTAAGATGAGCATTGAACAGCAGAAAAAAGAGCTGGATAACATCATGCAGAAGATGATGTCTGATCTGACTAAGATCAGCCAGATCATCACACAGAAAAGCCCTGAAGCTGAGGCGCTCATCCAAAAGATTGAAGGTAACACACAAGGGTAAGTTTTACCCTAATTTTTCTTTCTAATTTCAAATTTCATATAAAGCTTACAAATTTATTTAAAATTCCTACTCCCCAAATTTAATCTTTAACAGTAGCATCACCTTAAGGAGTGAATCTTTTGTTTGAATCTCTGAAAAAGAAGTTTTCCGGAACCATTGGAAAGATCTCTGATCAAGTATCCTCTGAAGAGGAAGAAGCAGCTAAAGAAAAAGAAGAAAAGGCAAAAGCTGCTTTAACTGGAGTTAAGTTAACTGAAGATAAGGCGATTGAAAAAACTGAAACTTCTTCCAGTGAAACACCTGGAGATACAGGCGCTAAAAAAGAACTTAAAACTAAAACTATCTCTTCAGGGAAAGATCAAAAAGTTAAAGATAAAGCAGATAAAACTTCAGGTAAAGACGAATCAGATGAGAAGTCTCCCAAAGGAGAGGATGGAGAAAAAAAATCTCGTTTTTCGTTTTTCCGCAGAAAATCTGATTCTAAAGATGAAGATTCCAAGAAAACGAGTGAAGATGAAATTAGCAAAGATGGAATTAATTCTAAGTTAAAAACTGCTGATTCTTCTACTGCAACCGATGTTTCTGGGTCTACAACTGATTCTGTGATAGGTGCAACTGATTCTGAAAAGTCAACTGATTCTGAAAAAGATAAGGGCAAATCTGGAAAGGAAGAAGATGAACCTTCTGGTTTATTCACCTTCGCCACCCATAAAACCATATCTGAAAAAGATGTTGATGATGTTCTTTTTGAACTGGAATTAGCCCTCTTAGAGGGTGATGTTGCAATGGAAGTGGCTGAACAAATCGTCAAATCAGTCAAGGAAGATCTGGTGGGTCGCAAGATCAAAAGACGAAGTGACGTGGCCAAATTCACACGAGAAGCACTTAAAAAGGCAATATCCGACATACTGGTAGTTGATGGTCCCAACTTGGAGGAACTGGTTCAAAATGCCAAAAAAACAGGTGAACCTCTCAAAATAATGTTTGTAGGAGTTAATGGAACTGGTAAAACCACAACCATCTCTAAAATTGCAGATCATTACGTTAAAGAAGGTTATTCTCCAGTTATTGCTGCTTCTGACACTTTCCGTGCAGGAGCCATTGAACAGATATCTCACCATGCTGAAAAAGTGGGTGTTAAGATCATCCGCCACCAGAAAGGTGCAGATCCTGCAGCAGTGGCCTATGATGCAGTAGAGCACGCAAAGGCCAAAAAGAAAGAACTGGTCCTCATAGACACCGCTGGAAGAATGCAGACCAATATTAACCTCATGGATGAAATGAAAAAGATCCAACGGGTGGTAAAACCTGATCTAGCCATATTTGTGGGTGATGCCCTCACTGGTAACGATGCAGTGGAGCAGGCCCGTAAATTTGATGATGCAGTGGGAGTTGACGGAATTATACTCACCAAGGCTGATGCAGATGCTAAAGGCGGTGCAGCACTGTCAATTGGGCATGTGATAAACAAACCCATACTGTTTTTAGGTGTTGGCCAGGGTTACGGGGATATTATGGAGTTCCACCCTGACTGGATGGTGGAACAGGTTTTAGGGGATTAATACTTAAATTAATCCAACATGAAATAATTAAATTAAAATTAAGCGTATTTCCTCTTTTTTAGGATTATTTTTTACCACCAGGATTATTTTTTACCGCCATATACTCCGAACATGTAACATTTCCACACCACATCCACATCACGGAACCCTGCCTCTTCCAACCATTGGATATGACTACGCAGGGGTGAAGGGAAATCTTCTTCCCTGTATCTTGGTAACCAAATCGTGTCAATATCTTCTTGAGTGTGACTATTTAACATGAACTCCACCCACTTATCCATATAAACCTGGTTAAGGTGAGTTGTGGATCCAAGAATGTTATCTGCATTGTAAAACACTCCTCCTTCCTTAAGGAACTTATTTACTCTACAGTAGAATGATTTTTGTTCTTCTGGCTGAAGGTGGTGTAGTGCCAGGGAGGATATAACTGCATCATATTCCCCTTTAAAGTCAAGGTCACGGAAATCAGCTCTTACAAACTCCACATCAGGATAAATAGAGAGTTTAGTCTTTGTCATTTTAATCATATTCTCTGCCAGATCTACACAGGTGATACTGGCATTGGGAAACCTTTTTTTCACCTCTTGGGATATGGTTCCTGTGCCACATCCTAAATCCAGAATTTTAATTTTTTCTTTCCCATGAAATGGAAGTGATAGTACCAGTGAATTAATCATTTTCTCATAAAATGGAATTAATGTTCTTATAAGTTCGTCAAATTCTTCTGCTTCTTCTTCAAAGTGGTCTTTAACGTTTTTCATGTTATAACCTGTGATGGTTTTACTGAAAATCTATTTCTGTTACTATCAATTTTACTTTCCCACCCTTTAATTTTAATCTGGATAATGATAATAAGTTTAGCTAAATAAGATATCCTAATGAGATTCACATCTTTAGAGGTCACCTTTTTTAAGGTTGGGCTCTAAATGTTTTTCTATACTATGAATGTTTTCATATTACTCTGAAAATACCTTAAATAAAACTTATTGGCACGATTAGAGGAGAATAATCCATGTTAGGCGAAAAAGAACTCATAAAATTATTTCCCGAATTTGCGGAACTGGTGCAACCTTCCGGCATAGACCTTAGGGTGGACCAGGTTTACCAGCAAAAAGGACCAGGATCTTTAATTGACAACGAGAAGAACCTTCCTGAACTTGAAAAACTGGAACCTCCACTTTACACACTTCAGCCCAGGACTGCTTACAGTGTAACTATCGAGGGGAAGATAAAAATTCCCAAAGGATATTCCATGCTTTACCTGCCCCGGTCTACGCTCCTGCGTTCTTTCATAAGCATCCATACTGCAGTGGGTGACCCTGGTTTTTACGGCACACTCCAGTTTCTACTAGTGAACCAGGGAGACTTCCCCTTCACACTTAAACGTGGTGAAAGAATTGCCCAGGGAGTTGTTTTCCCAGTTGAAGGTTCTGGAGAGTACAATGGGAGTTACCAGGAAAAAGAAGAATAATTTTTGCATTTATTTTGCATCAATAGGGTAAAATAAATTTAAACATTTCAAAATTACCCTTTTCCTCTTTTTACAATTTTATTTATAATGCGTTATCCAGCTCATCCACAGCCTCAGGATTTGCCAGTGTACTTATATCACCCACATCGTCTCCTTTAACCTTGGCCTTAATCACCCGGCGCATGATCTTCCCAGAACGGGTCTTGGGCAAGTCGTCCACGAAGTTAACACAGGCTGGACTGGCCACCGGACCGATCTCCTCACGTACATGTTCCCTGAGGAGGTGTTTCATACGCGGACTTGGTTTAAACCCTTCTTTTAAGGTGATGAAACTGCATATTTCCTCTCCCTTAACCGGGTCTGGTTTTCCCACCACTGCAGCTTCAGCCACAGCATCATAGCTTACCAGTGCAGATTCAACCTCGGCAGTACTTATACGGTGACCGGCAACATTCAAAACATCATCTTCCCTACCCTGTATCCAGAAATAGCCCTCTTCATCAACACGGGCCACATCCCCACTGAGGTACATGTCGGGGAATCGGCTCCAGTAAGCATCCACGTAACGTTCTGGATCCTTATACAGTGTACGGAACATTGCTGGCCACGGAGTTTTAATCACCAGATGGCCTCCACCTTCGGTTACTGATTTTCCATCATCATCCACCACATCTGCTTCCACTGTGGGGAATGGTTTAACTGCTGAGCCTGGCTTAAGCGATGTGATGGGTAATGGTGTTATAAGATGCATTCCGGTTTCCGTCTGCCACCATGTGTCCATAATAGGGCACTGACGGTTACCAATGTGTTTATGGTACCACATCCATGCTTCAGGGTTTATGGGTTCACCCACGCTCCCTAAAAGTCTTAAAGAGGAGAGGTCATGTTTCTGGGGCCATTTTTCCCCGTGTTTCATGAACATTCGGATGGTGGTGGGGGCAGTGTAGAACACGCTCACCCCGTATTCCTCGATGATCTGCCACAGGCGGTCTGGTTCAGGATAATCAGGAGCACCCTCATACATCACCGAAGTAGCACCCATAAGAAGGGGTGCGTAGACAATGTAGCTGTGGCCGGTTATCCAGCCAATATCTGCGGCACACCACCATATGTCCTCATCTTTAAGGTCAAATACCATCTTGAGAGTAGTGTAAATACCAACAGCATAACCTCCATGAACATGGACAACTCCTTTGGGTTTTCCAGTGGTCCCGGAGGTGTATAAAATAAATAGGGGGTCTTCTGAATTCATTACCTCGGTGGGGCATTCCCTTTCCTGGTTTTTGATGATTTCATCCCACCATAAATCTCGACCATTTTTCATCTGAACCTGGCAGTCAGCATGGCGCACCACAATTAATTTTTCCAGGGAAGGAATATCATCTAAAACCTTATCCACATTTTCCTTGAGGGGTATAACCTTTCCTCTGCGGTAAAATCCATCTACAGTTATTGCAACCTTAACTTTGGCATCGTTAGCTCGCTCTTTGAATGCTTTGGCCCAGAACCCTGAGAAAACCACGCTGTGCACTGCTCCGATCTTGGCACAGGCCAGCATGGCAATGGGTAACTCCAGTATCATTGGCAGGTAAATTGCTACACGATCCCCTCGACCAACACCCAGACCTCTCAGGGCATTGGCCATCTGGTTAACTCTTCTGTAAAGTTCCTGATAGGTCATCTTCTTTACCTGACCTAATTCACCTTCCCATATGTAGGCCACCTTATTTTTACGCCAGGATTGCACATGTCGGTCCAGGGCATTATGGGTAATGTTAAATTTACCACCACAGAACCACTCTGCATGGGGGACATCCCACTTTAAGACATTCTGATATGGTTGAAACCATTCCAGCTCCCTGGCAAGCTCGTCCCAGAACCAGTCCGGATCATCAAGGGCCCGCTTGAGTAGTTCATCATAATCCTTAATCCCGTAACGTTTCATCCATCTCTGGATGTTGCTATTTTTTATTAAATCTTTTCCTGGTGGGAATAGTCTGTTCTCATGAAGCAGGGCATCTAATTCACTGGAAATATTAACCCCTCCTGTAAACCCCTTATTCAGTTTGATTTATCTAAACTGTTATCTTTTATCAATTATGTTTTCAGTGTCATAAATTTTTTTCATAGGTTAATTCATAAATGAATGATTTGTACACCATTCACTGGTACGATCTTAAGCCCATCATTAATTATACTAAGAAGCGCCATAGTTTAATCATGCAAACTGCGGCCCAGATTAAATTGGCAGATGCACTGGTTAAGATACTGGAAAAAGAAGATATTAAATACATATTTGGTTATCCAGGGGAGCAGATTCTCCCTTTTTACCAGGCAATTCAAGGTTCTTCTATAAAACATGTTTTAATGCGTCATGAGCAGGGAGCTGCACATGCTGCTGATGGATATGCAAGAGCATCATCCAAACTAGGAGTTTGTGTGGCAACTGCGGGACCTGGGGCATTAAACATGGTAATGGGTGTAGCCACAGCATACAAAGACTCAGTTCCATTACTGGTTATCACTGGTGATGTTTCATCCAAATTTAAGGGTGAAAATGTATTTCAGGACGTAGATATCAACGCTGTTTTTCGTCCCATCACCCTCCAGAGCCATCTAGTAGATGACCCTGAAGATGGAGTTAAACTTCTCCTGAAGGCAATTTCAACCCTAAAAATGGGAAAAACTGGTCCAATTCATCTCAATTTTCCGAAAGACATTCTCCAGGAAGGAATTGATCCGGTTCTACTGGAGCAGGAGATGGACTTAAAACCTGAAACTAATGGTATTAACTCTGAAACTGATTCCATTAAGTCTATTATTGATGGTAATTCGGAAAATGATGGGATTAAATCGGTAAATGGCGAAAATGAAATAAAGCAGGTCAAAAAACTGATTGAAAAATCTCAAAAACCATTGATCTTAGCTGGAGCAGGAGTGCTCTGGTCTCATGCAACTTCAGATCTTCAGAATTTTGCAGAAAAACACCATGTACCAGTAGTGACTACTTACCCTGCTAGAGGAGTCCTAAGTGAGGATCATCCCCTTTGTTTAGGGCTCATTGGCCTGCGAGGAACAGAAGCTGCCAACTTCGCCGGGGAAAACGCAGACCTTATCCTGGCAATGGGGTGCAGATTATCCGAAAGAACCCGGAAAGGACTGGGCAAAGGACCAGTTATTCAGGTGAACATGGATGAATCAGTTTTAAGGGGAGATGTTAACATCAGGGGAGATGTTAAAGAGTTCTTGGATGAAATCAAAAAAATAACTCCTGAAAGCACCGATAAATGGTTAAAAGAACTCCAAAGCTATGATAAAGATCATGGGGTATTCACAGACTTTGAAGAAACTCCCATAAAACCACAAAGAGCCATCAAGGAGATATTGGGGGGGATGGATGATTCTATCTTAGTTAACGATGCTGGAAGCCACACTACATGGGTTAACCTGCTCATGAAAGTCATGGAACCATCTTCACTAATTTTTTCCGGTGGATTCGGGCCTATGGGATATGGGGTCCCGGCAGCAGTGGGTGTAAGTCTGGCAAGACCCTCCAAGAATGTGGTGGTAGTGGTGGGAGACGGAGGGTTCCAGATGAACAGTCAGGAACTGGCAACCATAGCTGAGATGGATCTGCCTATTACTATCTGTCTTTTGAACAACCAGTCTTTAGGTATCATCCGCCAGTGGCAGGAGTTATATTATGATGGATCGTTCCAGGTGGAACTGGATAATCCAGATTTCGTGAAACTGGCCAACGCATACCATATAAAGGCCATTAAGGTCGATTCTCCATGTGATGTTTTAGCTACTGTACAGGAGGCAGTAAAACTTAATAAACCAGTACTTATAGAGATAATAGTTGATGAAAATGAAGACATTCCCCTCCCTTAATGAATTCTTGAATATCTTACTTTTTCAGGTGATAAGATGAATGTATTACTTATTAACCCTCCTTATTTCAATTCCAAGTATAAATTTATAGGATTAGTTGCACCTCCGTTAGGCATTGCTTATATGGCTGCAGTATTGGAGGAAAATGATATTGATGTGAAGATAATTGATGCAGCAGCCCTTGAAATGAGCTGGGAAACTCTGGAGACGGAAATTAAAACAATATCTCCCGATCTTGTGGCAATCACTGCCTTAACCCCCACTATTGATAAAGCACTGCAAACAGCGGAACTGGCCAAAAAAACATGTCCCCAGGCTACAGTGGTTATGGGAGGATACCACCCCACCTTCAACCACCAGGAGATGCTGGAGAAGGATTACGTTGATATTGTGGTCATGGGTGAAGGGGAGTACACCCTCCTGGACCTGGTGGAAACCCTGGATAAAGGTGGAGATCTTAAAAATGTACTGGGAATTGCATATGAAGGTGGAGTGAACCCTCCAAGGCCTCTTATTGAGGATCTGGATGAACTGCCTTTCCCTGCAAGACATCTTCTGCCAATGGATTCTTATAAGATCCTGAATATGAAATTGCACACCGCAACCCTGATATCAGGCAGGGGATGTCCTATGCAGTGCTCGTTCTGTGCCTCTGCTGCCTTACACGGACGCAAACTAAGAATGAGATCTCCGAAAAACGTGGTGGATGAAATGGAACACCTCATCAATGACCATGATTCTGGCATGATAGCCTTCATGGATGATACTTTCACTCTGAGACCCAGTGTGGTGGAAGAAATCTGTGATGAGATCATGAGACGGGATATTGATGTTTACTGGGGATGCACAGCCAGAGCAGATACCTTGTCTGAAAAATTACTCCGTAAAATGAGTGATTCTGGTTGTATAACCATGTTCCTGGGAGTGGAATCTGCTGATCAGCAACAACTGGACCGAGTTAATAAACAGTTGACCATTGAAAAGATACGCCAGGCATTTAAACTATCCCGTGAAAACGATATCCGAACAATAGCCTCAGTGGTCCTGGGAATGCCTGGAGACACCAAAGAAAGTATAGAAAGGACCATTAAATTCGTCAGAGAACTAAACCCCTCTTATGCCCTATTTTCCCTGGCAACACCCTACCCTGGAACCAGGTTTTACCAGGAAGCAGTACAGGATAACCTGATCAAGGTTAAGGACTGGTCCAAGTACACCTTACTTTCCCCTGTCCTGGAAACTGTTGATTGCTCATTAGATGAGCTTAAAACTATGCAAAAGAAAGCCTTCAGGCAGTTTTACCTACGGCCAATTTATCTCATGAAACAAGTTCGTATGGACGGCCCTATTCTACTGAAGACAGTGGCAGCTATGATAAAAGAAGTTTAAACAAATAATTAAAGTTTAAACTTATTATCATAATTCATGGAAGTTTAAATTAGCCATAATTTAAATTAGCTGTAATATTTATATAGAAGTTCGGTGAATCATAAGTTTAGATAATTATATTCCAATTTTAATATTTTTAACCATTACACCCTTTTCAAATATTGTTACCATATTTAGGCATGTTCTATCTGGAATAAGCCAAATTTTTAAATTGAATAAATCACTCTTAATTTATTAGAGAGTGTAATTTGACATTTTACTCATTAAAAAGCTATTGTTTTTAACCTTCACCTGTCCTCTTAATTAAATTCCCGTTAAGGGGAGGATATTTTCAAGAAGAGATCAATTATTCTCTTCCTTTTAAGATCCTCCTGTTGCGAAGATTTTAATTTAAGGATTTTATCACGGGGTACATTAGTTATTGCCCTCAAAGCAGTAATTATCCTATCAAATGTGTAATTGCATTAATTGAAGTAGTAGTTACCTTATCAATGTGCAATTGCCTTAATTAGAGTAGTAATTACCATATTGTTACCCATAATCTTGGAATATAATTCAATTAAATAAAATAATTGGAGTATGATGAGTTGATGAAAAACCAAAAAAATTCTGAAAATGATAAAATGAAAGTTACATTCATAAATCCACCTCAAACCAATTCCAAATATAAATTTATTGGAGTAGTGGCTCCACCACTGGGAATATCTTACATGGCAGCGGTTTTAGAAGAAAATGGTTATGATGTGAATATCATTGATGCTTCGGCCCTGGAAATGACATGGGATGATCTGGAAGAATCGTTAAAAGAACGTGTCCCCAGTGTGGTGGCCATCACTGCCCTCACACCAACCATCCAGCAGGCCAATAAAACTGCTCAGGTAGTGAAAAAGATCTCCCCTGAGACCACAGTGGTTATGGGAGGATACCATCCCACCTTCAACTACCAGGAGGTCTTGAAAACTGATTATGTGGATGTGGTGGTAATGGGTGAAGGGGAATACACCATGCTGGAACTGGTACAGACCCTGGAAAAAGGAGGAGACTTATCCCAAGTCAGAGGAATAGCACTGGAAGGTCAGGTGAACCCTCCAAGACCCCTTATAACTGATATGGATTCATTACCCTTCCCGGCCAGGCATCTACTTCCCATGGATCATTACAAGATGCTTAACATGAAAACTGGCATGGCTACCATGATCACCAGCCGTGGTTGTCCAATGCAATGTTCCTTCTGTGCATCTGCCGCCCTGCACGGGCCTAAATTACGACTGCGCTCACCAGAAAATGTGGTGGATGAGATGGACCACCTGGTACGTGATCACGACGTGGGGATCATTGCCTTCATGGATGATACTTTCACCCTGAATCACCGCATGGTGGAGGCAATCTGTGATGAGATACACAAAAGAGAACTTGAAGTATTCTGGGGATGCACAGCCCGTGTGGATACATTATCTGATGATTTACTGGAGAAGATGAGGGAAGCAGGTTGCATAACCCTCTTTATGGGAGTGGAATCTGCTGATCAGCAGATGTTAGATTCTACCAATAAGAACATAACCGTTGAAAAGGTACGCCATGCTTTCCAGTTATCCAAAAAGCATAAAATCCGAACCATAGCATCCGTGGTTCTGGGAATGCCCGGAGACACCAAAGAAAGCATAAAAAGGACAGTTAGCTTTGTAAGGGAACTGAACCCCTCCTACGCAGTTTTCAGCCTGGCCACACCCTACCCCGGGACTAAATTTTACAAAGAAGCTTTTGAAAAGAACCTTATAAAAGTGAAGGACTGGTCCAAATACACCCTGATCTCACCGGTCCTGGATACTGTGGATTGTTCCCTGGAAGAACTCCGTAAGTTGCAGTACAAGGCCTTCAGGAACTTCTATCTCCGGCCGGGTTACTTACTCAGACAGGCATGGATGGATGGACCAATACTCATCAAGACTGTTGCTGGGGTTATAAGAGAAGTTATTTAACTTTTAGTTCTTTTTAACTTCTATTCTTTATTTAATCCATTTTCAATCTTTTTTTAAATAGTTTTTAAATTTTGTTTTTAGTAAATCTCATTAGAATAAATATTATTTAGTAAAACATCATTTTTAACTAAAAATAACCTTTTTCAGGTATATTTTCAGGTATATTAATTTATTTTGGTAAAATATTGCAAAAATATGCTGAGTTAGTAGAATAAGCGGGGTTAGTAGGATAAGTTGAGTTAGTAGAATAAGCTGATTTGGTAGAATAAGATTTAAAGAAAAATAAAAAAAATAAAGTAAGGATTGATGTTTGTTTTCAATCGTTTTTTTATGAATTAATGTGCCAGGTAAGTGTCTGCCACGGCAGCCACACCCTCTCCAATTTCAACATCAAGTCCCAGTCCCTGCATGGTCATTTCCAGGGCAGCAATGGTGCTGATTATCTCACGGTGGGTTATGTTACCCATGTGACCAATACGGAATACGTTACCTTTAAGGTGGTCCTGGCCTCCGGCCAGTTCAATCCGGTAGCGTTCTCTCATGGTGCCACGAAGTTCCTTGTCGGTTATTCCTTCTGGCATCTTGATTGAGGTTACAGTGGTACTGGCAACTTCTTTCTGGGCGAATAATTCGAGTCCCAGGGCAGTAACACCATTTCTGGTGGCCTCAGCTGCGAGTTTATGTCTTTTAACTCTGTTTTCCAGACCTTCCTCCATGATCACCTTTAGAGCTTCCTGCATGGCATAGATCAGTGATACTGCAGGAGTGTAAGGTGTTTCAGGGGGTGTTGCTGCTCCACTCTTCCTGTACTTTTTCATGTTAAGGTAGTAAGTCTGATTATCAGTTTTATCCACCACATCCCATGCATCATCACTGAAGGTTACTGCAGCAATACCTGGAGGTGCAGCCAGGCACTTCTGGGATCCAGTGACACAGATATCAATTCCATATCCATCCACGAACACATCATCCCCACCTAGGGATGATACGGTGTCCACAATGTACAGGGCATCGTAGTCCTGCATTATTTTACCCACTTCATCTATGGGATTGGCCACACCGGTGGATGTTTCGTTATGCACTATAGTCACTGCTTTAATATCTTCTTCCTCTTCCAGGATGTAACGCACATCATCAGGGTTCACACCGTGTCCCCATTCCACTTCCAATTGCACTGGAATACCTTTGTGGGTTTCGGTGATCTGCATGAATCTCTGTCCGAATTTGCCCCCAACAATGTTTAAAACACGGTCGCCCTTGCTGATGGTGTTGGCCAGGGCGGCCTCCATGGCTGCGGTTCCGGAGCCAGTGATAAGGTAAGATTGATTTTCAGTCTGAAATACTTCAGACATCATCTGGTTAGTTTCAGTGAGTATTTCACCGAAAAGGGCGCTTCTGTGGTTAACAATGTTTTCTGACATGGCCTTCAGGACCCTGGGTGCCACACGGGTGGGTCCGGGAATCATCAGTAAAGTTTCATCCATCTTGTTCAACTCCAATTTAAAAATATCCTCCAAACTTTATTATGTATATACTGATGATATACCTTATATATGGAACTGACCCTATGGATGCAATGGTACCAACTCATCCTGGAAGACCTCGGCTTCAAAAAAGAGGATGATGAACTCTCTGCAGAAACATTGAACAATATAATAGATGATTATGGAGTCATAACGCCACAAGACATTGATATTAAGGATAAAGTCATTGTTTTCGGAGCAGGTCCTTCTCTAAAGCCCAACCTGGCTGATTTGAAACATGTGGATCTGGATGAATTCACCCTCATAGCTGCGGATGGGGCAACCACAGCTCTTTTAGAGGAAGACATAATGCCAGATATCATTGTCACGGACCTGGATGGGCGAATGAATGATATAATAAATGCCAACCAGAAAGGTTCGCTGCTGGTGGTCCATGCCCATGGTAACAACAGGGAACAGGTAGAAAAATACACACCACAACTGGTAAATGTTTTAGGAACCACCCAGAGTCGACCACTTGCCAATGTTTACAACTTTGGAGGTTTCACAGATGGAGATCGTTGTGTTTTCCTGGCCATAGCTCTGGGAGCAAGGTTCATAGTTTTATCTGGTATGGATTTTGGGAAAACAGTCACCCATTACTCACGACCTGATCAGGAGGATGGTCCTGCAGACCAGGTGAAGGTGAAAAAACTTAAATGGGCCAAAAAACTGGTGGAATGGGCTGCTAATAATTCTGATACTGAGTTTTTGAATATTTCCAGTGGGGAACAAGTTAAAGGTGTGTTGAATGTGAATTATGAGTATTTAAACAGGATTTAATCTGTGTATTATTTGTTAATTAACTAAAAGTCATTGTTTATTGGGGAATATTTATTAAAAACATTCATATAGGAGTTAAATCATGCCAAGTCGTGTAGAAGATATTTTAATGGGGGAGGAAACTCTTTTCAAGAATATAACTGCTTTTAATCCAGATTACATTCCTGAAAATTATTTGCATCGTGAATCACAAATGGAAGCTCTGGCTTTATGTCTTAGACCTGCATTAAAAGGGGGTAAACCGGTTAACAGTGTGGTTTTAGGGTCTCCGGCCACCGGTAAAACCACAGCCATCCACAAAATATTTGAAATGGTGGAGGGACGGTCCGAGAAGCTGGTCTGTGCCTATGTTAACTGCCAGCTTTATAACACCCGTTTTAATATTTTTTCCCAGATATACCAGCACATCTTCGGTCACATCCCTCCGGAAACTGGTGTCCCCTTTTCACGTATCTACGGGGAGATAATGAAAAAACTGGCCAACGAAGGAAAATCACTGGTCGTTGCACTGGATGACATCAATCATCTTTTTTACAGTAAAAACGCCAATCAAATACTTTATGATATATTACGGGCTCATGAAGTGTTTCCAGGGGTTAGAACTGGAGTATTTGCCATAATATCTGACATAGAATTCCGTTACATGCTGGATAAAAATGTAGGTTCTGTTTTCATCCCCCAGGAAATAGTATTTGACCCTTACACCTTCCAGGAGATCAAGGATATACTAAATGACCGGGTTAAGGTTGGTTTTTATCCTTCAGTTTTATCTGATGATCTACTGGATGAAATCACCGAGGCCACCCTTTCTACCGGGGATCTGAGGGTGGGAATAGATCTTCTGCGCACCAGTGGAAATTTTGCAGAAGCCGATGCCTCCAGAACCATACAAAAACAGCATCTGGAACAGGCAATGCAGGACTTTGACTCCCACCATCTTCAGGACACTATAAACAAATTGTCAGGGGATGAAAAAAACCTTTTAAGGTTAATAATTAAGGTGGATGATGATATGACAGCAGGAGGTCTTTTTAATCTCCTTAAAGGAGAAGTTCCTCCTGAAGGAAAAGAATCAGATTCCAAAAGAAATTCAATTAGTTATGCTTCATTTGACCGGGCACTTAAGAAACTGGAATTTGTGAGGTTAATTGATACTAGATTCACTGGAAAGGGAGTTAGAGGTAATTCCCGATTGGTAATACTTCGTTTCGATTCTGAGGAAATAGAAAAAGTTTTGGATTGATTTATTTTTTTTAAACAAATTTTTCAATCATTCTTTTAAAATAGATTGTTTATTCCTTCGTAAGCCACGAATTGCTGGAAAACATCAGAAGGAAACACGTAAATATGGCCCTGAGAGTACTGAATGGACACAGTTTCAATTAGTGCCTTTCGGTTGCTTTTATTTTCCGCGGCATCTTTAATACCATCCATAAGAGATTTTACAGCACTACCTCGAGACATGCCACCTGCACTCTGTTCATCCCTTAAAAAGTTTACAGCATTACCAGTTACATTTCCCTGGCCCTCCACGTATATGGGGCCAATGGCCTTTATAATGGCATCCAGGGACTCTGGAGTCACAATGACCACTAGATCGGTTTTTAGGCCGGTGTTGTACTCAACGGTTTCCTGAGCTATTTTTGCCCCAGATTCCACATTGGAATTCCATAAAGAATCGTGCAGGTAATATTTAGTTATACCATAACGTTGCATGTCTGCAGTGGGGGTTAAAGTGGGATGTGCCATACCTCCAGGGTAAATTGGAGTCATATTAATCACTTTTCCCTGGTTAACATTCACCACAAATGCCATATCAATTGCACCAAGACCCGGTCTTTGTTCGGATGTGTCTACACATAGAAGTAGTACACTGTAATTACCTTCAAATTTTTCCTTTCCCTGGGAATAGTAATGGGATACAATTACTGCTGCACAGCACGCAGCAATTATTAGTATGATCAGGGCAATTAATTTCTTGGACATTTTTTAACCACTTAATTATCATTAATCTATTTCAAATCTTTAATCTCTTTCAAATCTTTAATCTCTTTCAAAATCTTTTATTTAAATATTGATTTAATTTTATTTAATACTTTAATAAATTTTTATTAGAATGAGTATGTTGCTAGGTAATTAAGATAATTAAAAAGATTTGAGGAATAAGAGGGTTTAAAATTATGTTGGTGATTCCCCAACTATTTATGGCAGATAAAAGTTGGTGAAATCCGTTAAATAGGATTATATGCTCACTGAAAGTCAAAAAATGAACTTTTGCTTTAAATAGTGGCAGGGAAGTTGGAGTTAGGAGTTGCTGCTACCATCATCACACTGATCATGAGCACGGTGAGCATGATTACCATGGGGACCAGGTAACGCATACTCAGGTATCGAAGGTCTATTTCATCCCTGTATTGTGGGGTTCTTCTTAAATCTGGAATTGAATTGTTTTTGTAATTTTTTTGCATATTATGCCTCCTGTATTAAGAAATGGGGCCTGTAACCTATTTAAGGGAAGAGATAAAGAGCACATGAGAAGTAATTATTTTGATTTGTATGTTTGAGTGAAAATCAGGCCGATCTTTGATTTAGGTGGGAAACAACTGTTACTCCCCCTTTAACATTTTCGGGGGATTATTATAGAAGAATCAATAAAAAAATGGAAGGATCAATAAAAAATTTAAATCATCCCCTACATAGATTAAACCTCACATGAAAAGTATTGAATTTATTAAGCAAGTTGAAAATTAATTAAATCGTTTTAACTATTTGGAGGTATTAAATTGCCGGATAGTGGTGAAATAGAGCTGAGAGTTGCAGAAGCACTTCAACAGGATGTTGGTAAAGGAATGGTACGAATAGACCATGAGTTAATGACCAAACTCGGAGCATCTCCTGGTGATATTGTGGAAATAATTGGTAAAAGAACCACAGGAGCCATTGCTGGAAATTCTTACCCTGCAGATGTGGGACTGGAAATCGTACGTATGGATGGACTAACCCGCTCCAATGCAGGAACATCCATTGGAGAAATGATCACCCTTCGCAAAGCACAGCCTAGAATGGCCAATAAAGTTGTCATTGCCCCAGCAGCTAAGGGAATGCGTATAATGGCCTCAGGAGACATCATCAAAAGAAACCTCATGGGAAGAGCAGTCACCAGGGGAGATGTGTTAGCGTTAGTATCCCCCCGAAGAACCAAGGAAACATTACGCGAATTCCCTGGTTCTGAGGACATATTCAGGGAATTCTTCGAAGCCACCACACCATTTTCTCTGGGTGAAATCAAATTCACCGTGGTATCAACTAACCCTGCAGGACTGGTGCGCATTAATGATTCTACTCAGGTGGAAGTTAGACCAGAAGCAGTGGAAGTCACGGAGAAAAAAATCCCGGATGTAACCTATGATGATGTGGGTGGACTTAAAAAAGAAATATCAAAAGTCAGGGAAATGATAGAACTCCCCCTCCGCCACCCTGAAATATTTGACCGTCTGGGTATCGATCCGCCAAAAGGGGTACTTTTACATGGTGCACCAGGTACTGGAAAAACACTATTAGCAAAAGCTGTTGCCAGTGAGAGTGGATCCAATTTTGTGGCCATCAACGGGCCAGAAGTCATGAGTAAGTTCGTGGGAGAGGCTGAAAAGAAGATACGTGAAATATTTGAAGAAGCAGCAGAAAATGCTCCCACCGTGATATTCATTGATGAAATCGATGCCATAGCTCCTAAACGGGAAGAAGTAACTGGTGAAGTTGAACGGAGGGTGGTAGCTCAGATCCTGGCACTTATGGATGGTTTGAAAGAAAGGGGAAAGGTAATTGTTATCGGAGCCACCAACCGGCCTGATGCACTGGACCAGGCTTTACGTAGGCCGGGACGTTTTGACAGGGAAATAGAGTTGCGTGTTCCTGATCGGGAGGGGCGAATGGAGATCCTGGAGATACACACCCGTGCTATGCCTTTATCTGATGATGTGAACATTGATAAACTGGCAGAAACCACACATGGATTTGTAGGTGCAGATCTGGCCGCACTCTGCAGAGAAGCAGCAATGAATGCCTTAAGAAGAGTTTTACCAGATATAGATCTGCAAGAACAGCGTATAGCTCCTGAAATCCTGGATAAATTATTTGTCACCAGCAATGATTTCATAGATTCCATGAAATCCATCAGTCCCTCTGCACTCCGTGAAGTGTTCATCGAAGTTCCCAACGTCCACTGGAGAGATATTGGGGGACTGCAAGAACTCAAAGAAAGTTTGAAAGAAGTGGTGGAGTGGCCCTTAAGTAATATATCCTCTTTTCAGCGCATAGGAATACAACCATCAAAGGGAATTCTCCTGTTTGGTCCTCCTGGAACTGGAAAAACACTACTCACCAAGGCAGTGGCTACAGAATCCAAGGCCAATTTCATATCAGTAAAGGGATCTGAAATACTCAGTAAATGGTTTGGTGAATCAGAACGTAAAATTGCGGAAATATTCAAAAAAGCCAAACAGGCATCTCCCTGTATAATTTTCTTTGATGAAGTAGATGCCATAGCACCTGTAAGGGGTTCAGCAGCTGGAGAACCAAGGGTCACCGAACGCATGGTCAACACCATCCTCTCTGAAATGGATGGTCTGGAAGAACTCAGGGGAGTGGTGGTTATAGGGGCAACTAACCGACCAGATCTTATGGACCCTGCCCTACTGCGCCCTGGAAGGTTTGATGAAGTGGTACTGGTACCTCCTCCAGATGAAAATGCACGAAAAGATATTTTAAAGGTCCATGTTGAGCACATGGCACTGGATGATGATGTAAAAATTAAAGAACTAGCCAAAAAAACTGAAGGATACACAGGGGCAGATATAGAAGTTTTATGTCGCAAAGCAGGTATGATAGCTCTCCATGAAGATATGGATATTCAAAAAGTATCTTATCGGCACTTTAAAGCTGCTTTAAAGAAAATAAACCCATCAACCACACCTAAAACCAGAGAATATTATGAGCAAATAGCCAGAGAACTGGGTAGGGGATTGGAACCTAAAAAAGTACTAGAAGAATTTCCAAGAGAAGTGGCCTAAATATAAACCAGCCACTTTTTCTTTAATTTTTAGTGAAGAAGTTAGGTTGTTTAAGGTTAATTGTTTGGGGAGTTAGGTTTAGTTTAGATGGTTAGTTTAGGGATTTAAGGCTAATTTAAAGAGTTAATTTGTTTAGGGAGTTAGGTTAATTTAAAGAGTAATCAGATTAAAGAGGTTGGATTAGTGGATAAAAAAGATACCGTAAATAAATTTGAATTTTTTGATGTAACTGCTGATGTGGGGTTTCGAGCTTGTGGCAAGGATATGGATGAAGCATTCCAGAACGCAGCCCTGGCCACATTCGAGGTCATGACTGACACATCCCAGATAAAACCCGCAGTCAAACGAGAAATTCTCATTGAAGCAGAGGATGAAAAAGCACTTTTATATGACTGGCTTAGTGAATTATTATTCCTCCATGACTATGAGGGGCTGGTATTCTCCAGGTTTGCTGTTACCACCAAACAAAAAGACCCTGAAACATTTAGTCTCCATGGAGAGATATGGGGTGAAGAATTCAACAGGGCATCTCATGAAGTAAGGGATGAGGTTAAAGCAGTCACCTTCCATTTGATGGAGATCAATAAAGAAGAAGATAAATGCACTTTACAGGTGATTTTGGATACCTGATATTCATAGATGTTTTAGTAACATTATGGTAATGTTTTACTAACCCGTAAAGTGATTACTATTCAAGGTAATCCTTTGGGTAATCCTTTGGGCTAATTCTTGAGGTAACCTTTGAAATTTCTATTTGAAGCGGGATCAGTGATTTTATGTCTTATCTGGTTTGTGAAAAATGCGGGGGATATTATGAACTTCAAGAAGGAGAATCTCCTGATGACTTTCTGGATAAGTGCGAGTGTGGTGGTGATTTAAAATATTCAAAAACACTGAATATAAACTCACTGAACACAGGATCATTTAATAATCAATTAACAGAGGATACAGCTGATTGTGATAGTTCTGAAAATATTTATCCTGCTGATGATTCTGATAAGTGTGTTCTGGATAATTATAGTGCTGATTCGCCCGTCGAAATGAATTTAAAAAGACCATTACATTTTAAGCAATTTAAAGGTTCTAATCTATTTAAAATAAGCATTATAATGGCAGTAATGATTATATTGGTAGTATCTATGGGTTTAATCACTTATAAAAGTAATAGTTATGGTGCATTCAATTTCAATGTCTATGAAAAATACAGTGATAATGATATTGCCACGTTTATGGAGAGTGAATTCAGCCCCAATGATTATGGTAACACCTATGATCGGGTTGGTAAATGGAACATCAACGTGGTTAGAATAAAGGTTATGGGTTCACCTACCCCTGAAGATTTAAACACCCTCAATAAAGCCATTAATGATATAAATACTAATGTCAAAGATTTTCAACTTAAAATTGACGATAATAATCAATTTGAACCAGATATGGAGATTTACTTTATCCCCCATTCTGAATTCAGCAGGTACTCAGTCAACCCTTCAGAAGTGGATGGTTTTGCTCTGTGGAAGGTAAGCACCAATGATATATATGGTGGTAACTCAGCCGGTGAAATATACAAAGCCCGGGTCTTCATTGGAATCGACGGATTGAGTCAGGAGCGACGTTCTCATGTTATAGTCCATGAACTGGCACATGGTCTTGGATTGCACCATAACCAAAACCAAAATAGTGTATTGTGTATTAATGGACCAGACCTTACTGAATTTTCAGATGTGGATAAAACTATGATCAGAATCCTTTACCGTAAGGACATACTTCCAGACATGTCTCGCAGTCAGGTGGAAAACATTCTAAATAATTCTAGAAAAAGCTTTTTTTAGGTTATTTTTTCAGATTAGTTTAGATTTACCTTTTTAGATTACATTTTAGATTAACTTTTTTATTTTTCCTTTAGATTAACCTTTTAGATTTCATTTAAATTCAAATCCTCTCCTGTTCCTATTTTTTGTCATTAATTATTACTATTCTAGTCTTTCTAGCCTGTTTTAAAGGTAAAATCGCTGATGGTTGTATTAGATTGAACCCCCACATCTGAGTAGTATATATTCAGGCCATTGGGGAGATTGATAGTGTGTACTCCAAATTTGGCATTGACTTCCTGATAAAATGAGGTTTCATTGCTCATTATCCAGACTATTCTCCTGGTTGAGTCATTTATAGTTATATTCAGGGTGTCACCCTCAGATTTAGTGAAGTGTTGACCCTTACCATGCCAGGATACAACACTCTTAGTATTTTCTGAGTTTTCCCCATCAAACAGATAGTAAATATCATAACTGGGAAGGTAGTACATGGCCTTTCTCCAGTTAAAACCCTCATCTTCGCGGGTTATATCCCGGACAACAATTATGGTGCTGGAAGGATCATAGTTAGAGATGTTAAGTATGTTCTCTACATGTAACTGGGTGTTTTCATCATTGGCATTGATTTTAGCAGTGTTATAAATGAAACCCACATCCAAACCAAACATGACCTTCTGGGAGGTACTCATATCATTCAGGGATGTTTCCCAGATCTCACCGTTGTTAATCTCAAAGGGATAAATGAAATAAATGGCATTTAAAAGAACATAAATTGTCAGTATCAAAGTTAAAGCTTTTTTAGCAGATATTCTTGGAAATTCAACGTTTATAATATTTGCAACCCGGTTTATAATCCAGGCCAGAATGATCATAATGGGTGGAATGCAGGTGAGTATGTATCCGGGTTTTACCACGTAGATCACCAGATAGAAAATCAAGGCGGGTCCAACCCACAGTAGGAAGAAGAATGTTACAGGTTTTTTAAGGTAAAAAATAAATTTGGATATTAATTCTTTTCTGGGATAAACTAAAAAGGATAAAACCGCCAGAGTTCCCATGATGCTTAATCCTAGGAGTAACCACATCACGCAGGCCCCTGAATTTAAGAGTTGCTCTTTAATGGTAGCGCCAAATAGTAAGGATGTACAGCTTGCAGCCTCAGAAGTGCTTTTCAAAATAGTCAGGTACTGCTCGATACCGCCAGCTGATATGGCAGTTGGAATTATCCATAGGAGGAGTGATGAACCAAACAGGATTAATCCGGTTAAAATCTTTTTGTAGGAAGGTCTTTTGTACCATATACAGAATATCCACAGGGGGATGAGAAATTCTACTATGTCTATCCTGAAACCACCAGCTAAACCCAGTGCAATGGCTGAGATATAAAGAAATTTTTCATCTCCTTTAAAGAATTTATAAGAAGTATAAGCTATTAAAACGCTAAAAAAGGCCTCAAATATGTAAATGCTGGCAATATTCCCATAGAACCATATGAGTGGATTGAAAACGAATAATATCCCCGTAACTATACTCAATTTTCTCCCGAAAAGTTCCTTTACCATAAAATAGATTAAAATTGTGGTAAAGATGGTAAAAAAAATTGCTAAACATATCATAGTCATGTTAGGGTCATTAAAGACATAATTAACGCCTTTTCCCAGGGCAGTGTAAAAAATGTAGCCTGGAGAGTGGGGCTGTTCCTGTGTGATGTTATATTCATTAAAACCCAGTGCGTAGTTAACTGAATCCCATTCATATAAAAATTTACTCATAAATGGTATTCTCGTAACCAAAATAAGGATAGCAAGAAATAATGGAATTAAAATGTCTAATTTTTTATCAACAGAAAATTTTGATAGTTTAATCATTAAAAAGTTTTTTATATTCATTTAATACTGCCTACTTTTTCATTACTGTTTTTAAATCCTCCCCCACATTTTATCACATGGTTAAAAAGAAATTTTCATAATAAATGAGTGTATTTTATTTTTTAAAGGGGTGAATGAGTTAGGTGAGTTAAAACTCATCACCACAAAACATCTATTAACTGTCCCTCCGAGGACAGTCTATTATTTCCAGAAGATGTTTGATAAGAGTTTTCCCAAATCTCACCACTTTTCACCAATTCTCGCCTTGTTTTCACCTGTATTCGGCGTAAATGTCATTAAAACCTTTAAAAACAGGTTAATGAAGTTACATGATACTTGAAGTGATTGTCCAGTGACCATTTAAAAACCCATTAAAAACCCATTAAAAACCCATTAAAAACCCTTTAAAAACCCTTTAAAAACCCTTTAAAAACCCTTTAAAAACCCATTTAAATATTTAAAAAATGTAGAAAAATAATGAAAAAAGAGAATTTATTCAAAAAAAAGAATTTTATTGCTTGAAATTCATTAAAATTAATCTTGTTTAGTTTAGATTAATACGGATTCCATTCTTTCACTTCTTTAAATTCAGGGAACTCCCCGTATTCATATTCATCAAACATATGTCCCCATTCTGTTTTCTTGAATTCATTTATATTTTTTTTACCTGTTGTGGGGTACCATAGGCGGTCATGATAAAATCCTGAGGCAAAGATGAATGTTTTGAAAATGGGGGAGTTGAAAAGCAGGTGATGCAACCATTTTATGTTCATGGTTTTCTTACGCAGCCGTTGATCCCATTTTATGACCGGACTTTTACTAACCTGGAATTTGAGGTTGAGGTTTTTGATTTCCTGTTCATCCATGCCCACAATTTCCAGCTGATCCACATCTCCCATTCCCAAGCCTTTATCATGGGCCATCTTAATGTAATCAATTTTAAGTGGGTCAAATCCCATTATTTTAGCAGCAAGAGCATCCACTGCAACTGAATCTCCACTGGCCAGTATAAGATTGCCAATAACCGGGTCCATGGTACGAGGTCCTGCACCATTACCACACACTGATCCATCCATTACTGTGAAAATTCCGGGGTGGATCTCTTGTTGGATGGCGAGTAAATCAACCAGGACCTCATGGATCTTTTTATGGGCGTGGTGCCTGTATTTGGGAATCAAACCCCCGAAAGCATTTTTCATTGATCCAGTGGTGGTGGTGTGGCCGTGGGTTTTTACCGTTGGGAAGTGTATTACATTGTTCCCGTAGAACATTTCCGGAACCAGTACCTGACCGAATATCTCGTCCATAACCATCATCTCTGATTTTGGTTCATAAACTGTCCATTTCACATCGGTCAGGGGCTGAAATTCCCTTTGATATTTTTTAAGGAGTGGTAACCATTTGTTATAATAGGCACCCTTCCAGGGATGGGTTACCACAGTCTGGTTTTCAACAGCAACCACATCTTGGAAATCATCATCCTGCAAAGTTTTTAAAACCCCCTCCAGCTCCCAGGGTGGCGTAGAACAGGAAGGATAAAATAGTGTCCATGAAAGGTTCAGTTTAAGTATGGTTTTAACATCAGGAGATACTGTTTTTTTGTATTGCGCTAGATTCATCAGTTTCTGATAATCTGAGACCACGGTTTCTGGTGATGTTCTTGAAATGGATACAATCGACATTAATTTTTCCTCCAGCTTTCTATTCTCAACTTTTAATTGTAATAATAAGCATATTTTCCCTAATAAAACTTTTTAATTATTTATTCACTGTATATTGGTAATTTTAATGGTTTTTATCATTTTTTTTCATTTATCTCTACTATCCTGGGAATATTTATTCTATTTAAATTATTATTTAGATGTTAATTTTAATTCAAATTACTATTTCAAGATTTATTTTCCCATAACTCTTGATTTTCCCAGAATGTAAACAACAAAGCCCAGGATGGCCCCGTACCATAGTGTCCCAAGCCTTATTATCAAGGCGATTCCAATGGCCACACTGGAACTTAATCCAAAGAACACTAAAATGCCAGATAAAGTTGCTTCTGCAACTCCTAAACCTCCGGGGATCATGCTGACGGCACCGGCCAGTGATGCGAAGCTGTATATGAATGTGGAAAGCACTATTCCCAGGGACTCTCCGAATCCATAGATCACGAAAAACAGGGCTAAACATTCCATAAACCAGGCTAAAACACTTATAGCTGACATTCCAATGAGATACTTAACTTCCATGCTTTTTTTAAATGATTGATGCATCTGTTTAATGTCCTGGGAATATTTACTGGCCCTCTTCTCCAATATGGATATCAAACGGTTGGATATGGTTTCTGATTTGATAGCCACAATGAAACAGGCAAATATTATAACCAGGATGAGGAGGATGTATATTCCACTTTTATAGTAAATGATCCCGGAAAGGGACAGGATGATAAGACCTAACAGGTCGGTTAACCGGTCCACAATTACCACTGGAACAGTTTTACTCAGTTTTTCACCATTTATGTCCTTTATAAGCCATCCTTTCCATATTTCTCCCGCTTTTGCAGGGGTTATGGTCATGGAAAGTCCGCTGAAAAACACAAAAAGGTTTTCTTTAAGGGGTAGGTGAACATCTACATTTTTGAGGAATAAATTCCATTTAATGAATCTAATGAAGTAGGCTATGGTCACCAGAATGATCATCACCGGTATAAATACCCAGTTAAACTTCGCCAGTGCAGATAAAAGATCCCCCAAGTTAGCGTAGATAATCATTACCAAATACACTGCAACTGCAAAGAGCAATATCATCCAGAACTTGTTTTTTTCCATATTTTAAACACCGTGGTTAATCCTAATTTAATTATTGAATATTTCTGCTTATTGTGGAAATCTCGCTAATGTCAATAATCCCGAGGGGAGTATTCAATCCATTCCTTCAATTTATGGGTTAAAATTTACCACTACTTTTACGTTGATTTAATTCTAACCATATTTTTAATTTTATTTCCTATTTATCTATCCCTTATCTTCCTCCCCTCATTTAATGAAATACAGTACTCCCACTACCATTATCACCCACAGGAACATACAGGAGATCATACCTCGATCTTTAAATAACATCTCCGGTTCCCCTCCCATATCCTGGTTATGTAAAAGGAATAAGTAACGAAAAATCCCGTAGAATGCCAGGGGTATTGTGGTCATTATGTAGATATTAGTTGCCAGGAATGCATAGATGGAATAAGACATGATGAGTGCTGACGTGGTTATGTTCATCATCTGGTCCAGCATTTCCCTGGAATAACCAGAAAGTATTTTTCGATGATCCCCTGCTTTGTTTTTAAGTAAAACAAGCTCATGTCTTCGTTTTCCAATAGCTAAAAACAGGGCCAGAAGGAATGTGCAGAGAATTAGCCAGGGAGATACAAGAACGCCTATGGCCACACAGCCTGCAACTGCCCTTAGTACAAAACCAGTGGAAATAGTTAGAATGTCCACCAAACAGATTTCCTTAAGGAACAGCGAGTAAATAATCATCAGGCAAAAAGAAGCTAATGAAGTTATTAGCAGACCTATGTTAACCATATATGTTAACATCAATGCTGTGATAATGAATATTCCTGAGAAGAACAGCCCCTGTGATGCTTTTAATCTTCCTGATGCCAGGGGACGTTTGCATTTTACGGGGTGGTTACGATCATTTTCAATATCCAGATAGTCATTGATTATGTATATGCTTCCCGAAAGTAAGCAAAACCCTATAAATGCATAAATAGCGTTTATCCATAAATTAAAATTCAAAAGATTTAATGAAAACACGATCCCAATGAATATAACCAGATTTTTATACCATTGTTTAGGTCGTATTGATATTAATACGTCTTTAAACATTTAACCACCTATTTTGTTCTTCTGGATGTTTTAATAAACTCCAGAGATGTTAACGGAGGTAAACAGTTAATAGATGTTTGAAATGTTTAATAGCATTTAATAACAGTTTATCAAGTATAGGGGGATTATTTATAAATTTATTGGTGAATAGTGTTATTCATTCATATCCATTGAAGACAGTACCTTTTTAAGTTCCTGAAGATTTCTGGTTATAAATGGTTCTGCACCTGGGGATGAAAGAATTTTCAACTGTTTCTGGTGAGTTTCCGCGTAAACATTTTTTAGGATACTCTGGAGTTCAGGTACTGGTGTTGTCATGACTTTTTCTATTTTAACCACTTCTTCCGGAGTTAAATGGGAGTAATGTTCTTTTATCTGGGATTCAAATGATTTAACCACATTTTTGTTCCCTTTAACCACCACCTTCAAAAGTAAGGGTGGAACACGAGTAAAAACATCCATAATTTCTATAACATCTTTTTCTGTTATTTTCACGTCATTTTCAGATTCCATAATCATAAATCTCCCGGATTGTGTTGTTTAAGTTTATTATAATGAATTTATTCATCTTTTATCTTATATGAAGATACAACCTGTATGTTCTAAGTATTCTTTACTTTAATGCCCTACATAATTTGTTAAGTTTATAATACAATTTTTATAACTACAAATTTAAGATTATAAATACAATTTTAAGTTACAAATTTTAGGTTTATAACTACAATTTTAGGTTCATGAAATCTTGGTAAAAATAGAAATCTTGGTATACAAGATGCACTCATAACTATGAGATAGGTAAAATATCTTAAATTAAAAAATCAATTTTCATGTTTTTCAAATGCTTACTAAAATTAGTTAATAAAATCAGGAGATTGGATTATCATGGTTATGGAAGAAACTCTTAAAAAGGTACGTGATTGTGTTTGGGAAGTTCCAGGAGATTATAAAAAGGCAATGAAAGTACCTGGTCGAATATATCTTGATGATGAGGCAGTTAAAACCCTGGAAAAAGGAGCAATTGACCAGGTGGCCAATGTAGCCTGCCTACCCGGGATACAAAAATTCTCAATAGGACTTCCGGACATCCACTTTGGTTATGGATTCAGCATAGGTGGAGTAGGGGCTTTCAGCAGCAGAACAGGAGTTATAAGCCCAGGGGGTGTGGGCTTTGACATAAACTGTGGTGTAAGACTACTCCGCACAAACCTCACCTATGAAGAGGTACAACCCCGGATAAAAGAACTGATTGATGTGATGTTTCGTAACGTACCATCTGGTGTGGGTAGCAAGGGAAAAATCAGGCTCAAAAAAGGTGAAATCGATGATGTCCTGGACAACGGTGCCAGATGGGCTGTGGAAAATGGTTACGGCTGGGAAGAAGACCTAGAGTACCTGGAAGAAAATGGATGCATGGTTGATGCAGACTCTGCCCGTGTGAGTGATAAAGCCAAAAAAAGGGGAATACCACAACTGGGGAGCCTGGGATCCGGTAACCATTTCCTGGAAGTCCAGAAAGTAGAAGAAATATTCGATGCAGAGGCTGCCAGGACATTTGGCCTGGAAACAGGACAGGTAACCGTACTCATCCATTCTGGAAGCAGGGGATGTGGACATCAGGTTTGCAGTGATTACCTGCGAACCATGGACAAAGCAGCCAAACATTATAAACTAGATTTACCGGACCGACAACTGGCCTGTGCTCCAGTTGAATCAGAAGAAGCTCAGGATTATTTTGCAGCAATGGCTGCTGCTGCTAACTACGCCTGGACCAACAGACAGATGATCGTCCACTGGGTCAGGGAATCCTTTGAACAGGTATTCCATAAGGATGCAGAAGATATGGGCATGGGAATTGTCTACGATGTGGCCCACAACATTGCCAAGAAAGAAACCCATACCATCAAGGGAAGAAACACTCAACTATATGTTCACCGGAAAGGAGCCACCCGTGCTTTCGGACCGGGAAGAGAAGAGATACCCTCAGATTACCGTAAGATAGGTCAACCCGTACTTATCCCCGGAACCATGGGCACATCTTCCTATGTATTACACGGTACTCAGACTGCAATGGATGAAACTTTTGGGTCCACTGCCCATGGAGCCGGACGCCAGATGAGCCGGGCCGGTGCCAAACGTAACTACCGGGGAGAAGATATTCTGAAAATCCTGGAAGGTAAAGGAATATACGTGAGAGCCAATTCCATGCCAGTAGTGGCAGAAGAAGCCCCTGGAGCATACAAAGATGTGGATCAGGTAGTTCAAACCGCCCACACTGCAGGTATTTCCAGGTTAGTGGGTCGAATGGTGCCTATGGGAGTGGCCAAGGGGTAATTTCCTCAAAATAAAGCTTTCTAGGGAATATGGGACTGTTCTTCTTAAAATGTGAAATAACCTTTCAGGAATGGGAGACTTAAAATATGATGGGAATAATTGGTGGTACCGGAGTGTACCAGATAGTAGAAATGGGAGAACTGAAGGAGAAAAAGGTTTTGAATACTCCATTTGGGGAATCTCCTCCTGTTTCCATTTTAAAATTCGAAGATCAGGAGGTTGCCTTCTTGCCCCGTCACCGGGAGGGTCATGACAACCCACCCCACATGATTAATTACCGGGCCAATATCTACGCTCTTAAAATGTTAGGAGCAGAGCGGATCATTGCAACCAATGCTGTTGGATCTCTTGATGAATCCATTAAACCTGGTGATTTCCTCATACCTGACGATTTTCTGGATTTCACTCGTAAAAGACCTTTCACCTTTTATGATGACCGTGCAGTGCACGTGGACGTAACCCAACCTTACTGTCCTCAAATGGCAGAAACAATAATATCTGCCGGACGAGGCGTAGATGGAAGATTGGTTAAGGGCGGGGTATATGTATGCACCGAAGGACCTCGATTTGAGACCCCAGCAGAGATCCGAATGTTCCATCAAATGGGTGGAACAGTGGTTGGCATGACTGGCCTTCCAGAGGCAGTGCTGGCCAGGGAACTGGAAATGTGCTATGCATCCATATGCATGATATCCAATTTCGCAGCATCAGTATCAACAGAGAAAATTACCATAGATGAGGTCTTTGAAATTTTAGATGAGAAAAAGAAAGAATTAACCCGGCTCATTTATAACTCCATAATCAGCATACCCGCTGATGGAAATTGCCCCTGCAGAAACGCTCTGGAAGGTGCAGAGATAGATTAACTGATTTAAATATAGGATTAATTTTAGGTTAATAACCATAGTTTTGAGGGTTTAGGATCAGGGTTTTATGATCTAGATTCTTAGGATCCAGAGGGTCAGGATCCAGAATGTTATGATCAAGGGTTAAGATCCAGAATTAAGGGTTTTAAGTTAATTTGTCTAATCTGAGGAAAAGGTTTTTTAATCCGAAAATATAAAGCACATGTTAGATAGGTCATTTTGCCCAATTTTTTTATCATCTTTTTTACAAGTTCTAACCAATTAGAAGGGCTTTCATCCATGAACCTAATTTAAAGGAGAGTTTAGGTTGAATCACAAGCAGGAAGAAATTCTTAAACTTAAAGAAGAGAAAAATGCCATAATACTGGCTCATAATTATCAAACTCAAGAGATACAGGAAATTGCAGATTTTTTAGGTGACTCTCTGGAATTGTGTATTAAAGCTTCACAGATAGAAGATGCTGATCTGGTTGTTTTTTGTGGAGTGGACTTCATGGCAGAAACTGCTGCTATTTTAAACCCATCCAAGAAGATATTAATTCCAGATCCTCAGGCTGAGTGCCCAATGGCTCACATGCTCCCAGCAGAAGATGTAATAAAATACAAAAAGAGATACCCTCAAGCAGCAGTGGTGCTATATGTGAATACACTGGCTGAAGCTAAGGCCGAAGCTGATATACTATGCACATCTGCCAATGCAGCTCAGGTTGTAGAAAGCCTGGATGAGGATCAAATACTCTTTGGTCCAGATATGAACCTGGCCAGTTTCGTTCAAAAAAGGACGGATAAAGAAATAATCCCTATCCCTGAGGTGGGGTACTGTTACGTTCATAAAATGTTCAACACTGGAGATGTCACTTTTTCCAGGGAAAACTATCCTGATGCAGAAGTACTGGTACACCCGGAATGTGACGCTGAAGTACAGGAGGCAGCGGATCAAATCCTCAGTACCGGGGGAATGCTTCGCCATGTGGCAGCATCTAGTAATAAAAGTTTCCTCATAGGCACAGAAGTGGACATGGTGACCAGACTCCGCAGGGAAAACCCGGATAAACTCATTTATCCTTTACTGGATGAAGCTATCTGTGAAACTATGAAAAGGCACACCCTGGATAAGGTTAAAAACTCCCTGATGGAGGAAAAGTTCCAAGTTAAAGTTCCAGAGGATATTGCTGATAAAGCCCGCAGTGCAGTGGAACGCATGCTGGAAGTCAGTTAAACCTCTAACTAATTAGTTATTAACTAACTGAATTTTTAAATCAGTTAATCAACCTGAATTATATTCCTTTGAATTTTAAAACACAATGAAAGTTAGAATTAAAATAAGTTAGAAATTATTGAATTTAGAATATTTTTTCATGGTGATATGTAGTGAAAATAGATAAAGCAGGATTATTTGGAGTTATACTGATACTCATTGGACTGATAGTTTATGCCACTTCTCCTCTGGACCAGCTGGTTCTGATGATCACCTGGCCACTTTTATCCGGTTCATCAGAGGGTAAAGCTGTTCTGTTCCTGATGGCAATAGGCAGTTTCCTTATATTAAACCCATTACTCAACAACAGCAGATTCCTCGCACCAGTAAAGGAGAGAGCCAATGAATACGGTCCAGATGGTAAAAAATTCCTCAAATGGACCATACTCATAATCCTGTTAACCTGCCTGGTAGGTATTTTAATCGAGTTCTACATCCGTTTGAAATACGGGGTCTCCCCTTTAACCATTTTCGTCTCCACTAATCCCACTTCAACCACCACCAGCCCCATGCATAGCCATGTCTTCAAATCAGTTTTCGGGCACTTTGCAGATACTATGAGTGGACTCATCCCCCATCATGTTCACACCGGGGGCAGCCTATATCCTTACGTGTTACCCTGGGGTTACTTGATATTCATAACATTACCACTGGCTTATATAACTGGACTGTTATCTTTAAATGGGAGACAGGAGCTAAACCGGATCATAATGGCCTTTGCACTGACACTGGCTCTAATTGGAATGGTTGATGGAGGACTCTACAGCCAACCTTTAGTGATAGGAATGGGTCTTTTATTCATTTTCTACTTTGTAGAAAACCCATTACAGATTCACCCATTCCAGTTCCGTCAATTCGTCTTACCCATTGTATTAATATTCCTTCTGGCATTTTCTGGATTGGGACTGGAACTGGCCGGAACTAACAGCTCTTACCATGAAATAACAGTCTTAAATCAGTTCGAACCTGTTGATTTAAGTGGTTATAATGTTTTAAGCCAGGAGCAGCAAGGAAACATGACTGTGATACGGACAGACACCAGTGTCAGTGACAAAAACACCCTGGAAAGCCTTTTCAAAACATATCAGGGCCGTGCCGATGGATTTTTCATGACATGGAATTTTTATTCCTACTTTTAGGGATCTGAAGATACCATAAACTAGGAATCCGAAAATACAATAAAATTAGGAATTTGAAGTATCATAAAACTTGGGATTCGAAGATATTATAAAATTAGGAATTTGAAGTACCATAAATTAGGGATCCGAAAGTACCATAAAACAAAAGAATAAAAAACATACAGGTGAAAATGAAGCTTTCAATTATCATACCTACCTTTAACGAAGAAAGTTATCTCCCCCATCTTTTAGAGAGTATAAAAAGGCAGGATTTCAGTGATTATGAGGTTATAGTGGCCGATGCAGGTTCCGAAGATAGTACCAGAGTTATTGCTCAGGAATGGGGCTGTAAAGTTGTTGAAGGAGGTCTTCCTTCCGTAGGGCGAAATCGAGGGACAGAAGCAGCCAGTGGTGAATATCTTCTCTTTTTGGATTCAGATGTGATTTTAACCAGGGATTACCTGGAATTATGCCTGGATGAATTTGAAAAAAGAGATCTGGGAATTGCCATAACCCAGATCGCACCCTTAAGTGATAGTTTTTTGAATAAAATAACCCATGACTTTGCCAATTTCTTCATGAAACGGGTGGAGAACATCAAACCCCATGGGGCAGGTTGTTATGGTATAATCACCACCAGAAAACTACACAATGAAGTGGAAGGATTTGATGAAGACCTGGACTTTGGAGAAGACACGGATTACATCGAACGCATAGGTGCCATAAGCCAGTTCAAGGTACTTAGAAGCCCAAAACTACTTGTTTCCACCCGCAGGGTTCAGGAGGAAGGACTGCGTAATGTGGCCTTCAAATATGCTAAAAGCACTTTCTACCAGTTCCGGGGCAAACAGATAACCGCCGAAGACCTGGATTACACCTTCGGGCATCCGGATCAAAAGAGGATACTCTACTCAGTATGTGGGGAAGGAATGGGACATGCCATCCGGGGTAGAGTCCTCCTCAATCATTTAACCAAGAATAATGAAGTTCACATATTTGCATCAGACCGTGCCTATGATTATCTGGCATCTCATTTCGACAATGTATACGAGATCGGTGGATTTAACACAGTTTATGAGGATAACACTGTCCAGAACACCAAAACATTCATCAAGGGAATGAAAGACCTCCCCGGAGATTTGAAAAATAGTTTAAGATTGATGTACAGTGTGGCCAAGGCAGTAAAGCCCCAGATCATCATCTCTGATTTTGAATTTTATTCAAACCTCCTATCTAAGATCCTGCGCGTGCCACTCATCAGCCTGGATAATATGCATGTTTTAACCCAAGCAGAGTTAGATGTCCCTAAGAAATACCGTACTGATAGAATAGCTGCTGAAAGTGTGGTTAGGTCATTCATCCAGCTTCCAACTGTTTCTCTTATAACCAGCTACTTTTATCCGCCCCTTAAACATCCTAATAAAACCAAATATTTCCCACCAGTCCTGCGTGATGCCATAATGGATTTGGAACCCCATAATGGGGAACATGTTCTGGTTTATCAGACCAGTGACTCTAACTGGAGATTACTGGATATTCTGAAGGAATTTGATGATGAATTCATTGTCTACGGATTTCACCGTGAGGGAAGGGATGATAATCTACTGTTTAAACCTTTCAATGAGGATGACTTTTTCAGGGACCTATCCCAGGCCAGGGCAGTGATTTCCAATGGAGGATTCACCCTTATCAGTGAAGCACTTTATCTGGGAAAACCAGTTTTAAGTGTTCCAGTGAAAAAACAGTTCGAACAGACCCTGAACGCACTCTATCTTGATCGGTTGGGTTATGGTGAGTTTCATGAGGATCTGGAAAGGGACGATATTGAAAACTTCCTCTCCCACTTGGAGAAATACCGGAAAAACATCAGTCTTGGATTTAAACACGATCACAACCAATCTATTCTGGATGAACTGGACCATCTGATTGATAAATATGCCTAATAAAATGGGATAAATTAGGATACATCGTGAAATTGGCTGATAAATAGTGGAATAATGATAAATAATTGATTAAGGATAATAGTGGGATGGAATGATAATTAGTTTGATTAAGGATAAATCTGGATTTAGATAGAATATTCACTGGAGTTCTTTTTTATTCCAACTTTTAGTTATTCCAACTTTAAGTATTATTTTTTATTTTTACTCCTTCACAGATTCCCAAGTGTAACTGATAAATCATAATCGTATTCGATGATGGGATGTCTTTATTTTTAATGTAACTCGCCTTCTAGGATGGATGCTTTAAGTTAAATTAATTCTGGTTAAATCCTGAGTATTTTTCCCGGAATACTTATCATGTGCTCTACCCATAAGGGCTATTTATTCTTCAGATAAATTGGTTATCATATGAGTTCAAGAAGTGGAGTTGCCAATTTACCCCTTCACGGTGGTCGCGCACCCCGATGGCTTTTCCAGCGTATGGTGAAACTGGCTGGAGCAGTTACTGATTCAATAATATATGAGTACGGTCCTCATGAATTTTTATCCAGAATTTCAGACCCTCACTGGTTCCAGGCATTTTCATGTGTCCTGGGTTTTGACTGGCACAGTTCCGGAACCACAACCACGACCTGTGGTGCTCTGAAAACAGCTATCAAACCTGAAGAACAGGGTATACTTGTAGCAGGAGGTAAGGGCCGAGCTTCCAGGAGAACGCCCCAGGAGATCCAGGATGCAGGGGAAACATTTTCATTGTCCACGGCCAAACTGGAAGATCTGGTTTATTCCAGTAAAATTTCTGCAAAAATTGATAATTCATGTATACAGGACGGTTATCAGCTTTATCATCATGTATTTTTCTTAACTGAAAAGGGTGATTGGGCAGTAGTACAGCAGGGAATGAATGAATCAACTAAATATGCCCGTCGTTATCACTGGTTATCTGATTCAGTGAAAAATTTCATTAATGAACCCCACAATGGCATTTGCTGCGACTTGAAGGAAGATAAAACCCTGAACATGACCTCGGATATGAGTTTTGATTCACGGCAAACCAGCCTCGATCTTATTCTGGATAACCCTGAACATCTGAAGAAATATTTCCAGAAAAAAATAGATGTGGGGTCAGGCCAGGCCAACCTGGATATATTCTGCCCGGAACTTTCTTTACCCCGTCACCATCCAGTACTTGACACAGATCTGTCTCCCCGCGAATTTGAAGTCCTTCAAAATGCATGGGAACTGCAACCAGAAAGCTATGAAGAATTAATTTCTTTAAATGGGATGGGCCCCAAGAAGATACGTGCACTTGCCCTGATTTCGGACCTGGTCTATGGGGATAAACCCAGCTGGGATGATCCAGTTAAGTACAGTTTTACCCATGGTGGTAAAGACGGGTTCCCTTATCCTGTGGACCGGGAAGTGTACGACCATTCCATACAAACTTTACAAGATGCACTCGAACAAGCCAGATTGGAAAAGAAAGACCGTTATCAAGCTATAAAACGTTTGAATAATTTGATCAGTGTTGATAATTAATTCTACAGATGAAAGGTCGTGTTTTAGTATATTGTTTTATTATTAACTTCTCCAGACCAATAAAATTACCACAGTTTTTTAGGTACTTATGATCAGATCACAGGGAAGACCTCAATTTCAAGTGTAAATGATCAAAGTCAGTGTGTTGCCTTTGATATTTCTGCATAAAACATCCTCCAGGAACTAGTTTTTATTTGATTCTTCCATGTTTGGGGAAGTATTTGGATTTATTATCCATTTTTGGCACTATTTGTTATTTATGAATGGTTTGGTACTGGATTTATACTGTGAATTATCTAAGAAAAAAATGGAAATGTTTGGTGGATTTTTCACTTTTCAGATTCTTTTCCAATTAATGCCATGAGATCTCGGGCTTCTTTGAATTTTTTATCTATTTTAAGTGCTTCTTTGATTAATTTTAAAGATTGATCATACTCTTTAAGGTTGTAAAACCCTTGAGCCCGTAAGTATAAACCGTATTTATAAAAGTCATCTTTTTTAGAATATCTACCTAAAAACAGGTCAAATGTGTTAACTGCTTCTTGATACTCTTCTAGGATCAGGAGTACGTATCCCCTGTTGTACCATGCCATGTTATCGCCTGGTTCAAGTCTGATAACTTCTTCAAAACATTTAAGTGCCTCATCATAGTTTCCAAGTTCCATAAAGGCCACTCCCTTATCGTTCCAGGCGGAAACATACTCTTTATCAATTGCTATTGCGCTGTCAAAAAACTTTAATGATTTGTCTACTTTTCCCTGTTCTAAAAATGACATAGCTTGTTTGTAGTACATTTCTGCTTCTTTGATGGCCATTTAATCAACTCCTGGCTATATTTGAACTGTTGACTATATAATTTTAAGGGATTTAAAAGATAAAATTTAGTTTAACGAAAAAGTGTTAATCTCGTTTAAATAATAAATGTTATCGTTTAAGCGTTTTCTAGCCATTTTAAATGAAATTATCTAATAAATGAAATAAGTTCGTAAAATTAAGAAAAAAACTTATTTATCATTATTTGGGTCTGGATTAAACTATTGTATTTGAATCAGCTTCAATAATCTTTTAAAACATAAATAAACCGTAAAAATACTATAAAATGATTTAAATAATTCTAAGGGGCTTAAAATTAATTATTTGTAGCTTGTTTCTAATTGGTTCTTATATTTTGCCATTGTGATGTTAGGGTGATTGTTGTACTCCTAATCATTCATAATTAATAAGTATAAAGTATTACTAATGGTAGTTAACCATCCCTCATTAAGAAATATTTTTTTATACTATTTTTATGATGTCGAACGGCTTTTTAGGAGAGAATCCTTTCAAATCTTCTGGAAATTTTTTTGTAAATAATTTCCAATGTAAAATTATCATGTATGCTTATACTTGCTATTTAGATACATGTCATTACAATAAATTACATTGCTGATACAATAGGTGAGTTGTGGATTGATCTGAAAATGAAGTATTTTATGGGGAAACCAATAATTTAGATATTGTAAAATATTATTTTTTATTAAAGGATTTTAGGCAGTATCCTACTTTAAAAATGAGTTTATGATTACAATGGGATTTTTTAGAGTATTTAATAGCTTATATTATATTTTCTCTTAATCTAACAATATTTTGCATCACATGAATCAATGTAATGATGACGAGTTCAGGGCAATGTGATTTTACATGAGATCAATGGCTTTTATCTATCATTAAATGGGTACAAAATTTTAATAACCACCAGGGAAAGATTGAAATATACTAAAATTTTTGTAAGTTATTGAAGTGGATTTTTTAAAGAGGTTATGAATTCTGAAATGATCTCCTGAAATGATCTACCACTACTGTTAAAAATGTTTATTTGATAAATCTACGTTTTTAATAGATTTTTAAAGTTTTCAATTAATCATATAATCTTAATGGAGGAAATAACATGTTGCATGGAACAGAATTGCTGAAGAAGGGTTTTGCCAAGATGACTAAGGGTGGAGTTATTATGGATGTAGTTAATGCTGAACAGGCTGCTATTGCCGAAGAAGCAGGTGCTGTATCTGTAATGGCTCTAGAGAAGGTACCAGCGGATATAAGGGCTTCAGGAGGAGTTGCCAGGATGGCAGACCCCAGTAAAGTTACCGAGATCATGGATGCAGTCAGTATCCCGGTAATGGCCAAGGTACGAATCGGCCACTTTGTGGAAGCCCAGGTCCTAGAATCACTGGGAGTGGACATGATCGACGAGAGTGAAGTACTCACCCCTGCCGATGAAAAATTCCACATAGACAAAAAACAGTTCACCATACCATTTGTCTGTGGAGCCAGAAATTTGGGTGAAGCTCTCCGAAGAATAGATGAAGGTGCTGCCATGATCAGGACCAAGGGAGAAGCAGGTACCGGTAACGTGGTTGAAGCAGTCCGTCACATGCGCATGATCCAGGGAACCATCAGGGAACTCAAGGACATGACCGAAGAGGAACTATGGAGTGTAGCCCGGGAAGAAGAAGCACAACTCTACCTGGTTAAGGAAACCCAGAAACAGGGAAGATTACCTGTGGTGAACTTCGCAGCCGGTGGAGTAGCCACACCAGCAGATGCAGCCCTCATGATGCAACTGGGAGCAGACGGAGTATTCGTGGGAAGTGGGATATTCAAATCAGAAAACCCGGAAATAGTAGCCAAAGCCATAGCCGAAGCAACCGCCCACTACCAGGATGCGGACCTCATCGCGGAGGTTAGCCGTGACCTGGGTAAAGCAATGCCTGGACTGGAAATAAGCCAGATACCTGAATCAGAAAGACTGCAGGATAGGGGATGGTAATTCCCCCTAATTTTTATTTTTTTTATTTCATTAATTTAGTTAAAAAAAGAAGTTTTAAGCAACTAAAACTATTCATTCTCCATTTTCATAATTTAATACTATTTTTAGTTGCTAGAATTGAATCATTACTATTTTTTAGTTGCTAGAATTGAAATCATTACTATTTTTTAGTTGCTAGATTTAATGAATTTTTAGGGTGCTCCACCAGCACCACCAAGGTTTTCTCCAGTCACGGCATCAATTTCAATTTCACCCACATTCTTCCCGTTTTGGATGAGAGGCACAACGTATACTTGCTTCCCATTTACTGTCTGAAGTACTGGTGTTCCTGTGGTTACACCAGGTTCTTCAACGTATTGCTGGGCTATACTTTTTGCTTTTTCAGGTGATATTAAATTGGTGCTGTTTGTGGTATTGTTAGCATTGTTGCTGTTGTTATTGCTCTGGTTAGACATGTTCTGAGTGTTATTCTGGGTGCTGTTCGTATTGGTGGTGCATCCAGAAACAACCACCATTAAAACTATCAAAGCCATTAGGGCCACTGTTGATTTTTTAATCATTTTTATCTACCCCTTAACCATTGATCAGTTCGTGACCATGATCATCAATTATATTTATAGAATGAACCTTTATTCCTATAAAATTTTGGTATTTCCATATTTGATGATCATGAAAATTAGGCTAATGAATTAAATAAACGCCCCTAAATAACAAAATAATTCTTTTTTTAACTTAAAATTTAAAAATTAAAATCAAAAATAATTAGATTTTAAAATAATAAGATATTCACTGGAATAATCAGCCCTCATCATCTTTTATCAGCCCTCATAAGTGTTTATCATCTGCCGGTGGGGACATAGGAACGTGGTTCTACCACCTACTTTTATAGTTTCCAATTTTTCACCCTCAGGGCATTTACCACCTTTATGGCGGTGGGGAAGAAGATAAGATTCTGGAAGGGATTTGACACTATCATCACATTCTATTGCTTTCTGGAGTACCTTTTTCATATTCTGAAAAATTTGTCCCCATCCCTGTTTATCTATAAGATTTGCACGGGTCAGAGGATGTACTCTGCTCTGGTAGAGTATTTCATCAGCATACAAATTACCAATACCGGCTAAAATGTTCTGGTTAAGTAGTAATGGTTTTATCATACCCTTTCTACCGTGAACTATGTCATAAAAATCTTTGAAACTCACTTCCAGTGCATCTGGACCCAATTTTTTATTTTCAATGAATTCATCAGGATCCAGGGTCAGGCCCAGTTTCCCGAATTTACGGGCATCATCAAAGGCCAGGAAATTACCTCCTGAAAACTTTATTAATAAACGAGGATACCGGGAGGTATTCTGATGTTCGTAGTGCAAGTAGCCTGTCATTCCAAAGTGCATTATCAAAAACAGGTCACTGTCTAATTTTGCGAAGAGATACTTCCCGTATCTAGTGCTTTCTGTAAACTCATGACCTTCCATGGCTTTTTTCATCTGATTGCTACTGGTTTCCACCAGAATTTCAGGACTGATAACATTCACGTTGGTTATCAGTTGGTGAAGGCTGTCTTATCAAAGTACTTCTTAAATATCTCCACACTGGGTAGTTCAGGCATTTAGTCACCATTAAATTTCATTGTCACTTTTTTTTATTACCATCTATTCTAGAGTTTATAAAAGTTATTTTTGTGGTGAATTATTTAGTAACTTTCTAAATAAGTTCTTGTAAATTTACTAAAATAGTTTCAAAAATAGTAATTCAAATGGAGAGTTGTGATTTTTAATAATTATTGGATTTTTTTAAACTTTTAGGAAATAATATTGTGGATTAAAGTAATATGGACTAAAATAGTATGGGCTTTAATTATGATACTTTAAAAAAGAAAAGAAAAAAAGGAGGTAAGGGGGGTTGAAAGTGGATTTTTTTGGAGGGTGTTAGACTGCTTCTTCTCCCCTTTCTCCTGTTCTGATACGGACAACGTCTTCTACAGATGAGATGAATATTTTTCCATCTCCAATATCCCCGGTTTGTGCTGTTTCAACTATGGTATTAACAACACTATCTGCATCTTCATCTGCTACGATGATCTCCAGACGGGTTTTGGGTAGCATGTCGATCCGGTAATCACTGCCTCTGTAACTTTCAGTGATGCCTAGTTGTCGCCCACGACCTTTTACTTCGGTCACGGTGATTCCATTGCATCCTATTGTTTCAAGGGCATCTTTAACTTCGTCTAATTTGTTTGGTCGAATTATGGCCACTATTTCTTTCATCATATCGCCTCTGCTTGCGTATATTTTAATTAAATCCTGTAACCGGTTTCCTCGTGTTGAGTGATATCCAGTCCTTCGATTTCTTCTTTTTCTTCCACGCGCAGTCCCATGACAATATCAATGATTTTACCTATTATCAGGGTGGCAACAAAGCTGTAGGCAGCTACTATAGCTATTGCAACGATTTGGGTTACAATCTGTCCAGGGTTACCGTAGAATACTCCGGTTCCCAGGGAGTTGATGAATGGTGCTGCGAATAAACCGGTGGCCAGTGCACCCCATAAACCAGACATACCGTGTATTCCAAATACATCCAGGGCATCGTCGTAACCCAGTTTTGGTTTCAGGTAGCTTATGGCTAAGTATGAAACTACACTGGTTACCAGACCGATTATGACTGCAGCTTGTAAGGTTACAAAACCTGCTGCAGGGGTTATTGCAACTAATCCTGCGATTGCACCGGATATTGCTCCCAGTATGGTTGGTTTACCTGTTTTGAGGTAGTCGATTATTACCCAGGAGACCATTGCTGCGGCAGTGGCGGTGTTGGTGTTGATGAAAGCTTGACCTGCCAGTCCACCCGCACTAAGGGCTGAACCTGCGTTGAATCCAAACCAGCCGAACCATAGTAATGCGGCACCAATAACGGAGTAACCGAGATGGTGTGGTAATAATTTGGTGTCTTTCCTTTTACCCAGTAACAGGGCCAGGGCCAGGGCAGCTACACCAGAGTTGATGTGTACAACGGTACCACCGGCGAAGTCCAGTGCACCCCATTGGAACAGGAATCCTCCACCCCATACCCAGTGGGCTATAGGTACGTATACCAAACTTAACCAGGCAATGGAGAACACTATCCATGAAGATACTTTCATTCTTCCCACAACTGCTCCAGATACCAGGGCCACGGTTATGGCGGCAAAAGTCATCTGGAAAGCAATGTAGACAGTTTCAGGTATGGTTGGGGCAAGTGTGGATAATTGATCCACTCCTATTCCACTAAATAGAAGATTTGCGGGGTTTCCAATTAATCCTCCCAACATATCGGCTCCAAATGCGAATTGATAACCATAAAGTACCCAGACAATGCTGGCAATGGAGAACGCAATTAGAGACATAAACATTGTGTTTAACACATTTACTTTCTTGGAGAGACCACCGTAAAAGAGAGCTACTCCCGGCACTGTCATGAGCATTACCAGTGCAGTGGAGATGAGCATCCAGGCGGTGTCACCACTATTTAAAACAGGGTCCATTGATTTTTTCCTCCTTTATTCATCTTATTTATTTAACTTTATTTTTTTTAGAGATATTTGTAAACAAAGATACAAACACTATTTTTTTATTTATTAGAGATATTTGGGTTGTTATGGGCTTAGGTCAAAGGCCTAAAGCACTTTTTCCTATTTTTTCATTTTAGTATTTCATGAAAAATTCACCCCATTTACCGGATATCGGAAGCATACTTCCGACAACTGATCATTGTACCTTCCTCCTTATAAATGTTTTGGTTAAAATGTAACGAAAAAACCCATGCCCAGGATTGGAACGGTTTTTTGGGCGATTATTAAGGTTAGTACACTAAATTATGAGAATTATTTAAAAATTGCCGATTTAATTAATTGCAGAAATTGATGAATAGACTAATGGATTGTTTTAGTAAAATTAAAGAATTTCTTATAGTAACATTACAGAATAGTTTATACTAATATTATAGAATATTAAAAAAAATTAAGAGAATGGTAAAAAAGATAAAAATTGGGAAACATTAAGTTTTTAAATCTTATATTGCTTTATCTCCCCTTTCTCCGGTACGGATTCGTATTACTTCTTCTACTGGGGATATAAATATCTTCCCGTCTCCAATGCAGCCAGTCTGGGCACTTTTGACTATGGTATTCACGATCTCGTCCACATCCTCGGTTTTTGCCACAATTTCCAGTTGAGTTTTAGGGAGCAGGTCTACCTTGTAGTCAGTACCTCGGTAACTTTCAGTAATTCCTAACTGTATTCCCCGTCCTTTAACTTCTTTAACTGTTAACCCATGGCAACCAATTTCTTCCAGAGCCTGTTTAACATCTTCCAGTTTATCGGGTCTGATGATAGTTATGATTCTTTTCATTTCATCACCTCTATGATATCTATAAGGGTGTATGGCAGCTTGTATTTTTAAAGCTGCCTATGATAGTCTGTAACCGGATTCCTCATGTTGGTTAAGGTCCAGTCCCTGGATTTCATGATCATCCTCAACCCTCAATCCTATTGTCATGTCAATAACTTTGGCAATAACCAGGGTTAATATGAATGAATAAGCCCCGATTATGACTATGGCCAGGAGTTGAACACCAATTTGACCTGCATTACCTGCGATCAGCCCTCCTTTAATGGCACTGTTTATGAGGGGTGTTGCGAAGATACCTACAGCTATGGTTCCAACAATACCGCAGACACCGTGTATTCCAAATACATCCAGAGCATCATCGTAGCCTAAACGTGGTTTTAAGTGTGAAACTGCGTAGTATGAGATTATTGATGCAACGAAACCAATTATAATTGCAGAAGTAACGTTAACATATCCGGCAGCGGGTGTTATTGCAGCTAAACCGGCTATTGCTCCAGATAAAGCACCTAATAATGTTGGTTTTCCAGTGTTCAGTTTATCCATTAGTACCCAGGCCAGCATTCCCACACAGGCCGAGGTGTTGGTAACGATCATTGCTGAAACTGCCAGGTTTGTTGCTCCTAATGCGGAACCTGCATTAAATCCGAACCAACCGAACCATAATAGTCCTGTACCAATTACGGAGTAACCAAGGTGATGGGGTAATAACCTTGAATTTTTACGAACGCCTAAAAGCAGTACCAGTGCCAGGGCAGCTACACCTGAACTTAAGTGAACCACGGTACCTCCAGCAAAGTCCAATGCTCCCCACTGGGCTAAAAATCCTCCACCCCACATCCAGTGGGCTACTGGAAGGTATACCAGGGTTAACCATACTGGAACAAATACCAGCCATGCAGAAAATTTCATACGCTCTACTATTGCCCCTGATATCAGGGCCACTGTTATGGCGGCGAAGGTCATCTGGAATATGGCGTATAGTCCCGTGGGTATGGTGGGTGCCAGGGCAGCCAGGGAGTTTGATTCAACAACTCCATTGAAAAATGGGTTGGTCAGGGCACCAATCACTCCCATAACATCGCTTCCAAAGGCCAGGTCGTATCCATATATAAACCAGAGCACACTTACAATTGAAAATGTGATGAATGAAAGGAACATTGTGTTTAAAACGTTTTCTCGGCGAATAAGTCCCCCGTAAAATAGGGCCACTCCAGGTATAGTCATAAGAATTACCAGAGCAGTGGATATTAACATCCAGGCGGTATCACCACTACTAAGAATAGGATCCATTAATTTTTCCTCCTTTATATAAAATAGTCTATTTTTGTTGTTTTTCCACTTTCAACCTTAATAGAATGTCCCCCTTTTTTTGCCAGATTGGTATGAGTCATGAAAACCGGAAATCAATGGCAATAGGATGGGGGAAACATACTTCCGATTATGGATTTTGTTATATATAACTTTTACCATTAAAACTTAGAAAAAGGAATTTAATGATTTAAAACGTGATAGTAACCGGTTTAACTTAATATTTAGCCGGTGAAAAATAGTAATTCAAATGTATGTTTTAAAAATTAATCAAAAATAAAGAAAATAAGGAGTTTATATTCTTTTAACTCCTTATGGGTGCTTCTAAACCGGCCATTTTCACTCCGGTCATGGCAGATGATTCTACAGTTAGGGCTCGCAGATCATCTTTCTCTAATTTTAGAAGGTCGGTGTTACCTGCCTGCTGGGTTAACATCACTGCTTCTTCAGTCATGGCTTCAATGTAACGGGCCACTCGTTTACCTCCTTCCAAGTAATCTAGTCTACGGCGTAGCTGAGGGTTCTGGGTGGCTATTCCCTTACGGCAGGTTCCAGCGTAACACATCTGACAGACTCGGCAGCCAATACTTACCAGGGCACTGGTGGCAATGTAACAGGCATCAGCTCCCAGAGCTATTGCTTTGGCAACATCGGCACCGTTCCTTATACCCCCTGCAGCAATCAGGCTTACTTCTTCCCTCAGGTTTATGTGCTTTAAAGCTTCATCGGCTTCAACTATGGCTGCGATGGTGGGTACTCCACTGTGTTCAGTGACCACATCGGGTCCAGCTCCGGTTCCTCCCTGCATACCATCCACCACTATGGCGTCTGCTCCAGCTTTGGCTGCGATTTTCACATCGTCACTGACCCTTCCACTGGTGAATTTCACCATTATGGGCACTTTCCAGTCGGTGATTTCCCTAAGCTGGCTGATCTTCATTGAGAGATCCTCTGGTCCCACAATGTCCATGTGTCTGGCAGGGCTCAGGGCATCGGTACCTTCGGGTATCATCCTGATTTTGGAGACCTCTGCAGTAACTTTCTCTCCTAAAAGGTGTCCTCCCATACCCGATTTTGCTCCTTGACCTATTTTGATCTCCACTGCATCGGAGTTGTTGAGGTAATCGGCACTGACACCGAAACGACCGGAAGCGTACTGGGCAATGAGTTTTTTGGCGTATTTACGTTCTTCTGGAAGCATTCCCCCTTCGCCGGTATTGGTGGCAGTGCCCGCCAGGGTGGAGCCCATGGCCAGGGCGATCTTGGCTTCTTTGGAGAGAGCTCCGAAACTCATGGCAGCGATCATGATGGGTGTATCTATTACCAGTGGGTTTTCAGCGTAACGGCTTCCCAGGACTACCCTGGTGTTGCAGGGTTCCCGGTACTTATCAATCGGTGGTCTGGAAACCTGTGCCGGTACTATTACCAGGTCGTCGAAGGTGGGTATAACCCTGGTGGCACCGCATCCCCTAACTTTGTAGGATCCTTCGGTTGATTTTCGGTTTATCTCCACCAGATCGGTTAAACTCCACACGTTCCTCCGGTCTTCTTGAACAGCGTTAACCTCAATAGCTTGATTGGGGCACATTTCTTCACATATACGGCAGCCCACACAGTTTTCATGGTGTAGGGGGAATGGTTCATCATTCACTATTTCATAAACGTCGTGGGGACAGTTGTTGTAGCAGGAGTAACAGTTCTGACACAGGTTTTCGTCACGGTTGTCACAGAGGTACCAGCAGCAACCAGGACGGTCGAAGTTTCTCTTGCAAAGTTCCTGATTTCTTTCAATTTTAAAAGGCATCTATGACACCTCCTTTTTAGAATCTGTATTGGGATTCATTTTATGGTTACTTTTAAGTACTTTGAAAACTGGGGCAGCAGAGTATTTGGTGCCGGCAGCGTTTGTAACCTCTTCAGTTTTTGATGTTATGATTGCTTCTGGTTTCCATGGATTATCATCCATTTTATCCACAACAATTACTTCATCAGTTATATTTTCATCTAAAATGTAATTTAAGAGGGCAGTAGCCACTCCTCCATCCTGACCATCCACTCCATCTGCCCGGGCAGATACAATCTTAATGTAATTTCCCAGTGCTTTCTGGTCAAGATCTCGACTAAGGACTTCCTGGGACAGATAGGTACGGGGACAGGCCACGTAACATAAATTACATTCTGGTGGACAGGTTCCTTTCAACTGAGGTTTACGGTCTTCAATGGATACTATGTTCTCAGGGCACACGTAATAACAGGCCCCGCAGAGCACACAGCTACCCACATCAACTACATCTGATTTTAAGTCCTTAAACTGGCAGGATGAGACTTCTTCTATGAACTCTTCATCATTGATATACCGCCGGTAGAGTACTGGTCTGGCCACAGATTCCCTCTTTTTTATCTCTTCCCTGTTTTCGGTTTTTTTCTTATTGGCTAACTTTTCCAGTAGTGCGAGTCCTGACTCTTCAATGGCTTTGGTTTTAATATAACCTTTAGTTTCAGCTTTATTCAAAGCTTTAAGTCCTTTTTCTGTTCTGGCAATGACAGTGGACCATCCTGGAGCTGAACCCACTGATCCCACCGATAGGTCAGCCAGTTCTGAGGTGTAATCCATACATACCTGGCAGTTTTTTCTCATGCAGACTTTGGCCTGGGATAATGGAGCTTTAAATACATCCCCATTTTTAAGGTAAGCCCAGAGATGTCCTTTTTCCACTCTGAACTGGTTAATATCATTCATTTCAATGTTATTTTGCTTCAGGAACTCTTTTAGGTAACTGTGGGAGAAGTTTTCCATGCAAAAGAGTCCTAACTTGAAATCTACTGGAGAATCTCCCAGAATATTTGAGTAGTGTTCCATTTTTTCAGAGGCAATGATATGGCAGGGAGTTCCCACTAGAGTTACACTCTTCTGGTTGTTATCGGTCATTATTTTCCCTCCTCTGATTCTTGACCATAGAATGGCCGGGCACTGCGTGGCACTATTTTACGGAAGTTCTGGTATTTTTCTTCTTCCAGGTGGAAGTCGTATTCTTCCAGGAGTTCCTTTAATTCTTCCCTTTCTTCTGCTTCCAGTTCTTCTACCTTGGCGTTTTTACCCAGACTGTGGATGTTTCCACCTACATAGATGGTTCCCCTGATTATGGATTCACCGGCATCGTCCGAGATATCTCCCAGGACTATTATACGGCCACCCATCATGAACAGGCCGCTCATGAATCCAGAGTTCCCTCCAATGATGATGGTTCCGTTTTTCATGATTTCTCCGGTACGGGCGCCTACACTTTTACGTACTACAACTGTTCCCCCGTATATTCCCTGGCCTACACCGTCTCCAGCGGAACCATCGATGATAACCTCTCCTTCAGTCATGTTATCTGCTGGGAACCAACCTGCGTTTCCATTGATGTGCACCCTGGCTCCGTGGATCATTGTACCTGCGAAATAACCGGCTGACCCGTCAATAACCACCTCTACTGGTTCTGTTAATCCTGCTGCCATGTAATGCATGGCATTGGGATTTTCAATTAGGATACGATCATTTTCCGGGGCGGCCTGTTTAATGGTCCGGTTAAGTTCCCTGGCTGTTTTTTGTTGGGCGTTTATTTTGAATTCCTGCATTGTTCCACATCCTAGATGGTGTAAGCACGAGTCTCCCCTGGTGATATCTGTTCAATATTGGAGGTATCCATAACTTCCCTTAGAGCCACTTCTTCAGAGGCAATGGCAAAGACTTCATCGTTTTCTGCCATAACACCTGGTCTGAGGCCCAGCTGGTCCTTTGCAATTCCCACTCCGTTGGGTGTGCCTACAATATATGAGAATGGACCATCCATGTCCTTCACAGACTGTTCCAGTGCTTCTTCCAGGCTGTAATCCTGGGATAATTTATCGGCTATGTAGTGTACGATACATTCGGTATCATTGTTGGTCTCAAAGATATGCCCCTTACGTTCTAATGGATCCCTTATCTTCCAGTAGTTGGTTATCTGACCATTGTGAACCACTGTGATATCTGGGATGATATAACTCTGGAAAGGGTGGGCATGGTACCGGTCCACAATACTTTCGGTGGAGAACCGGGTGTGGCCAATGGCGTGGGTGCCCATTTTATCTTCGGTGTTGTAACGGGCAGCTATATCCTTGACCAATCCCACATCTTTGATCATCTCAAAGGAATGAGCTCCATTTAAGACAATCACGTTGTCAATTTTGTCCACATCCATTATTAATGGTTTTAGTTGTGAAAATGATTCTAAATTGACTTTACATCGGTATATGATGTAATTTTCAACTGAAGGGATGATTTCTTCGCTTTCAATTGGGAAAGCGGCGTTGACCGTGGTCTTAACTTCATCTAAGAGTCCGGGTTTTTCTTTCACTTCAATGTTTAATAAATATTCATGTTCTCGCAGCCCTAAACCACCGTACAGTGCGAATCCTGCTGAATCAGGACCTCTGTGCTGTAGAGCGTCAAGCATACGGGTCATGAATTTACCCACCGGGTGAAGGTTTTTATCTTTAAATACCACTCCTGCTATTCCACACAATTTAATACCTCCTTTATGAAATATTCGTGAATTCGAGTATCACCAGTAAGTTCTGGGTGAAATGCGGTGGCTATGTGATTTTCATACGCCACGGCAATGATTTTATCATGAATCTGCCCCAGTACAACTGCTTCATCTTTCACATCTAGGGCATAAGGTGCTCTGATGAAAACTCCAGGATAGGGATCATCAAAGGTTTCAAGTTTTAATTCAGCTTCAAATGACAGTTTTTGTCGTCCAAAACCGTTTCTCTTAACTTTCATAGGTATTAAACCAAGTAAAGGTTGTTCATAGTCGGTTTGCTGACCTAACAGCACCATACCTGCACAGGTACCCATTACTGGTATCTGGTTTTCCTTAATGGCTGTATCAATGCTGTTTTCTTTTATAAGTCTCCCGATTACAGTGCTTTCCCCTCCAGAAATAACCAGTCCGTTACACTTTGCTACTTCTGAGGCTGTTTTAACCTTTAAAACATCTGCTTTTAGGTTTATTTTGCTTACAGCTTTTTCGGTCATTACCTGGTGCTCGGAAACATCTCCTTGCAAGTCTAAAATACCTATTTTTATCATGTTTATGCCTTGTTTAGATTATTTTGTTGATAAGCGAATTATATATACAAAACATAGAATATAAAGTTACCGGAAATCATGTTCCGATTAATCATAAATTTGAAATAAAATTACTAATACTTTAATAATTTTATACAATGTTTAAAATTTGGCTGTTAATTAAATTATAACTGAACAGTTATATAAATATTTCTGGTGTAGAATGTGGGATGGATCATGAAATAAATTTTAAATTCAAGATAGATGTTAAACTTTATCGATTTAGTAAGGAATTAACAAAATAGAATATTTGGCCATTTCAATGGGTTATTATTTGAATATTATCAATATCACGGGAATTCTCAGTCCATAACTTTCCCGCTTCAATCTTTTTGTTCTGTTTTTCATTTTTCAATCTATATTAGATCTATTATTATAAATTAAAGCAATATTAACGGCATTTCACTGTTAAAAAAATATTTTAACTCTTTTTATTTTGGATTTAGAAAATCATAAAAGACTGGAAGATCACTATTATTAATTGTTAATAATTGATTTTTTTAGTGTAAAAAAGAGGGTGATTTAATGGTTGAACTCTATGAAAAAATGGTTAAAGAAGCAATGATGGCTCAAAAAGCCGATGTAGAAACTATTAAAAATAAGAGAGGAACTAAATTCCACATTAAAGATACCAAAGCCTATCTTGATGTGGTTCAGAAAATGGAAGCAACTGCTGAACAATCTGAATCAGTGATCAACCTCCATGTAAATTCTGTTAAGGCTCATTACGACATCTTAAACAGCTTAACAGATACCATAAGGCCCGAAGACGATCCTTTCGTTGAACACTATCAAACTCCAGTGGTACTGGAAATACTTCGCGATGAAGACCCTGAGTTTGAAGTGAGTCTTAATAAATTCATAGATGCCATAAAAAAATCAGAAGCCTTAATTGGTAAAGAAGTTGTCCGAAGGTACGGTGGATTCTACGGACCAACATGTGTGGTTGATTTTGCACTTATGCCAGGCAGTACCAGTAACACCATAAACCGAATAGTTAAAACCGTGGATATACCCCTAAAACATAAACAAGCAATATTATCTGCTAAATCATGGGGTATGAACACTTCTTACGGTGTTGGTGAAGTTTTCGCCAATGAAATTGAAGGTGGAACAACAGTAGCCCAGGCAGTGGAGAAAGAAATAGCAGAGATCCAGAACATTTACCAGAACCCGGTGGAAGCTCAGGCTGAACTCATGGATAATGCTGGACACACATCATTTGATGTCCGGAAATACATGGCCCAGTACAGGGAAAAAATGGAAGATACCGTAATAGCAGCTATGAATGATGATGTGCATTATGGTAATATCCTGACAGTTCCCGCATACTGTGTGGGTGATATATCTCACCACATTGCTCAATCAACCTTTAACATGTGTAAAGATGATGTGACCATGGCCATAATTGAAGCCACCACCGATGTGATGGATGCTACACTTAAACAGGCCCTTCCAGACTTCAAAAGTGAATATGAAGTCCTTTCACTGGCAACAGGATCATCGGCCTGTGCAGTGGAGTACATACTGGAACTGGATGGATTCAATGCACCAACCGTGGTGGATCTGTTGACCAAGAGATTCCACAACTACGTTCAGCTTTATCCCACCAGGGGAGCAGCTGCAGAACTGCACAACAGTGACTTCATGGACATGATTTACCGTGGATGGGGACACCTGGACCAGGCCCGAAAGGCCCGTAATGGTTCTGCAGGCGCACTGATACCTAAAGTAGCTGGATTCAAGGTAGACCTGGAACCAGTCCACCAGAACGAAGTGATTATGAACCCACAGCGTTACACCTACCCTGCGTGTGCCATAACCGTCAGGTTCTCCTCTCTAATGAGGCTGGCTGATTACCCCTGTCTCTTAACCAGTGAACCGGTAACTGCCACCTTAATGACCAACATCATAGCTCTGCACAAGGAAAGCCCAGCTTCCCCTGCAAGAACCTGTAAAAACTGTGCATCAGCATCACTGGTAGACTTCAGGCACAATCACTGCCAGTGGAAAGAAGCAGTATAACTCGGGGTGTAGGTAAACTCATTAACGGGAGTTTAAAGGTAGTGTTATTATTTACCGTTAATGTACACTGAATTGGTACAATTGACGGATACTTGGTTGGATTCACTTGATGGGGTAAACGAATTGTTTAAACCAATATAAGTGCACTAAAACATCAACCAAACTCACTAACTACCTATTTATTCCCTTTTTCCGGAATTTTAGTAAAAAACATGAATTTCAGGGGGTAGGAAAATGAAATGTTATATCTGTGCAGAGGAGGGCAAATCCACTGATGCAGTTGCCATCTGCATTGTATGTGGTATGGGATTATGTATGGATCATGCCATCCGACAGGAAAATGAGGTATGGACTGGGGGATATCCTTTCCCTGCAGAAAAACTCAAAGAAACCTTACCTAGAATACTGTGCAAGTACTGTAGTATAGCCTTAAAAAAAGGTAATCCTAAAGGAGGATAACTAAAATGTTCTCATTGATGAAACGTTCGGTTGCGGAGCTTATTGGAACATTTATCCTTGTTTTTTTTGGTACAGGGGCAGCAATTATAACCCTGATGATAAGTTCGGGTCAAACACCTCCCAACTCATTTAATATTGGCATAGGTGTCTTGGGCGGCCTTGGTGATTGGTTAGCTATTGGTTTAGCTTTTGGACTGGCTATAACTGCGTGTATATATGCATTTGGAAAGATATCGGGTTGTCATATTAATCCCGCAGTGACTCTGGCACTGTGGTCTGTGAAAAAATTCCCCACACGTGATGTTGGTCCCTACATACTTGCTCAACTTATTGGCGCAGCACTGGCCAGTTTTGCCCTGGCTTACATCATTGGAATGAGCGCAGTAACCACCGGTGGATTGGGTGCTACTGCTCCATTTGAGGGTATTGGTTACATCCAGGCCATCGTGGCAGAAGCCATTGGAACATTCCTTCTTATGCTGGCCATAATGGGAGTAGCAGTGGATAGGGAAGCTCCTCCAGGATTTGCAGGATTGATCATCGGGTTAACAGTTGCTGGTGTGATAACAACTTTAGGAAACATCACCGGAGCGTCTTTGAATCCTGCCAGGACATTTGGACCATATTTGGGTGATCTGGTTATGGGGGGTTCTAACCTGTGGGCATACTTCCCCATATATATTATAGGTCCAATAGTGGGAGCCATTCTAGCAGCATTAGTTTACAACTATCTTTCAGAGGAGACAGTATAGCTACAGTTAGAGAATATGTAAAACTAAAGTTACAGTGGACATTAAAACTACAATCCCTTTCCCTACTTTTTTTAAACAGTTTTTTAATTTTTTAAAGAGGTTTATTTAAACAGTTTCAACTCTTGAACTCTTTATGGGGTTTTATTTAATATATCCATTATTATTAGGGGTTCATTGCAGATAACTAAACGCTGAGATATAGAAGAATGCAATGAATTGAGAAAACAATTAAATAATATTTTAATGATTATTTTGCATACAATTAATTAATTTCAGTCAGTTTAGGGATAAGCTTATTATATGTGCACTAAAATATATAATCCATTAAATGACCTTTTTCAGGATCAGAAATTTACTAATTTAAAAATTTACTAAAATTAAGCTAAATTAATATAAGAATATCAAAAATTTAAAAAAAATATTCTGTATTTAAACATTTTATTACACGTATTATGGAGTGACATTATATGAAAAAAGCACCTATCGCTTTAGTAGCGATAATAGTAATATTTGCATTTGTTGGGGGTTATTTCACAGGTATTATGAACTCCGCAGGGAATTTAACACTTAACATAACCAACAAAAGCACTGATACCAGTAGTAATTACGATACCCCGACTACTTACTCAACTAACACAGCAAAAACCACCACTAAAAGTACAGCAACTACAACATCATCTGCTGATACATCTAGCTCCTCTGCTGATACATCTTCATCTGGTAACACACAAAGTGAACCTTCTGTTAATGGAACTAGTTAATTGATGAATTAGTAATAGATTAAAACAAGGTTTTTATTGAGACAGGTTAAGTATAGGGTCATTAATTCGACCCTAAAACACTATTTTTTAATTTAGGTTTTTTAAAGATTTAATATAGAAATTAAAAAAATATAAAACTTAAATTTTATGTATTAAGAAAATCATTAGCATGTAATTAAAAGGGCTTATTTTGAAAAGTTAACTTTATCTTCCAGGGATGCCATTACTTCATCTGTGGCGCTTTTAACAACTCTGGCGGCTGTTTTAAAATCTTCAAGTTCATTATCACTCATTTTTCCACTGATAATTCGTTCCACGCCATTTATACCTAATTTTACAGGTACTCCCAGACATACATCGCTTACATCATCAATTTCACCGTCGAGGTAAGTGGTGAGGGTCAGTATTCTTTTTTCATCGTTTATAATGGTCTTAACAATGTTGGAAATAGCGAAAGCAGGTCCGTATTCAGTGGCACCCTTCTTGTTAATGACGTAGCTGCCTGCATTTTTAACTTTATCCACAATTGCATCCACATCAAAGGACTGGTACTGGGGGAAGTACTTCACCAGTATTCCACCAATGGAAGTGGAGCTTAAAAGCAGTACCATATGGTCGCCGTGTTCGCCGATGATCCGTGTGTGTATTTCACTAACATGGATGTTGAAATGTTTGGCAATGAGGTTCTTTAACCGCAGTGAGTCCAAGTGGTTTCCCAATCCTATAACTCTGTTTCGTGGAAATCCTGAAGCTTTGTATGCCACGTAGGTCATAACATCCACCGGGTTGGTGATGACCAGAATTATGGATTCCGGGGCGTGTTTGGCAACTAACTGAGAATATTCTGCTATAATTTTAGCGTTGGGGATAGCAACATCCATACGGGTCATTTCGGGAGTTCTTGGCATGCCCGAAGTAATTACCACAATTTTAGAATCTGCGATATCCTCAAAATTGGCAGTGGGGGTTATGAGTACCCGAATATCCTTGGCAGCCATGGCATCATTCATATCCAGAGCTTCACCCTGGACCTGGCCCAGACTTTTTTCACGGGATAACAGTACCACTTCACTAACTGCACTTTCTTCAGCCAGGCAAAATGCAGCTGCTTTACCCACTCTGCCTGATGCACCAATTACACTAACCTTCATTTTTCACCCTGTCCTTCATAAGTATAGTTAATCTCTTTTAATTATTGTGAACTTAACCTTAATAAATAATATTAAAATAAAAAAAATTAGTCTTTATCCAGGAAACCTTGAGCAACCCGGCGAACATATCCACTTTTATCTGTAAGTGCTTCTTTAAGTGCTTGTTCTGCTTTTTCTCCGCCAATGTTTCCAAGGGCCATTACTGCACCTGCTCTTACAAATCCACTGTCATCGTTCATGGCATTAATTAATGGATCTATTGATTCGGTGGATTTTAGATTGCTCAAAGCCCATGCAGCCCCTCCTCTAACTCTCCAATCTTCATCCTGTAACGTATTGATCAGAGGATCCACTGCAGATTGGCCCATATTACTGAGTGCTCCTGAAGCCGCTCTGCGAACCCACTTATTATCATCCTTCATAGTTTCAATAAGTGGTTCAATAGATCTTGAATCACCAATCAGGCCCAGTACCTTGGCTGATCCCTTACGGACATTTTTATCCTCATTATCCAATGCATCAATGAGCTGGTCCACTGCTGGTTCGCCAATTTCTTCCAGCATTTCAGTAGTCTGGACTTGCACAAGTTCATCATCGTCTTTTAAAGTTTCAATCAGTCTTTTGACGTTTTTTTCAACTTCCATAATAATTATCTCCCTTTAAAAATTAATTTGATGGATTTTTAATACCAAGCAGATCGACATAAACTCAACTTTTGTAAGAAAAATATATTATCTCTTTTCTGGGCCATATATTTTACCATATTTAGTGTGTCACAAATTATTTTGCATTACACATGTAACCGCAAATTACCATGGAAATCTAGAAAAAATCAGGACACATCTAAAAAAATCAGGATACATCTAGAAAAAAATATTTCTTAGTTTAATTTTATAATGTTACTAACATTAATCTCTTAGTATCCTACAAGTTAAAGCGTTTCATTCAACGTATCATCGAGTCAAAGCTTCTTTCATCTATCCTATTAAATCATCCTATTAAATCTACTAATTTAACCTAATTTGTCTACTGGTATCATCTACTCCGTATCAGGTTTAATTATGATCATGATATAAAATAATATTGTTAATTCAATCATAATCTGTTCCGGAAACTATTTGATTGTGGAATGAGACTTTAAATTAGATTGATTAAATAATTTGAGATTTGATTAAAACCGGCTAATTACGGGTTATTTTTTGATTTAAAATGTTTTTATTACTTAACAAAAAAAATCTCGAAATTAACTAATACTTGGAATTAACTAAAAATATGGATGATAAGATGTACACAATAACAGTAATACCTGGAGATGGTATAGGTCCAGAGGTTATGGGAGCTACTCTGGATATTCTCAAAGCTTCTGATTTGGAATTTGATTTTCAGGAAGCCCGGGCCGGTTATGCCTGTTTTGAGGATACCGGGACCAATCTACCGGATGAGACAGTAGAAATGGCGAAAAATAGTGATGCAACTCTTTTCGGAGCAGTTACCTCTGTCCCGGAACAGAAAACTGTGGGTTCTATACTGGCACTCAGAAAAAAATTGGGTTTATATGCCAATTTAAGACCAGTTAAATCATATCCTGGGGTAAAAGCAGTTTACGATGATCTGGATATTTTAATAATTCGGGAAAACAGTGAAGGTTTATACTCTGAAATTGAGGAGTACACCGAAGAGGGGGCAACTGCTTTAAGAGTCATCACCCGGAAGGCATCAGAACGCATATCACACGTAGCATTTACAGAAGCTCTTAAAAGAGGTAAAAAACGTGTAACTGCAGTTCATAAGGCCAATGTACTTAGGAAAACTGATGGTGTATTCAGAGATTCTTTCTGGAAAGTTGCCAGTGAATACAACCAGATGGATGATTACCGTGATATTGAGACTGATGAATTTTACGTGGATGCAGCAGCCATGTTTCTGGTCACTGATCCCTATCGGTTCCAGGTACTGGTAACCACCAACCTTTTCGGTGACATATTATCTGATGAGGGTGCTGGACTGGTAGGTGGTCTGGGAATGGCTCCATCCGCTAATATTGGGGATAATAATGGATTGTTTGAGCCAGTTCATGGTTCTGCCCCTGATATTGCGGGGAAAGGGGTGGCTAACCCTGCAGCCATGATTTTATCGGCTTGTTTAATGCTTAATTTTCTGGGAGAGCATCAGGAGGCATTTAAGTTGGAAGAAGCTTTGATAAATGTTCTGGAACAGGGAAAATATCTTACACCTGACCTGGGAGGAACATCCACTACCGAAGAGATGGCCAGAGCAGTCCGTGAAATTTTCGAAAAATAGTAAAGTAACTATCATGAGTTACGGAAGGAATATTTAAGTCCATGAAGGACGGCGAAAAGAGGGCATAGTAACTTTTATATGTCCCTCTAATCATAATTTCACAATAAGAAAGGGTTAATAAGAACAGGCTTAGGACTGTTTTGACACTGGTTTTTATTAAAAACTGGTTTATAATTATTGATTCGAACCGCCCTTTTTCAGCATTTAAATGCTGTTTTAGACGTTCATGACTTTTTTAGAGGTGTATAAAATATGAAAACCACCATTAGTGTGATAAAAGCAGACGTTGGTAGTATAGCAGGACACGGATTAGCTCACCCCGCAATATTAAAAAAATGTGAAGAGATCTTAGCAAAAGCCAAGGAAGAAGAGCTTCTTATTGATTATTATGTCACCAATTGTGGTGACGACACCGAACTTATAATGACCCACAAACAGGGTGAAGAAAACGAAGAAATCCATGAAATGGCATGGAATGCCTTTTTAGAAGGAACTGCAATTGCTCGTGAACTGAAACTTTACGGTGCAGGTCAAGACCTTTTATCTGACACATTCTCCGGAAACATCAAAGGTATGGGTCCTGGAGTTGCAGAGATGGAATTTAAAGAAAGGCCCAGTGACCCTGTGGTTGTTTTCTGCTGTGACAAGACTGAACCCGGAGCATTTAACCTGCCCATTTATAAAATGTTCGCAGACCCATTCAGCACTGCAGGTCTTGTAATTGACCCATCCATGCACAACGGATTTGAATTTGAAGTTTACGATGTCATGGAACATAAAAAAGTTAAACTGTCCTGTCCTGATGAAATGTACGATTTACTGGCCCTCCTGGGTACCATTAGCAGATACGTCATAAAACGTGTTCGCAGAAGGGACGACAAAGAAATCGCTGCTTCCATCAGTACCGAACGGTTAAATCTCATGGCCGGGCAATACGTTGGAAAAGACGACCCAGTAGCCATAGTAAGATCACAGTCCGGATTCCCAGCAGCAGGAGAAATTGTGGAACCATTCGCATTCCCACACCTGGTGGGCGGATGGATGAGAGGCTCACACAATGGACCACTCATGCCTGTAGGACAGAAAAACGCATATCCCGTACGATTCGATGGACCTCCAAGGGTAATAGCCTTAGGTTTCCAGATCGCTGATGGTAAATTAGTGGGACCCGCCGACATGTTCGATGACCCTGCCTTTGATCGTTCCCGAGCACTGGCCTCAGAAGTTGCCGAGTACATGAGAAGACACGGCCCATTCGAACCACACAGGTTACCTGCTGATGAAATGGAATACACCACCCTACCCGGGGTCATGGAAAAACTCAGTGGAAGATTTGAAGATATTTAATTAATCTCTCGCCAGATTAAGTCAGAGATTAAATTTTGGAGCTTCATCTAGTATGAAGTCCAAAAAACCTTATTTTTTAAAATAAAAACCTTATTTTTTTTAGACTGAACCGATATTTCTCAGACTAAAACCTATTCTTAGATCCAAAACCTTATTTTTTAAATAGGTTATACTCTCAGTAACATTTAGACAGATCATCATACGTTAGAGCCTAAATTTTGTTGATTGTTATGAAAATTTTAATTGTTGAAGATGATGAAAGAACTATTTTGGATTTAAAATCTATTTTAACAGAATTAGGGCATAATATAGTTAAAATAGCTTCCAGTGGAGAAGAAGCAATTCAAGATGCCGGAGATTTAAATCCAGATCTGATTATAATCAACATAAAATTAAAAGGTCAAATGAGTGGTGTGGAGGCTGCCCATAAGATAGAAGATCTTTATAAAATCCCCATCATCTTTCTCACGGTCTTCATCAAAAACTGTTTAAATAAGTCATTGCAACTACCAGATGATGCTGTTGTTTTAAGTAAGCCCATAAAACGTGATCATTTAGAGTACTGTATCTGGAGAGTGTTTAATAAATAAAATTATTTTTAAACCGTTTCCCGGTATTCTTATTTTAATTCCTATTTTAATCTCCTATATTTTATTCTAATTCTTAGTTTAATTCCTATATTCTTATACTAATTCCTTAGTACCGTTACTCTTATTTGTTAACGTTTACACGCTCTTGAAATGTAAGCTGGTATATCCAGCACACTATCCACTTTATCCATGATTATACCATCACTGGTGGCCACCACTGCCCCCAGTTTGTGGGATAGGCTAACCAGTTTCGAATCCACATTTTTTGAGGTTTGAGCGTCACCTGGAACTTCACAGGAGTCTAAAATTTTTTTGGTGGTTCTGGCCAGTTCCCCACTCAAACTCACTGGGCTGTCATAGAAAAAAAGCACCCTTTTAGGTTTAAAAAGTTTCAGTAAAGATATGATTGTTTTCAGAGCTATTTCAGTGGTTTCATTTCTTTTGTATTTCCCAAAAACTGCTTTAACATCCCGGGTAACCCCATCATCACAGTTTACAATTAAATCATCTACACCCTGAAACATGGTTTCAGTGGTAATGAGAACATTGTAACCATCCACCAGAACATCTTTACCCTTTACATTCGACAGGAGGATTAATTTATCTTTACGGGTTTTAATTTTTTCCCGGGAGAAAACAGTGCGATTCAGGTAGTTTCTTTGAGTCTGTCCAAGAAGATAATGATTCCCCACGTATTCCAAAGCCCCAGTTCTGGGAAAACCACGTTCCAACAGGTACTGGAAGTCTTTTTTAGCTTCTTTTAAAATAGGATCATTGAAATTCATTACATTTTCCCAGCTAATTCAGCTAATTTTCCCCTTTAATGTTATTTATACATTTTTTTTGGTTTTCATAATATAAAGAATAGTTTTTTAATTTAGAATCAACTCAAAGAAATTTAGAACCAAGTTAAGAACAAATATAATTAGTAAAATGTGGATCTATTATATGGTATTTATTAATTTAATCAGGGTATTTATTAAAAATACTAATTATGGTTATTATACCCATATCAACCTTTTCTCTTGGCAGCGATGATGGGCACCCGGTCTGAGGCATCTTCCGCCCGATCTACAATATTCCCTAAGCGTATAACCATTGCTTTAAGTTCTATTAATCTTAAAATGCCAAATTCCTCATCACGATAAGATTGGTAAAGTTTTTTAATTATACGCCTCTCAATTACATCTACTTTGATTTCCCTTTCTTCAACTTCATGGGCTTTCTTGAGGGCTTCCCCCAGATCCACGTCCAGGAGTTCAATACAATCTTTTAAAACAGCAATGGAATCAATAACCTCTTCCACCAGTTCATCAAAATCATCTTTATAATTGGGTGGGAATGTAATTCTACTGAGACTTATTCCGTAAGCGGCTTCCTGTGTCATATCCGCCACGTTATCCACCAGTTCTGCCAGGATTATTCTGTCTTCCCGATCAAAGGGGAGAAAAGCTCCTTTAAAAAATTCAATCTCCATGATCCTGCGAACTTCATCGGCCTTGGTTTCCAGGATTGACATTTCAATCACTTTAGCATCCAGGATATCAAATTCACCCCTGTAAAATGGGGGCATTATTTCTCTGAGTTTCTGAACGCACTGGTAGACTAGTTCTACATGCTGACGGGAATGTCCCTCTACCATGGACTCCTTACCGAAGAACTTCCTCATTTTAGCACCTTCATTTTTTTGGTGATCAGGAAATTATTCATCCTAAGAATCATTCATCCTTTATAATGTTGTGTAAAAGACGTACTGCATCTAAAAGTCCGTGGGCATAGGTTATGCAGCCGAAAGAGGTGAGATGATCATTCTGTTCCAGGTAGTATCTGGTGTCATCCCTGTAATTTTTGGCCATTTCCACAATTTTTTCCTCTTCACCATTGATTTTTATAGATTCTATTTCTTTTATATTTTTTGCAAAAAGGTCCAAATCTTTTTTGATTCTGTCTATTGCATCCATATTATCACTAATGTACTTATTAGGGTTATAATTAGTTAAATCGGGTTATACGGGAGTTAGGAGTTTAATAGTTTTTAAAGATCTTTAAGTTCCTTCCAGGAGTGATAAATACGTTGTATTACAGTTATATATCCCAAAATAACTACCAGTAAAATGGCCAGTGACATGACCAGCTGGGGGTTGGTGAAGTATCCGATAAATGCACCGCCTAGAATTATGAACAGGCGTTCTGCTCGTTCTGCTATTCCCACATCACATTTAATTCCTTCCACCTCTGCACGAGCCCGAACATAACTCACACTCAATGAGGCGAGTAGTGCAAGAATACCCCAGAACCAGTTCACAAATCCGCCATAGATGATTCCAATGATTATGAAGGCATCTGCGAAGCGGTCCGAGGTGGAATCCAGGAAACCGCCAAATTTGCTCTTGGTGTTATTGTTCCGAGCCACAGCCCCGTCAATCACGTCAAAAAAGCCACTTAGGAGGATGAGGAGTCCACCTAAAAGCAAGTTTTGCTGGGAAAATGCATAGGCAGCACAAAGACTAACCAGCAATCCCATGATTGTGAGCACATTGGGGTGTAACCCAATTCTCCTGGCTATGGGGTCTATGAATCTTTGAAATTGAGGCCGAACTTGGTTAAGCATACTTCAAGTATGTGGTTTATAAGAATATATACTTTGGAGTTTAAGGTAAGAAAAGATGAAAGTCATTAAAGTTGATCCAGATAACCCTGAAAAAGAGAAAATGGCAATGGTCCGTGATACTTTGAGTGGGGGAGGAACTGTGGTTTACCCCACTGATACTGTCTATGGATTGGGGGCTAACCTATTCCATGAAGATGCACTTCAAAATGTTTACCTTATGAAGAGAAGGCCTTTGAACAAACCAATTTCTCTATGTGTTTCAAAAGTAGAAGATATTCAACAGGTAGCCCACCTGAATCCACAGTTAGATGGAATAATTAAGAAAATCTTGCCTGGACCTTACACGCTCATCTTAAACAAGAAGGAGATAGTTCCATTGCTGATCACGGGTGGAACAGATAAAATAGGAGTTAGAATTCCTGATAACTCTATTTGCAGGGAAATTTCAAGGGAATTCCCCATAACCACCACCAGTGCCAACATATCTGGCCATCCTTCCCCGGTATCTGCCCAGGAGGCACGCAAAGATCTGGATGATCATCCAGACATCCTAATTGATTCAGGGCCATGCAGTGGTGGAATTTCCTCAACAGTTGTAGATCTGACGGTCAGCCCCCCACGCATCCTGAGGGAAGGGGCTGGAATGGAAAAACTACTCCAGTTCATGGAATAGAATGAATTACTATTTTACAAAAGTAGTGATTTGAGTCTATATTGAACTAAATTGTGAATAATTTTAATTGGAGAAATTAGTATATGGGTTTATAGTGTAATATGTTGTGAATAGTTTTTAAATTGGAGAAATTAGTGATACGAGTTTTAATTGGAAAAAGCAGTGAAATAAATTTTAAATTGAAATAACTATGCACTCTTAATACTGATCTGTAAACCTGGTTCTACTGTATAATGGATGTAATTATATGGATCGAGCTCCAATAATAATCAGGAAGGTATTTCTCATTAAGGAATGTATTTCCAATATAATATGAAATGATTCAATTTAAATAAAGTAACAGGCGTTTTAATGTCAGAAATTCTATCCAACATGAAAGAAAAGGGTAAAATACCCACATCATCTCCTATTGACTCCCTCATTGGGGGTGGGGTTGAAAAAGGATGTATCACACAATTTTACGGTCCTCCAGGATCTGGAAAGACCAACATTACCCTCAACCTCCTGGTGCAAAATGCTAAAAATGGTAAAAGTGGAATTTTTGTGGATACCGAGGGTGGTCTGTCTATAGAAAGAGTTAAACAATTAGCTGGTTCCGATTTCAATGAACTTGCATCTAACATAATTGTTTTTGAGCCTTCAACCTTCACAGAACAGGATTCAACACTACGCAGGATAGAGAAGATGGTGGAGTCGGGGGATAAGGTGGATCTGGTTATATTGGATTCTGCAGTGGCCCTTTACCGGGTTCGTGATGGTGATTCATCCCAGATCAACCTGGAACTAGGAAGACAGATGGGTCTTTTAACCCGGCTGGCCCGTAAGCACGATATTGCAGTGGTTATAACCAACCAGGTATACGCCAGTTTTGAGGGTGAGGGGATGGTGGAACCAGTGGGGGGTACTATTTTAAAGTACAGAAGCAAGATCATGGTGGAACTGGAGAGAGGAGATGTTAGTGGGGAAAGATATGCCATCCTGAAAAGGCATCGTAGCCGACCGGAAGGGCTGCGCACCCGGTTCCGTATCGTGGATAGTGGTCTCAGATAAGGTATAGATAGTTTTAAATTAAGTGATGATAAATGATGATATAACGATAACTGATGATATCTTAATAGATGAAATATAATATATCTTAACAGATATTATTGAAAAATATGCATTTATATTCACATAGAATTTAGAATATTCACCATAACTGAAGCTTCCCTAAAAATTGTTAAATCATAGAAGTTTTCCTATTTTATGGTCCCATAAGTTTTTGACGGTGTCATTTTTATGGTAATTCTAAATATCTAATTTTAATTTAAAAAAATTGAAGATGGATTGTGTAGTGAGAGATATGATTTCACCCAAAAAGTACGCTAAAGCCGCAAAAGTACTGCCAAAAGGATTTAAATCAGCTAATGAGTTTTTTAACTATGTTTACAATGATCCAGATATGATCTGGATGGGTCAAAACACCAATCATCTCCATGACCAGGACGGAATCAGCGAGGCCATGGTAGCCAGTATACAGGGCAATGATTACTGCAAGTACCCCCCACCAGAAGGTTTTCCACGTCTCAAGGAACTGGTAATGAAAGACCTGGGACTGGGCAGTGAATATGACATTCTGATAACTGCTGGGGCAACAGAATCACTTTATATGTGTGCCAATGACATCCTGGAACCGGAAAACAACACCATAACCTGTGACCCTGGATATCTCATCATTGATAACTTCGCCAGTCGTTTCGGGGATCATGTTAAATCCGTACCAATCTACAGCCAGGAGTGCGGTTACAAACTAACTCCCGAGCTAGTCCGGGAGAACCTGGACAAGAATACCAAACTGGTCTCCCTGGTTGATCCTCTGAATCCACTGGGATCATCCTACACTCGACAGGAACGCAAGGAGTTCAAGGAAATTGCCGAGGATCATGACATATACCTCTTACATGATATCACCTACCGTGATTTTGCACATGATCACCAGCTCATGGCAGAGGTCTGCCCGGAGCACACCGTGACAGTGTACAGTTTCTCCAAGATCTACGGAATGGCTGGTATGAGAATCGGTGCTGTAATTGGAGTACCAGAGATAATCAACTCCATACGCACCATTGTTGTTAATGACCTTGGAACCAACCTGGTAGCCCAGAACGGAGCAATGGCAGCCATAGAATCCAAACCACAATGGATTGATCGGGTTAAAGGAACCACCCGCCAGAACCAGGACATAATCAAACAGGCAGTGGACCAGGTTGACGGAGCTTTCATCGCAGTCTACCCATCAGATGGAAACATGATGGCCATTGACATGGTCGATACTGGAGTTACACCCCGAGAAATGGCAGACTACCTCATAGAACGTAAGATATTCGCCAGGGAAGGATCCTACACCAGTAAGAAATTCGGTCACCGATACCTGAGAGTGAGCTTCTCCATACCCACAAACCAGGTGGAGTACTTTGCCAAGTGCTTCCTTGAAGGTATGGACGCGTTGAAGGGTTCTAAAAAGGTGTGAATTTTTTTAAGCCGAATTCATTTTTTTAATCCTTAACTCTTTTTTTATTCATATTTTTCATTTAAATTCATGATATCCTCACAAATTTTTAAATGGTTAAAATCATAAAGTCAAAATCATAAATCATTGCAAACACATATGAAATTAAGTTTACTTATGTGATTGGGGTGTCAAAAGGTTGAAAAAAAGTATCCTTTTTATTATTGTGATTGTGGTTATTTGTGCCCTTGCTGCAGCTTCATTATTTGCCATGCAACCTGCTCCTGCCAAAAACACCACTAACATTATCAATAACACCAATAATTCCAGTATTGCACTCAATAATTCTACTGCAAAAATCACCACAGTTTCCCGGGACAATAACCAGAATGGAAACAACAATCCACCCCCCTCCAGTGTATCTGCAGATGAGGCGAAGGATTTGGCTAAAAAATATGTGGGGCCTGATGTTATTCTGGGAAAACCAGTAATGACCACCTATAAAGGGGTTCATGCCTGGCAGGTGCCAGTGTACACCATGAATCATAAATTCATAAATAACATCTACATAGATGAGCGAACCGGTCAAAAAGTAAATTAAACCTTTTTTAAAACTTCATCCTTTTTTTAAAAAATTTATTCATCATTTTTAAATTTTATCCATATTTTTAAACTTTGCTATGATTATTTTTTTAAAATTAGGGATTTTTTTAAAGTTTAATTGAATTTAAAGAACTTTTTCTGATAAAAAGTTCATTTATCTGATAAAAAAGTTATTTCCGGATAAATAGTGGTAAGGATAGTGATATAATTCAGGGTAAATAAACACGGTTAAAATAAAAAAAATTAGGGGGTGAAAAAGGTAGTAATGGAATTTAACTTTTAAGGTAGTAATATTCTCCTTTTTCTTTTTGTTCCCGGTCAAGGTAACTGTCCTTTTTGTTTACCCTTGGGCGTCTGGTTTCTTTATCCCTGCGGAAGGTGATTCCCACCTCAGATAGGAACCGGTTCATGGCAGAACGTAAGTCCATGGGACTGGTGGAGTGACCTTCCACTCCAGGTTCACCAGTGAAAACCATGGCCCGACTGGATATGTAATCAATAAACACGATATCATGGTCTACAATTATGGCTGCAGCGTTACGGCTTTCGGTGACACGTCTGATTGCCCTGGCTGCCCTTAATCTTTGTTCCACATCCAGAAATGCAGTGGGCTCGTCAAAGAGGTATATGTCTGCATCCTGGGATAAGGATATGGCCACAGATAAGCGCTGCAGTTCACCACCACTCAATTCATCCATCTTCTTCTCCAAAAGTTCTTCCAGGAGGAAAGGCTTCATTATCTCGGTTTTGAAGATGTTGGTACCGTAGTTAGGTGCAGTGGTATACAAAAACTCCTGCACTGTTCCACTGTAATCTGATACCAGGTACTGGGGTTTGTAGCTGATTTTAACCTTTTTCTGGATTTTACCGGTATCCGGTTTTTCCACCCCAGCCAGCATCTTGGCAAAGGTGGTTTTACCAATACCATTGGGTCCGAAGGCAGTTATGATCTCATCGTGCTGCACCTGACCTTCATCCACCCCTAACTTGAACCCATCGTAGGACTTCTCCAGGGCACTGTATTCGGCCAGAACCTCAGCATCTACTGCAGCAGATGGAGGCCGTACCTGGAATTCAATGGCCTGCTTCCGGAATCGAACATTTTCCTCCCTCAAGTATCCACCAATGTAGGTATTTATGCCCACCCTCACACCACGCATCTGGGAAACAACACCGTAACCACCAGGTTGCCCGTATAAAATATGAACGTAGTCTGATATTGCGTCCAGGGCGGCCAGGTCGTGTTCAATGACCAGAATTGATTTTCCCTCATCAGCAAGTTCACGGATAACCTGAACTGCATTTAAACGCTGCCTTACATCCAGCCAGCTGGTTGGTTCATCGAAATAATAGAAGTCAGCATCTCTGAGCACTGCTGCGGCAATTGCCACCCTTTGCAGCTCTCCTCCACTCAGGTTTGCTATTTCACGGCCCATGATAGAGTCCAGTTCCAGGGCATGGGTTACCGAGTCCAGTTTGTTTCGCTGGTCCACACTGTTTAGCAATCCCTCCACCTTTCCCTTCACGAATTTGGGTAAAAGATCTACCATCTGTGGCTTGTGCACTGCCTTTAGATTACCTTCAGAAATGTTCTGGAAGTACTTTTGCAGCTGATTGCCTTTGAAGTAGCTGATTATATCATCCCATGATATTTCATCCTCGTAATTTCCTAAATTGGGTTTTAATTCCCCGGAAAGAATGCGGATGATGGTTGATTTACCAATACCATTGGGTCCTAAAAGTCCCACCACAGAACCTTCCCTTATGGTTGGCAGGCCAAACAATTCAAACTGGTTCTGACCGTAACGATGAATGGGGTCTTCCAGTGCCTCAGGGAGGTTGATAATACTTATTGCGTGGAATGGGCAGCGGTTGGTGCATATCCCGCACCCTGAACATAGTTCCTCTGACATTATTGGTTTTTTAGTTTTCGGGTCGATGGTAATTGTGTCTTCTTCCATGCGCACCCCAGGACAGTATTCAATGCACATGTAATTGCATTTTTTGGGCTGGCAGCGGTCATGGTCTAATATGGATATTCTAGTCAAAATTATCAAAACCTTAAATAGCTTTTAATGGAAATCTAAAAATGTTTAAGACGTATTTTTAAAATATTTCTGATATATTAAATTGAATTTATTATATTCTATTAGTTTTGCATCATATTTTAATTAATGGATTTTATGATAAATATTTTTTTTAAAATATCAATCCCTAAAAGTTCTAGTTTCAAATTTAAAAAAATTTATTGTATTTTCAATCTCTAAACAAATCAATCTATAAAATAAAAGCTTGGGAACTAATGTAGATAATAAATGGAAATTTTAGTAAAAAAAGGGAGAATATAAGTAGAAAATTGGTTCATAGAAGTTTGTTCATAAGAAGAAATTTGGTTTTAGATTTTTAAATGGAATTACTTCCTATGCTTTACCTTCTTTTATCTTCCCATCAAGTACTGTGACTATTCTATCTGCCTGCTCACCAACATCCTGCTCATGGGTAACCATCACCAAGGTTACATTCTCTTTCTGGTGGATATCCTTTAACAGATCCAGGATCATCTGGGTGGTCCTGGAATCCAGGGCTCCAGTGGGTTCATCAGCTAGTATTATCGTGGGATGGTTAACCAGTGCCCTGGCAATGGCCACTCTCTGTCTTTCTCCACCAGATAGCTTGGTGGGCTTTTGTTTGACTTTCTCTGACAGGTCACTGAAATTCATTAGTTCTAATAGTTCCATAGCCCTACTTTCCATGTCTTTGGTGGAAATTTTCTTCCGTAGCATGGGTATTTCCACATTCTCCAGTACACTCAGGTTGGGTATCAGGTTATGTAACTGGAAAACAAAACCTATTTTTTCGGATCTAAACTGGTCCAGATTCTTGGTTTTCATAAGATCAATGCCTGCCACACTGATACTGCCCTCATCTGCTGTATCAAATGCTCCGATCATGTTGAGTAATGTTGATTTACCCGAACCAGAGGGACCCATTATGGATACGAATTCTCCTTCCTGAATTTCAAGGTTAACACCGTCCAGAGCTTTGGTTTTCCCTTTATCATAACTTTTTTTCAGTCCATGGATTTCGATTATGTTCCCGTTGTTATTCATAGCGCAACGCCTCCGTTGGGGGTAATCGTGACGCTCTGTAGGCGGGATATACCCCACCCAGTATGCCTACAATTAGGGCTATGGCAAATGCTCTTAAAACTATATTCCAGGTAAATACTGGTTTGAGGAAAGACCCGCTTGTTGAGAAGAAAGCTAGTAATCCTTCTGAACCTACCACACCAAGTATGATCCCCACTACTGCAGCTACCAGGGTTAATATGATGGATTCTCCCAGTATCATTATTAGGATATCCTTACCACTCCATCCCACTGCTTTTAGGACACCAATTTCACGTGTTCTTTCATATACTGACATTATCATCACGTTTATAATGCCTATTCCACCAATAATGATTGCTAAAACTGATATGGCTGCTGAAGCGGTTTTAATACTTCCAGTAGTTTTACTCATTAGTTCATTGGTTTGTGATTGGGTGGTTGTGGATAACTGATTAGGATATGCATTGGTTATGGCAGTAGCTACAGTGGAAACATTGGCGTTTTCATTTACTTTAACATCAACTAGGGTAATTTTACCATTGGTATTGGTTAAGCCCTGTAGTGTGGACATAGAGGTGAATGCCATGCTATCGGTGACAATGTTACCACTTTGGTAAATACCTACAACTGTAAATTCTTTACCGAAAAGGCTTATAGTACTTCCAACACTCTTGTTAAGGACTGGTGCAATTTCTTTTCCCAGTATGACCTGATTTGATCCTTCAGTGTACATGGAACCGTTGGTGATGCTTACCCCTTCCAGGTTGGTCTGGTTACTGTTCATACCACTTACCAGAAGACCGCTTACAGTTCCTGCAGCAGGTGTGATACCCCTGATTTCTCCTGCGGTTGCGTTAACTCCACTGATACTTTGAAGATCATTAACATAACTTTCACTAAGTGTTCCACCAGTTGCAGAAAGGGCATTTGAACCTTCTGCAGTTACCATAATTTCAGCGGCCCCTGAATTTTGGGTACTTTGACTGGAAGCTGTAAGACCATCGGTGATCATACCCAAAGCCACTATGGTTGCTATTCCAATTGAAATCCCTAAAATTGCAAGGGCTGCCCTGGTTCTATTCCTAAATGGGTTTTTTACTATCAATGAGAAATAAGACAATTAAATCCCCCTATCATTGCTATATTTATTTAGTAATCACTAATTTATCTAACAAATGCCCATTTATATTTTTATATTTTTTTCATCAAAACAGTAACATGATTAAATAGTCACATGGTTGGGTATTTTATAATCTATTGGGATTCTTTTAATCCTTGAATCTAAAAAATATTGGTTTTTTAAATTAAAATGAAAGTTAACATTAGTATTTGTTGTAAATCAATTAAAAATAATATTAGATAAACTTTGTTTATTACTACCAAAATATTGGTAAAATAAGGTGGAGAATAATTTCAGATAAAAATTAATAGAGTGGATATATTCAATAAAAAAAACTTACTTAAAACGTTGATTAGAACTTGAAAAGAATACAAAAGAAAAAAGAAATAGATTAGGCTGCTTTAACAGCCATCTCTATATCTGATGCTTTAACGGTTTTTCGTCCTGCGTGTTTAGCTAATTTAACAGCTTCTACAGCAATCCCTTCACCCATCTCTTCCAATACTTTGGCTAATGCGTCTCTTGCATCATCACTTACTCTTGGGGCACCAGCATTTTTAATGATCCTTCCTACTGGAGCAATTGGCAATTCAGCCATGTTAATCACCTCAATCATCTTTAGAGTCTCCATAATATTTAAATTTGTCGATCTTGTGCTTAGGAAAAACCCTTACCACCAAAGGTGTTCAACTTGAAAACTATAATTAACTATGGGTAAGTTCAACATTCAGTTACCATTGTGTATAGTCATGAGTTCCCTATACTAAAAATTAGCATCCAACTGAGTGTTGTGCAACCACTTCATTTATAAGTACTTTGCTGTTCATAGTAGTAAATAGAGTATGGATAAATATAGGAAGAAATAACCTTTAAAATGTTATAAACAGGAATATGGATGATTAAAATGAAAGTAAACATTATAAACCCTGCATTTAATGATGGGGAACCAATCCCTCCCAGATACAGTTGTGAAGATGTAGATATCTCCCCTCCTATTAACTGGGATCAGCCAGATTTATCAGTACCTACAGATGGGAGTATTGCTATTATTTGTGATGATCCTGATGCACCTGGAGGTACCTGGGTGCACTGGGTTATTTTCAATATACCTCCTGAAACCCGTACCCTCCCTGAAATGGTAATGCCAAGGGAAGAACAGGAAAACGGGACACTTCAGGGTGTTAATAGTTGGGGGACCATCGGCTACCGTGGTCCCTGCCCACCCAGCGGAACACACCGTTACTACTTTAAAATCTATGTACTGGATAAGAAACTGGATCTACCTTCCGGAATCACCAAGGACGAACTGTTAAACGCTATGAAAGGGCACGTACTTGATGAAGGGCAGGTTATGGGTACTTACACCCGTAAATAGTAGTGGGTAAATAGGTTTTGGGTATTTGCATTCGTAGATAGTAGTGGGTAAATAGGTTTTGGGTATTTGCATTCGTAGATAGTAGTGGGTGTGAATAGGTTTTGGGGTATTTGCGCTCGTTAGATGAGTGATTTGTAGCAAGTTTTGGCTATTTAAACTATAAGGAATATCAATAAATCCGTATTGGAGAAATCACATTGAATTTGGAAAAAAAGGATTTGATATCTTTAATTTCTAAAATTAGAAAAGATATAGGTCACAAAGATGTTGAAGTGGATATATCCAACATCATTTTTAATGAAGAGTCTGGAACACTTCTAATAATAACCCCGGATCGTCCTGAAAAGTCAGTGGTAATTGGTAAAGGGGGATGGGTAGTGGGAAGACTCCGTGAAGAATTAGGAGTTAATTCCATCCACGTGGAGGCTTATTCGGACTTCATAGTGCCCCAATACAGGATGGGACTTGCACTGGCCCGGCTGGAAGAAATCACGGCAAAATATCCTCATCCTTACAATAAACCCCTTTTGAACTTGATTAATCTTTTAAGGGCACGTATTGAAAATCCATACGATGTTGAATCACTTTTAACGAATTATCCACTTTTCAATAATCAGGAAAATTTTCAGGAAGAACGTACTCAAACTGGATTTAGAACAGTGGTGGCATTATCAGGGGGTGTTGATAGCAGTTCATCCCTTATCATTGCCCAAATGTTAGGATTTAATCCCCTGGCAGTTACTGTAAATCCCGGTGATATAATACTTCCCCGTTACTTCCGTGAAAGTGTTGAGAATCTTACCCAGAAGCTGGGAGTTGAGCACCAGTATCTGGAGGTGGATATGAGTGAGGTTGTTACAGGATCACTCCAAGGACAGTTCCATCCCTGTGGAAGGTGTTCAAAAGTAATAGAAGAAGCTATTTCTGATTTTACCAGGAATAACCATGTTCCTTTTTTAATCTATGGAGATCTTCTCTCCACAGGGGCACAGTCCCTTCAGATGGAAATAAACCGTTCTGGGGATAATAATGATGGTTCTGGAAGAGAGAACAATCTGGGTAAGGGAAACTTTTTAAGAATCAACCTTCCAGCACTTTTATCATTCAAAAAAGGGGATGTTAAAAAAATAGCTGGTAGATGGGGTGTTAAAAAACGAGGAGGCTATGGATGTCCCTTAATAATGGAAGTTCACAAAAAACATCCACATATGCATCGTTTTTCCATCCAGAGAGTTCTAAGGGAAACTAGGGCTGGAATACTGGAGCCTGGAGAAGCCCTGAATCAGATAAAGGGCTAATCATTTTATTTAACTTTATTTAATGAGTTCCAGTATACCGTATATGATCAGGAACAATCCTGCCAGGTATCCCACCAGCTGGGGGTAAATAAGCATCAAAACCCCTAATATAATTGCAATTATGGCGATTATTTCACGAGTAGTGTCTTCTTTCATACCTTATTTTTTGTAGGAGAATGTATATAAATATTGTGAAAAGAGTTAAATTATAATAAAAGGAGGTTAATCATGAAAATATCGGCAAAATTCTGCCCAAATTGCGGATCACCCAATATAAAATGGCTTAATCCTCAGATGTGGTCTATTTGGAAATGCTGGGATTGTGGGTATCAGGGAGCAGTGGTTATAGAAGATGAAAAACTGGCAGAAGAGATCCAGAAGAAATTTTTAGAAAAGATTGATAATGAAAAGGTAAATCTCAAGAAGGATAAAACAGAGTCCAGTTTGGAGGAATGATCAATTGGTCAAAGCAAATGTCTGCCCCCAGTGCGGGTCCCGAAAGTATAAACTACACATCCCTGAAACTTCCCTGTGGAAGTGTGAAAAATGTGGATATCAAAGTACTATAGTTATTGAAGATGGAAATCTTGAAAAAAAGGTTAAAGAAGCAAAAAAGATGGATAAACTTCAGAAAAAACTTTTAAGAGGACGATAAATTCTAATTAATAAAAAACTAATTAATTAAAAATTTAAATTTAATAAATTCTTATGGGCAAATACTTTTTTGTGGAGAATCATTAATTGGGAGTTATCTTCTTATTTATTAGTGGGAGTTAATCTAGCAAAACATCAGAAGGTTGAGTTATTCTCAAAAAAAAGGTTGTTGGGAGTTGAGTAATTTCTTGCAAGGAGTTGTTTATTCTCGTAACATTTATGAAGTGTTATTCTCACGAACAAAGTCCCTCAAGTTACCAATGACTTCCTGTACCATGGATGGTGCAGGGCCACCAATTACTTTTCTGCTGTGAACGATCTCCTGTGGATCTAATGCTTTTGTTACAACTGAATTATCTATTCCCAGTGTTTCACCGGTCAATTCCTTGGAGATCTCATCCAGGAAATGGGTGTCAATTTCCTCGGCCTTCATACCTTTATTCAGGGCAACAGTCACTGCCCTTCCCACTATCTGGTGGGCGGTTCTAAATGGTAATCCTGCGTCCCTTACCATGAGGTCTGCCAGTTCAGTGGCTGCTGAGAAATTGGCTCTTGCCAGTTCCTCACCTCTGTCGCCTTTAAACTCTGCTGATGCGAGCATGCCCATGGTGATTCTCAGGGCTGAGTTTAGGGTGTCGGTTGCCTTCCACAGGTGTGGTGTGACTTCCTGCAGGTCCCGGTTATAACTCTGTGGCAGGGATTTGATTATGGTAAGAACGGTAACCAGTTCACCATTAAGGACAGCTGTTTTTCCACGAACTATCTCGGCCACATCTGGATTTTTTTTCTGGGGCATTATGGATGATGTTGATGAGAATTCATCCGTAAGCTCCACCATCCGAAACTCGTAGGTGCTCCAGATAATGAGCTCCTCACAGATCTTGGATAAAGTGGTCCCCAGCATGGTCAGTGCAAAAACAGTTTCAGCTATAAAGTCCCGGCTGCTCACCCCATCTATGGAGTTTTCCATAGGACCCTGAAAGCCTAGAAGTTCCGCAGTTCGGTCCCGGTTAATGGGAAAACTGGTTGTGGTGAGTGCTGCTGAACCCAGGGGGCACAGATCCATCCGCTGGTAAGCATCATGGAGTCTCCCGTAATCCCTTTTCAGGGCCTGGGCATAAGAAAGAAGATGATGGGCAAAGGTAGTTGGCTGGGCATGCTGCAGATGGGTGTAACCTACCATCAGGGTGTCCAGGTTTTCCTCAGCCATCTCTAAGATAACTTCAATAAAAGTGAGTAATTCGTTTTGTATGTTTTGAATCTCTTGTTTTAACGCAATTTTAAGATCAGTTGCCACCTGGTCGTTACGCGACTTGGCAGTGTGCATGAAACCCGCATCCGGACCCATCACCTTGGTGACGTAGTTTTCCACTGCCATGTGTATGTCTTCCACTGCAGTGTCCAGATCCAGAGCTTCAATCCCTTCTTTTTCCAGTGTGTCCAGTGCACCGAGGATCTGCTCTCCTATGTCAGTGGGTATAATTTCCTGTTCCATGAGCATGGTGGTGTGAGCCCGGTTGCAGAGAATATCTGCCTGGAATATGCGGCGGTCGAATTCAAGGGAAGATGTGAAATCAGCCACTTCACGGCTCATCTGCCCCTTAAGTCGTCCCGAACGAAGATTCAAAATAATACACCTGTACTTAGTAAATTATGGTAGAATAATTCTTCCAATTAGGAGAATTATTATTTTTTACCTTCTTTATTTTTCCACTGGGTGTAACCGCATTTTCCACAGGCGTAACGGTCTCCGTGATCTGCCATGAAAACTCCATGGGAGCAACGCACGCACTCAGGGTTTTTGCGGATGATTTTATTATCTTTCACTTCATATAGTTCAAATTTCTTCATGATCCATCCTCCTGACTTACTTCATATAAAAACGAAACTTACTTCATATAAAAATATATTCAGTTAAGTTGATTTTATTCTTCTTCAGCTTCTTCTTCTTTTGCAGCTTCGGTGTTCTTTTCTAGAACGTGCTGTTTTTCGATTTGAGCCAGTTTTTCTTCAGAGTCGTAGAGCTTAGCGTAACCGTCTGCACGACCTTCACCGAAGCTTGGTTTCACTTTATCTACCACTAACAGATTTTTGTCCACATTTAACTGTGCAACGAGTCTGTTTTTTACGTCCAGTACTTTTGGAGTGGATTCTCCCTGGTAAATGCAGTCAAAGTGTATTTCTGTTCGGTTTAAAAGGGGATTTTCAACCTGTTCTTTTATGTCTATTTCCATAATTATCTCTCCTCTAATTTACTTTTTAATTGTTTAACTTTATCTATAACTTTATCAACTTCACAAACCACCAGACCCTCACCTGGCTGCCCATAAAGGACAAGGGACCCTGATGGTGCCATCAAGATGCAGGGAATAGCAGCTAAATCTTCTTCACCCTCAACCAGTATCAAAACCCGAAAACCAGTTTTCAATAGCTGGAAAGCCTCTTTGATGGTTTCCTGTAATTGGTCGGTTATAACTCCAGGAGGGTTTTTAACATTTAAAGTAACGTTGTCATAGACCACGTCATAGGCAGCGGGTTTTCTTTCCACCACATTATCTATAATTCCAAGATGGGGAATCAACCCTGCTTTTTGCAGATTCTGGGTGGTTATATCACCCACTGAAATCAACAGGTTATCAGGGTATCGGGAGTTTATAAAATCCTCTGCATCATTCAGGGAATTATAAAGCACTCCTATGGGCTTTTTAAATTCAGATCGTAGTTTTGAGTTAAGTATTAACACTATCTAACCCTCAGGGCGTATTCTCCAGGTAGGGTGATCTGTAGTTCCTGGGCAATGGGTGACTCATCTGGATCCACGATGATCAAAAATCCACTCCAGTTTTTGGATGTGGCCAGATTACAGATAGCACATCGGTCCTCTTCAAGGAGGCGATGACAACGGGTACATGCTTTGGTAACCATTTATTTCTTCTCCTTTTTAGATTTACCTTTCTTAGTCCTTTTTTCTTTTTCAGCTTCGATCCATTCCACTCGTCCCAGGTTGGGTTGTCTCATGGTGAGGCCGATCTTGGTTTCCTTGGAGGATTTACCCTTCAGACTGAGGGCCACGATTCTAGCACGTACCTTATTACCTTCTTCAAGGCTTTTTTTCGATTCTTTACCTATTAAAGCCCCTCTTTTCCCATCGTAGTTTATGTAGTCATCTGTAACTTGAGATACGTGCACCAGACCGTCCATTGGGCCAATGCGTATAAAAGCACCAAATTCAGTTACTTCAATAACTTCTCCTTCCACGATTTCGTGTAATTCAGGTTTGAAGAACAGTGCATTAAATACTACCTCATGGTAGGCAGCTCCGTCACCCATTATGACTTTGCCCACACCAATTTCTTCTATATCTTTGACAGTGACCATTAATCCCATTTTCTTGTCGATCTTGCCCACGTAACTTTCGTTTATAATCTCGATGGCCACTTCATTGAGTGGTTCTTCAAAGCGACTGGGTGGGATTCTCACTGTGTCCTCTATTTTGGATATTAAATACAAACAAATCCCTCAGTTTATAATTTTTCTATTTATTTTAAGTAACTGCAAATTAATCAAACCCTTAATAAGGTTTCTTAAGACTTTTTCCTACTATTTAAAGGGCAAGACTCAAGATGGGCGGATTTAATGAATTTTAGTTAATGAATTATGCATTTAACTAAATTTCCTGGTACAATTTCATGGAGTGTTCCACAGCTTCTTTAGCTTTCTGGGCGTTTTCCCATCCTAAGATTTCGGTTTCTTTCCCTTCCAGTGTTTTGTATTCTGCGAAGAAGTGAGCAACTTCATTCAGGAAGGACTGGGGCACGTCACCTATGTCGTTAACGTCTTTGTAACGGGGGTCGTTCACTGGAACTGCCAGGATTTTGTCATCCTTGTCCTCACCATCGATCATACGCATCATTCCAATGGGCCTTGATTCAATTACGCATCCTGGGAATGTGGCCTGGTCCATGATCACCATAATATCCATGGGGTCCCCGTCATCGTAAAGGGTCTGGGGTATGATTCCATACTCTGCAGGGTAATGGAATGGGGAGTAAAGTACCCTGTCTAAGGCGAATGCTTCCATGTCTTTATCATATTCATATTTGTTCCGTGATCCCTTTGGTATTTCAATAACTGCATATACCACTTCAGGAATTGATGGCCCACTTTTTATATCCTTCCAGAGATTCATGTTAAATTTCCTCCAAAAAATCAACCTGCACTGATAATGCGGGTAGAATTTAATTTAGATATTCATTTACATTTTTTTTTGAATGATGATTAAATAAATTTTAATATAATTTTAATCCAATTTTTAATTAATTTTGAACTTAAATCTTATTTTAAAGTTTAATTCAATCTTAAAGCATTAATCTAATCTTAAAGATGAATTTTTAATTTAGATGGGTTTATAAATTTCAATGTGGTTTTTTTAAATATCAAGATGCCCATCCACGGCCAGGTATCGTCTTTGGCGCAAATAAACCACACTGATCCCCCTTTCCCTTGCCCTGTTTCTCAGTTCTCGATCATTGGTGCACAACACACGGGATATACGAAGTAAAGCATCGTCCACCATTTCTCCCTTTAAAAGTTCCACTTCTTTAAGTTTAAATGGGGGGGACTTTGCTATTTTAAGAGCAATTGAGGCTGCTATTTTGTGTTTGCCTTTGCTTCGTTTTTTTATTTTTTCCAGTTCAAACATCACTGGTGAAGGGATGAGTAGCTGGTAAGATGGTAGGGTGCGTTCCAGTTCTTCTGTTAAATCCAGTGGGAACTGGACCGCCATCATAAAAAATTTGCGTCTAGGACAGCCTCTTTAACGTATGATTCCATAACCAATCAACCTCCACCGTGCACCTACTCTTCGGGAGAGAGCTACTCTCTGGCCGGATTCAGCGCAGACTGGTAGTTTGAGTTTTACTTCCACCTCATTTTTACGGGCACTGGTTACCACGCCAATGGTGGTGGTGGTTCCAATGTTAATCATCAATGGTTCCGATGATCGGATGGGGTCTACCTTCTTCTCTTCCTTGGTACCCACTACCCTGTCCAGTAGATGGGTTTTCATGGTGAACTGGT